>NZ_CP128495.1 GCF_030369615.1 Geobacillus stearothermophilus ATCC 12980 | reverse complement strand
CTTGAAGATAAAACTTATTATAAATTAAATCAATATGTTCTACATGAATTAGAAACAGGTGAAATAGTATTACAGAATGCAAAAGGCATTGTGCGGATTAATGAGCCTAGGTTAAAAAATTTTGTAAAGAAATGGGATGAATACGGAAATTCACTATTACCTTATGAAGAATTCGAAGAAACATTTGGAGAAGATACAAAAGAAGCGTTAATATTTTTAAAGACATATCAAATTATAGAGGAAAAAGTTAAACCAAATTTAGGAATAAAGAGAATTAGGCTATATACTAATAACCCTGAGGTAGGTTTATATATCAAACAAATTTTAGAAACAGATTACCGACATGCTCTTGAGATTTCTAGTCTATGTGATAAACATCTGGAATCTGAACAAATTATAGTAGAAAACGGAGATTTAGTTGTAGTATTTTTGAACCCGTATAATCGGAAAAAAGCAAGAGAAATTCGCGATCGCGTAAAAGGTTTTGAACAGTCCTTTTTATTATTTACGTATGTATATAACTATACATTTTATATGGATGCTTTATATAATGGTTTTTTAAAATCCCCGTGTCATATATGTCATATATCCTATATTGAATCACAGATTCGAATTTCTAATCAAGGTAATATAACTTATCAACATATGATAGATAGTTTATACGCGGAACGACCTTCTTTTCCTATTACAACTCCACTCACCCAAAATAATATATTTAATATTGTGACACAAATAACAAATCGAATAAGTAAATTAATTTTATTAGATGAAACCCCTGTTGTTCATGCCGAAGCGTTTTTAGAAAGCAGTATGTTTGATTTAATTACGAAAGAATTGCATACAGACAATCCAATTCATTGGGAGTTGTGTGATTGCTATGAATAAAAATATTTATGAATCGAAAGCAAGAAAACGTGTAACTTGGGATATTCTTCAAGAGCGTGCGCTTTCTCAAAAGGTACTAACAGATATTATTCATTTTCATCAATCGACAGTATTTTTTAAGCCAAAGGAGACTTCGAGTAACTTTATAAGTTCAGAGGTAATGGCATGGTTAGGGGAAGTCGAGTATACAGATATACTGCCAGATACGTTTGAAGAAGAGATACCATTAGTAGCTGAGCCAACATATATAGAAGGTAGCACCCGTAATTATGACTTATCATACCAGATGGATGAAATAACTTTAGGGAATATTATGTACAAAGCCTTCGGAAGAGGAGAAGGAACTATGTCAAAAAGGTATGGGTCAGCGGGTGGTCTATATCCAGTGATGCCATTATTATTTGTACTACGGAAAGAATCTATTACCTCTTTACCTAATCCGGGTGTTTATATGTTTAATCCCTTTTCTATTTCTATGTATCGAATTAAAACTTGGAATAAAAGGGATTTAGAACAACTTAAAGTGGCTATTTGCCTAGATGATTTTATTTCACCTTTTGCTATGGCTTATGCAATTGATTTAAGAAGGACTGTAACAAAATACCGGAAAAGGGGTTATAGACATGCATTAATAGAAGTTGGGCTAATGGCACAAAGTTTTCGTGAAAGTTTAAGAGAAGTAAATAAAGAATTGGGAGATCTATGCTGGTCCGGTTTCAATGATAATGCTATCACTTATCTAGCTGGGTTGAATGTTCGTTTGGCCCCTGTCGTACTACTTCAGTGGTTTGGCAAGAAAAGATGATGGGGGTAAGAAATATGTTATTTGAATATATACAAAGGAACCATTTCAATAAACCGGATTCGCTATTTATAGAAAATGCTGTATATCCTGCGTTTACTATGGTTGGTTTGCTTGTTAAGGATGGCTATATGAGTCCGAATGGTGCAAATGCAATTGCATTCTCTAAACAACTTGCTATAAGAAAGTCATTCTCTGAAATGATTGAGAGGAGAAATTTATTATTAGGAGGATATAAAAATCAAAATGATGAAGTTCTTACATGGGATATTATAAGAAATGCTCCTGCTTATCTCCCTTACGAATATACCACTTATCAAACTGAAGGACCGTATCCATCTGATACAACCGGAACTGCAACTCATCCAGATAGTTACCAAGCAGTAAAAATTGCTATAAAAGAATTACTTGAAAAGAATGCCTTATTTCTTTTTTGGTATGGGAAAAAGGGATACACTTTAAGATCAAATAATATGTTGGAAAATATACCCATATACCATCACTTCAAAGAAATGCCTGGATCCATTGAATTGTTTGTAAATGATAGCTTTGCGCCACTTTATGTTGTATTTGCAATAGTATATACGGAGAGAAAAATCATTTGTTGCGGAGTTGGTTCATCCTTTCATTTGCAAGAAGCAATCCAAAAGTCGCTCGAGGAGGCATATGTTCTAAGATGGCAAAAGGAATCTAATGAAATTTTAAAAAGTTATCTAAATGAAAAGTATCCAGAAAAAAATTATGAAGAACAATTATCTTATCTTTTGGAGTTAAAATCATTACCTGGATATATATACACGAGAGAAGAAATTAATATTAATACTAATAATGATATTAGAAACTGCTTTCCTTTATGGTTAACAAATTTACATGTTATTATACTACAAAACAAATTCTACTCGGCTTTAAAATGTGTCAAAGTATTTTCATTAGATTTGTATAATCATGTTCCCATTAAACAATACTTACGTATTGAAAGAAAAATTAATCAAGAAACTATTAAGATATCAGAAAAGGAATTACTAGATATTCCTGACTGTGTTTTTATATGAGGTGATAAAACAATGTACAAAGTACATAAAATCGGCGCCCCGTTTTTATTAAAGGAAATGCGTGTATATCGTTCTCTATTTCAAGATGCTCCCAAAAAAGTAAGTGCTATACCTAGTGTATTAGATGGTGCGCATGGTGGAGCTACTCATTTTCAAATTAATCGAGTCACTAAAGCTGCTTTAGGGGAACATATTGAACGTCTCTCTTTATACCTTAATTTGGGTAATTTTAAGAACAAAACAGTAAAGGCCCTGGATCTAGTAACGCTTGAGGTTGTTGATGTCCCTCTGAAAAAGGTATTGCTGTGTCGTGATGCGAGAATTTTTACAGACGATGAGGTGGAAGATATTAATTATTATAGCGATTCGTGTGGAGTCGCATCACACATTAGTTCTTTTAAAACTATAAATACGGCCTTTCTAGAATTTTTTGAACGACAGTGTCTTATACATAATTGGCTTACTCAATCACCAGGAAGACAAATTAGATTGGAGACAATTACAAGCAGGACAATACAAGAACTTATAAATAGGGCAAAAAAATTTGTGGATGATATCTTTTTTTTCGATATTTCCCTTCATCCTTATTTGTATGTCATTCTTTCTCTGGGATTAGGAGAGAAATATATGGCTATGGGGGTAAGCGCTGGCTGGAGTCTAGAAGAAGCAATAATTAAGTCATTAGAGGAGTTTTTCCAATTTTTTGGAGAAAGAGCGAATAAATATTATTTGGATGATGATGATATTATTTTTAAGGGGGCATGTGAGGAAGAACAGGATAAGTTGAATGCCCCGATGTCTGATCCGCATTATTATTCAAGTTACTTTTTTAACACTTTTACACCTAGTAAATTAAAAGAAAGCTATAGCTATTTATTTGAACATTCAAAATTGGTTGATTATGAGAACAAATACGTTGATTTAAAATCCCATTTTATGACCTATATAAAGAATATTTCCCAAGATTTACAATTAGATATTTTATGCGCCTTCATCCCTTGTGTTTTGCAAGGTGTGCCTACAAAAATCGTAAAGATTCTAACAAATAAAGGATATCCACATATGTTAACGGAAATAATTAATCCTAGAGAGGTGATATTTTCAAAAGTACTCGGTCAATATAACTTTCCTAACGAACATAAACCTATACCATTTCCATAGAATAGACATCTATAAAAATACATTACCAGCCAAACGATGAAAATCGTTCGTCAGACGGTAATTATAATACGAAGTAAAGTTAGAAAAATAGATGTTTAGATTAATTAGGATCATCATAAACCACGTACACATCCCAACCTTCGAAAAAATAGGTATTTCAAAGTATGAAAGAATGAGTTGTTTGTTAAATATATTTAAGAATAGATGAGGGGTGGTTTTATGTTAAGAAAAAGCTGGGAGTTTTTTATTTTGTTTAACAAAGAAGTTTTTTATAACAAAATCGCATTACTTTGGACACTTGTTATTCCTTTGTTTTTCATGGTATTTAACCATCTTTCTTGGTTGACTAATCCTCCAAACTTCCAATCATTTAAAAATAATATTTTTTTATATTGGAGTTTTATGATTTTAATTACCGCAATAAGCGGTGTAGGGATTTCTATTCTAATGCTTCGAGATAATGGTTTTCTGAAGATGTTTAAATTTATTGCTCGTAATAAACTACCAATTATATTAGGAAAGATTGGGTCACAATGGTTTTTTGTCACTATCAATCTTGTTATTTTTACTGCTGCAAGCGCTCTACTGTTTCACCAACCTGTATTTTCTGTATTAAGCATTGCAATCATAGTAGCTATTATAGTACCACTACCTATTTTCTTTCTTTTTCTATGGATAAGTTCTTTGCCGTATCGTCAGGAAACTATTTCGCCGATATTTACTATTTTGATGTTTCCTCTTATATATTTTGCAAATGTTGAGGTGAATCATAAAAGCTTATTAGTATTAAATCCTGCTAGTTTTATACTAAATGTATCTAAACTTATTTCAGATGCAGTTTCTAATCATGTTTGGGATATAACATTATCGTATACATTAGTAGTGATCATGGGTGTTTATATTTTAATAGGAGTCTTTTCTTATAAAATAATAGATATTACACCTAAAGCAGGTCGAATATAAATAAAAAGGAGAGAGAAGAAAATATGAAAATAAATTCTCTAACTCATTACTATAAAGGTCGTTCATCCCCTGTTTTAAACCAATTATGTATTGAATTTGATCCAAATAAATTAAATGTAATTGTAGGATTAAACGGAGCCGGAAAGACGACATTATTAGATATTATAAGTGGTGTTATACCTTCTGCACAGTTTCATAGTCCATTTGCAGAAGAGGATGTTGTATATCAAATGCAAGGTGTTCCTCTTCCGTCGATTATGAAAGGTAAGGACATTGTTCGCCTAATTCTTAAGTGCGATACACCTTTTTCTTTTTCGAAAAGTTTAAAGACATTTATTGAATCCTTAACGCCAAGAGAAAAAGAACTATTGAATAGATTATGGGATGTAAGAATAGGAGATATGTCTGTTGGAGAAAGAAGATGGCTTATTATCAAATCAGTTTGTCAACTTGAACGAAAACTGTATATTTTTGATGAACCTACTGCTGGTATTGATCCTGACACTAGAAATTACGTACTTAGTAGTATTAACCGTTTGGTCAAAAAAGGTAAGTTGGTTATTATGTCTACTCATATTCTCCATGAACTAGAGTTTATTGATTGTAAAATACATTTTTTACATAAAGGTAGGATTCTATATGAAGGAGACTACGTGTCTTTTTTAAGAAAACATAATACCGAGAATCCAGATATTGCTTTTCAAATGTTTATACAGGAGCAAGGGGGAGAATTAAATGAGGAAACTATGTTTGTCTAATGGTCTTCGTCTACTAATTGACAAAATCCCCTACGCTAAATCGGTTTCTATTGGAGTAATGGTTCATGTAGGAACGAAACATGAAACAAAAGAGACGAATGGAATAGCTCATTTCATTGAACATTTGTTGTTTAAAAACCAACTTAATTTTTCTAATATGTATGGAAATACTTATATCGAAGCATTAGGTGGAAAAATGAATGCATTTACAGGAAAAGAATTAACTTGTTTCCATGTGCAGATTCTGAGTGAACATTTAAAAGAAGCTATCCGTATATTAAAAGATATGATTTTTTCTTTCTCAATTTCTGATGCAGATTTTGACAAAGAAAAACAGGTTGTAATTCAGGAAATTTATCGATACCAGGACAATACATTAGAGAGAGTGAAAATAGAGTCATTAATGCAGGCGCTTGGTCCATGTTCTTATGCTTTTGATATTCTAGGAACAGTATCTAATATAAAATCATTTACTATCGATGAAGTCTATAATTTTTATAAAAAATTTTATACACCTAGTAATACCGTGGTCTCAATTTCGGGAAATATAGAAGAAAACGCATTAATTGAATTGATAGAAATGTTAGAATCTATTCCTAAAGGAGTTATACAAAAACAAACCTTAAGTCCAGTAACATTTAAAGGAGGATTTAATTATATACATACTGCTGATTATCAGTCACATATTTGCTTTGTATTCCCAGGTGTTTCATCTAAAACCCCTATGCGGGATTACTATGCTTACTTTATCCTGAATCACCTTTTAGGTGGGGGAAGAAACTCTCGTTTAAATCAAACCCTACGTGAAGAAAAGGGATTAGTCTATAGTGTATATTCACAAACTATCATATTTGAGGAAATAGGGGTACTTAGAGTAATAGCTTCTACAAGTGAAGACAACTTAAAAAAAGTATACGATACTATAATTAGTATTATTAAGGATATCAAAGAAAATGGTTTTACTCTAGATGAATTAAATCGCTGTAAAACAGCAATTAAAAGTGAATTGGTATTTTCAAATGAGAATATCATGCAACGCATGTTTTTCTTTGGACAGGAAGAACTCCTAGGTATTTATAAATCTTTTAATATAGATGAAATTCTTAAGTGTGTTGATGATATAACCATATGGGAAGTAGAAAATGTTATTAAAAATACATTTGGTGGTTTACATTCTTTGACTATAAGTACTAAAAATCCCGAATTCTTTATTAATTGTTGCAAGGAAAGAGATGATCAATTTCCAATTATTATATAAATTTGTATTTATTACACTTAAAAAGGATTGGTAATTACGGTAAGACTCCTTGTCCGTTAAGCTCTCTGATCGAAACATAATGTTATCAAAAAACGGAAGTGTCAAGGAGCATTCCCGTTAGGAGCTTTTCCGGGGACTTGATCAAAAAAAGCCCTCTTGGTATGATGCAGGGGTGTCAAACAATACCTACCATCATGCCAAGGAGGACTTCAGATGAATTGTACACAAAACTATAAAATTGATCAAGTTACGGAACAAACGCTTGTCGTGGGCATCGATATCGCGAAACGAACCCACTACGCCTGCTTCGTGGATGACCGGGGGCGCGTGCTTCGCAAGTCGTTCCCGATCTTCCAGTCGAAAGAGGGGTTTCAACAGCTGTATAAAGCGATTCAGGGGGCGATGCAAGCGTTTGGGAAGTCAGAGGTGATCGTCGCCGTGGAGCCGACCGGGCACTACTGGTTGAACCTGGCCTACTTCCTCGAGGAGCACGGGATCCCGTTGGTCATGGTCAACCCGGCGCATGTGTGCCGGTCGAAAGAACTCGATGACAACCTGCCGACGAAACACGACGCCAAAGACGCCCTGGTCATTGCCAGACTGGCAAAAGACGGACGATTCCTCGTTCCCCGGCTGCTGCACGAGATTGAAGCCGATTTGCGCGTGGGGAGCACGCTCAAAGAGAAGCTCCGCAAGGAACAGACGGCGGTGAAAAACGCGATCGTCCGCTGGACGGATCGGTATTTTCCAGAGTTTTGGACCGTGTTTCGTGACTTGGGGAAAACGGCGCTTTCGGTGTTGGAGTGGACGCCGCTTCCGGCTGATATGGCCGGCCGGACGGTGGAGGAGCTTCTTGAGGTGTACCGGCAAAGCGAAGGGATGAAATGCCCGCAGAAGGCCAAAATTCAGGCGTTGATCAACACCGCGAAGGACTCGATTGGGGTGACGGAAGAGACGACGATGGCCCGGTTTGAGATCGCCGCGTTGGATGCCGAGTTGAAGGCATTGGTTCAAACGACGATGGAGTATCAATGGCTGAAAACGGTCGACGGGTTGGGAGACGCCACGATTATCGATCTGTTGGCGGAGATCGGCAGCTTCGCCCATTATCGGGACCCGCGCCAATTGGTGAAGTTGGCGGGCCTGACGCTCAAGGAGAACTCCTCCGGCCAGCGCAAAGGGCAAAAGCACATCTCCAAACGGGGACGGAAACGGCTGCGCTCGGTGCTGTTTCGGGCGGTGATTCCGCTGATCCGGCACAACGAGGCGTTTCGCGAGCTGCATGAATATTACACGACCCGATCCGTCAACCCGCTGACCGGAAAGCAGTCCATCGTCGCCTTGTGCCGGAAGCTGTTGAATGTGCTGTTTGCGATTTGTACGAAGAAACAAGCCTTTGACGCGGAGCGAATGAAACAGGACGTCTTGTCCCAGGTGCAACGGGCGGCCTAAGGCCTCCCCCTGCGAACGGAAGAATCGTTGGACAACAGGATGACACCGGAGAAGCTGGCGTGATTTTATCCATTCGACCTTGAGTCCCCAAAGGAGCTTGGCCGGCCTCCGCCTGATGACGAGACCGAACGAGGGAATGTTGGCGCGAAGACGCCCGGAGACATGGGAGGGTTCGTCCTCATCAGCGACGCGGAGATCCAAAGGGTGCATCGAATACGCTTCCCCCCCCACGGCAGGAAAATATAACCAGCCGTGGCCGCGAAGCGCACCCTAGGTCTGTAAGATATCCACAAAACTGAAAAAGGATGTAAGAGATTTTGTCGAAAAATATTTTTTGGACACCCCTGAGGGGCCGAAAAGCCTTGATAAATCAACATTTCTAGAGGGAGGTAATACTAAGGCAAAGCGATAATATGCTGAGAGAACTCCTTGACACTCTTGCGTTCTGATGTGTGTCTCTGTAGACTTTTGTTAGGGACTGTATGAGGAAGATCATTGCTTTCTTTAGGACTTTCTCTGTGTATTTCTGCTCCTGATCCAATTCCGTCAAAAGTTCTTTAACTTTCGTATATCATTGCTATGACAATCAAATTTTTAAAATCAAATTTGACACGAGGTATTTATCTGTATTTTTAGTGTGCTATTTATATATGATTAAACTAGTCACATAATATACATTATATGACTAACAATTGATTCTTTTTTATGATATACTCGCCATATAATGTTATTTTTCGAAGCGATTATTTGCTCTTCGAATCCTTTTAAACTCGTCGTATAAGTGAAAGGGTGGAAAAGATGTTAAATGAGTATGTTACCTACCTTCAGGAAAAAGGAGCATCCCCAAACACGATCATCTCCTATACGAATGACTTAAATATCTTTTTTAATGATTTACATATCCGTCCAAGTGATTACGTCACGCCGGCTGACATTCGCAAATGGATCCATCAAATGTTAAATCCGGCGGAAGGGAAACCGTTGGCCATTTCCACGATCAATCGCCGTCTGAATTCGTTGCGAAGCTTCTATGCGTGGGCGGTGGAACACCATAAGATTGAACAGAACCCAATGAAAGATATCCAGGATTTAAAATCAGCCGATGAAGATAACGAAAAAATCATGTGGCTGACGGAAGAAGAATTCGAGGACTTATTGCATCGGATGCGGAAAAAACCAGTTCAAAGCCGAGGAGTCGATCCTGAGGAGAAATATCGCCGGGATCGTGCGGTGGTGTATTTGCTTACCTATGCGGGATTTCGAGTGGAAGAGTTATCCAATTTAAAATTAACGGACTTAGATTTAGAGATGAAACGAATTCGAATTGTGGGAAAAGGGATGAAGGTCCGGACCGTGCCAATTTCGAATATCTTGCTGGCAGAACTCGAGGATTGGCTTAAGTTTCGCGCGGAAATGGCGAAAAAGAAACCGCATGTGGCCGAATCGCCATACGTTTTTTACAGCCAGCGTTCGCCGAAGTTTTCGGTAAGGGGCATCCAGCGAATGATCGATAGCTACAGCCTGCCAAATAAAAAACTGACGCCCCATATGTTCCGGCATACGTTTTGTAAGTGGATGTTAAAGGCGACGAATAATGATATCGAGAAGGTACGGCGTCTTGCTGGACATAGCAATATTGCCACGACGTCTCGATACTTAAAAGACAGCTATAGTGATTTGGCGGATGCCGTGGAGGCGTTGCCGAAGTTTTAATCTCACTGTATGTGGGAAGGGGAACAAAACGACAAAACGGTGAAGGATTCATTGAAAATCATTGATGCAGGCGTGTTGATTATCCAATAAAATCCAAAGGGTATAGAAAAAAGAGCACCTTTCCTGTAGAATGTGAGCAGCGACACAAACAAACCCAGGAGGTGCTCTCTATGAACAAGCATACCACACTCCCGAATTTGATGCAGAAACTTGTTTCGGATGAAGAGATTCAACTGATTGCCGAAGCGGTTGGGTATCGTGATTCGTCTCGAACCTTTACGTTGCGCGAGTTGATTCACTTCTTCCTGCTGGCCGCCATGCATCAATGGAAAAGCTTTCGCCACGGAGCCGATGTGGGGCCTCTGTATGGATTGCCGCGATTCCATTATTCAACTGTATCCAAGAAAGCGAAAGAAGTTCCCTATGACATCATGAAACGCTTGTTGGCGTTGATCATTTCCAAGTGCAACCGCCAAACCCGCCGCTCGCTTCGGTTTCCCAAACCGCTTCGGGTGGTGGATTCGACGACCGTCACGGTCGGGAAAAACCGCCTGCCATGGGCGCCGTATCACGGCGAACGCGCCGGAGTGAAGCTGCACGTCGCGTATTCGCCGGAATCCTCGTTGCCGGCAGACGTGGTGGAAACGACCGGGCTGCGTCACGATGGCCCGGTGGGAGAACAGTTGACGAACGCTCAACAAGTGCTGGTGGAAGACCGGGCGTATTTCAAAATCGAACGCCTCGATCGATTTGTAGAGCAGCATCAGCTCTTTGTCATTCGGATGAAGGACAACATCGAACTTCATCAGAAAAAAAGCTTGAAACGCCTTTCCAGCACATCCTCATCGGTTCAAGCCGACTTCACGTGCCAGTTGGGGACGAAACAATGCCGCTCCACCAAGCGTCACCGGGTGGTGATCTTTCGAGATGCGAATGGCCGAGACATTCGGGTCGTGACGAACCTCTTCCATGCGTCTGCGGAAACCATTGCCGACATGTACCAACAACGTTGGACTGTTGAGGTCTTTTTCCGTTGGGTGAAGCAATATCTGAATGTCCCGACCTTGTTTGGCACGACGGAAAATGCGGTATACAACCAACTGTTTGCGGCGTTCATCGCGTATGTGTTGCTGCGATGGCTGTATGATCAAACCAAAAAACAGACGAACGTCTCTCTTTCCTTCATTTCGTTCGTTCGCCGTTTTTTCTCTGGGCAGCTTCCTCTCGATTGGAAATCCGGGATGGCCGCTGCTTTGTTTGAGTATGCCCAAATTTATGGAAGGCGTATGTATAATTTTGGATAATCAACACTCGTGACAACTTTTTATATTAGTATTATATTAGTTAGAGAGGAAATGGTATCGCTAGTAGAAAAAGGAGGAAACTATGATAAAAAACTTTAGAGACTATCAACGAGTAGCAGCTAAATACATAACATTTATTGAATCAGAATTTTACCCTGACTATCTAGATAATGCTCGTTTTTTATATGGGGAAGTATTAAATAAATTCTATGAATTAGTAAATAGCTCTTCTAGCTCTATAGAGTTGTTGGAAAATATTTCAAAAACAAAAGATCCTGTCCGAACTCAACTGTTACGGATTTTTAGAAAGTATGTTTCACCTGATACTTCAGTTGAAATGTTAAAAAGAAAACAGAGAATTCCCGATATTATTAAAGAGTTTGGAACAAGATTTCGGGACATTAAAATAGTAAGACAAAAAATTGCTACTCGCAATCATCCTGATGAAACCATAATGGCTCTCCTTTACGAATACAAAGATCGAGGAAAAAAAGGATATGAATTGACTGATGCATTTTTTACATGGTTTGAACAGAAGTTTCCTAATTACGAAATCATTGGACCAAGAGGGGCTGGTAAAGATATACTACTAAATGAAGTATTACCAGGATTTCCATCAAAAATCCCTGCAGATTTCCTAATATATAGAAGATCTGATAAAACCCCTATAGTAGTTGGATTTGCAAGATATGATTCAGATAGAGGAGGTGCTCAAGAAGATGATAGAACAGGTGGCAATAGAGATAAAATCACCGAAATAAAAAAGTATGCTGCGGAGCATAACATTCCTTTAAAAATTTTATTTTTAAATGACGGTCCTGGATTACTTTTAGGTTCTATGTGGAATGATTACTCCGCATTAGAAGATTATGGTGAAGGGTGCGTTATGGTTTGTACATTAAAAATGTTGGAGGAGCGTTTTACAATCGATTGGCTTGAAAATTTATAATATCAGCCCATTCATGTATTAAAGCCTCCATATTTTCAACATCATGATTTTCATCTACATAAACCTTAAGACCATTAGTCAAAATTCTTTGATTGAGTAATTCAAGTTGTTCAGTTTCAAATTCTTTTTTTACAAAATCGCCCATTTTTTTTGTTCCATTAATCAATCTATTTAGCATAGTTTTAATTGCAAGTGAAGAGTTATCTATAGCGATCCATTTCCTCCTATGTTCTTCAGCGACAGCAATAGTTGTTCCGCTACCTGCAAAAGCATCCAACACAATGTCTCCTTCATTAGATGAAGCTAATATAATTTGTTTTAACATATTAGGGTTTTTTTCTGTTGGATATCCTGTAATTTTTGCATTTTGATTATGAGCATCTTTAAAATTTAACCATATGTCTTGTACAGGTATTCCTTTACTATTATCTAGATATACTTTTCTTCTTGGATTTCCGTTCGGAGACCAATAAATTTCTCCGTTTTTGTCCATTTCATCTAATTTACTCGGTGTGTACTGCCAATGTTTTCCTGGAGGTGGTAGTATTCCTCTCCATGCTTTTCCTGTTTCCCCATTTCGAATTCCAGGTGCATGTAAAGGTACTTTTTTAAATCTTCTTCCAGTTTCCTCCTCTACATAAGGGTATTCTTTCTTAGCAGTTTCCTCATCCCAAGGCTGAAATGGTTGATTAAATACATAGTTTTTAGTTTTGCTGTAAAAAAGTATATAATCCGAAATGTTACCATATTGCTTTCGAGTATAATTCTTAGGATTACATTTTTGTCTAGTAATCCAGTTTCTAAAATTCTGCTGCCCAAATACTTCATCCATAATTATTTTTACTGGAAAAGCCATATGTGAATCTAAATGTACATAAATTGAGCCATCGTCGGCTAATAATTCTCTCATTAATATTAAGCGCTGTCTTATGAATTCTAAATATTTATCACCGATTAAATTATCGTCATATGCATGTTCTTGGGAACGTGATTTAAAACTAGAATTTGTTCCATAAGGAGGATCGATATATATTAATCTAACTTTTCCTACTATATCTTTGTTATCTAACAATGTCCTTAAAATGTATAAATTATCACCAAAAATAATCTGGTTATAATAATCTCCATGTATAGATAAAACTTCTTTTAATTTTGCTTTTTGTGTGCCAAAAATTATTTTATCTTCAGGAATTTTTCCCTGATAAGTCAATTCAAATGTAAACTCATCGTTTGCATTTGTCTTTGGAGAAGGAATTCCAGTGGCCATCTCCATACCTCCTAAATTTTTATTTATTTAAAGAAAGAAACTCTAATAAATCTTCTTCTTTTATCCTCCAAATTTTAGGACCTACTTTAAAAGCTTTTAGCTGTCCATTTATTATCCATCGTTGAACAGTTCTCTGGTGGACTCTACATTTCATTGCTACCTCTCTAGTTGTAAAATATTTTTCATTTAAATCATATTTCATCTATATCACCCACTAAACGTCGCGAAAGTCTTTTATATACATATAAGTATCGAACGTTTGTTTTTTATTTTATAACATATTTCTCTGTAACTCAAGCATAAGATACATATCTCAATTATCCCTAGGAAACTTAATGGGTGAGGAAAGCCTGCAACTGTCCCTTTTTGAGGACCCAACAAAAGAACGCGCCCTTTCCAAAGCAATAGACGCAATCCGCGATAAATTCGGTCCCAACGCCCTTTTGCGCGCAGTCAGTTACACGCCTGGAAGCGTCGCCCGTATCCGCAACAATTATATAGGAGGGCATCAGGCATGAACCATCGCGATCGAGGAATTATCAAATACTCGCCCTTTTTAATACCAGAACACCGCAAAATGCTAAAGGAACTTCGTGAAAAAGAAGAGCGAATCCATCCATCCTGTCACGACGAGCAAAAATATGAAGAATGGAATCGGATCATTTTCGAGGCAATGGAGCTTGCTTCTTATCTCTCGATTCAATACATACATAATTATCGTTTATGCTGCGTCATCGGTCGTGTTCATTACTACGATCAGTTAAACCAAACATTGCGATTCAAAGAAAAAGACAGCGGGAAAATCCATTATATCCACGTGTCTTCTATTAAGGACATAAAAACAGCCCCTTTCTCGCCTGATATTATCCCTCTAGTGTAGACAGTTGGGAAAATGCCCATACTGTCATTAAAAACACTGGAGGGATTTGTTTATGTTCGAGACCAAGCAAACACCGAAAGGGAAGACCACTTATTCCGTGGAGTTTAAATGGAGGGCTGTCCAGATGTACATCGAAGAAGGATGGGGATATAAGCGGATATGCCAAGAGTTAGGGATTCCCTGCACGAAAACGATCAGACTTTGGGTAAAACGTTACCATGAACATGGTCTAAAAGGGCTCGAAGAACGGCGCGGGACATCCAAGTCTCCATTCAAGGGAAGGCCTCGAAAAAAAGAGTGCAGTTTAGAGGAAGAGAATCGAAGACTGAAAGCAGAGAATGATTATTTAAAAAAGTTACGAGAGCTGGCAAGGAGGTGAAACCGAAAGAGCGGTTCTCGATCATTCAGGAGTTATCCAACACCCATCCGATTGCCTGGCTATGCCAACTGGCCGGTGTGTCAAGAAGTGGATACTATCGATGGGTGAACCGGCAGGGAATCGTCACAGAGAAGCAAAAGGAAAATGAACAAATCAAACAAATGATCCTCGAATGCCATCAAAAGGTCAATGGGATCTATGGATACTACCGCGTGAAGGCATGGATCAAACGAAATTATGGGAAGACCGTGAATCATAAGCGAGTGTACCGACTGATGAAAGAGTTGGGGGTTCAGGCCAAAATCCGTCGAAAAAAGCCGAAGTATAAAGCGGGAAAGGAGAATATCGTAGCGTCGAACGTGTTAAACCGTGATTTTGCGGCCACTGCAGCCAACCAAAAATGGGTGACGGATATTACCTATGTACCATTTCAAGGAACCTATTTGTATCTGTCTGCTATTAAAGATTTGTACAACAATGAAATCATTGCGTATCGCATCAGTCGTTCGAATGACTTAAAATTGGTGATCGAAACGGTCAAGGATGCCATCAAAAAACGGGATGCGCGAGGAGTCCTTCTCCATAGCGATCAAGGCTCCCAGTACACATCCCGCCAGTACCATCAACTGCTGAAGGCTCATCATATCATTCCTAGTATGTCCAGAAGAGGAAACTGTTTAGACAATGCCTGCATGGAAAATTTTTTCGGGCATTTGAAATCGGAAATGGTGGACCTTCCTACCTTTGAAACAGAAGAGGAAATGATCGAGGCGATCGATCAGTACATGTATTTTTATAATTATGAACGGTGCCAGAAAAAACTAGACTACCTCAGCCCAGTGGAATACCGAATTGCCCAAGCAGCCTAGCAGACGAACGGCTGAGAATGTCTCCTTCTTCAGCTTGCCAACGATGAAGTGGAATGAAGGAGACGTTGTCAAGTGCTTTCCTTGACAACGTTTCCTCATTCCACTATCCTAACAAGCAGCTGAAGAAGGTGGGTATTTTTCACACTGTCTACTTGACAGGGATATGTTCACCCTGCCTCAGGGTGTACTTTTTTCACCGGCCTTCTATATTTTTAGCTAAAGAATGATGTACTATTCCTCAAACACCTCATTCATCAACTCTTCAATCTCTTTCCACCGCTTCTCTGTTTCTTTTTTATCCACTCGGAACTTTCCGTTCTCTTGTACAATCACATCGCCGGCGCGGGCGTTTTTGGGTAGCTTGCTTTTCTCAATATCGATCATTTTGCCATCCTCCGCCTCACAAACTGCCCATTTACCCTCGAAGCGATCAATGATATATTTCATTTAACCACCTCTAATAAATTGGTTTTACGTTGAAGGTAAGTGTTGTCCCGTTGGTTGTTGCGATAATCGTTCCTTGTTTGTCGGTACGGAATACCTTGACTTTATAAGATTTCAACCGATTTAAAACTTCCGATGTTGGATGGCCATAGGCATTCTTGCCAACCGAAATTACCGCATATGTTGGTTTTACAGCTTTTAAAAGTGTCGCGCTGGTCGATGTTTTCGCACCGTGATGACCTACTTTCAACACATCAGCGCGCAAATCCTTTTTCGCTTTAACCATATCCGCTTCTGCTCGAGTCTCGGCGTCGCCTGTAAACAGGAATGACTTTTTGCCATAGGTCACTTTTAGGACAGCGCTCCAGTCATTTGTATCGCTAGTGCTGTACGATTTTACAGGGCCAACAAACTTAGCAGTCACACCTTTGATTGGCAGAACAACATCTGCTTTAGCAACTTTGATGGTAAGTTTCTTATTTTTCACAGCGACCAAGAAATCTTTATATGCTTGCGTTGTATTACCGACTTTTGGAGCATACACATTTTTCACAGGGAAAGCCTTGAGAACCTCATCAAGACCGCCAATATGGTCGGCGTCTGGATGAGTCGCGATCATGATTTCGATGTCCTTTACCTTCTGCTTTTTAAGATAGGCGACGACATCACTGCCATCTTTATTTCCTCCATCAATGAGAATGTCCTCTCCATTTGGCGCTTTAATGTAAATACTGTCACCTTGCCCAACATTGATGAAGTGTACATACATGTTTTTTGGGGCTGCGTCTGTTACAATTCCCGGTAGTATTGCTATCATAAATACAATTACAGCTACCATCAGCATCTTGATTTTCCTCATTGAAAACTCCCCCTTTTACTTTTCAAGAAGATTATACCATCAATTGAGCTAAGAGGGAGTATAGAAAACAAACAGGAGGCGAAAAAATGTTCGATATTATCGGAAGACTAAGGTGTCCGGTATGCTCAAAAATTGTCCGCCCTAGCGATAAAGTGTTCTTGGATATAATCAATACAATCATCCACCAGAGATGCTACTATCAAAATTTGTCCCGTAAATTCCTCCCATTCAAAGACAAAGGAACATTTCAACATATGTTGCTGAAGTATCCGTTTTTACTTGATGATCATGATAATGAAAGTGTTTAATTTTTTGTCTGACAAAAAATAAATTAAGCTCGTTTTTTCAAGACACGATGATATGCTGTGTCCTCAGAATCCCCCGACCGGGGACACCCACTGTCCATATTGTCATGGGAGACACGTTTATTATTTCGGTCTGTCGCGATTCATTGTCCATCGTCTCCGGCGGCCGCTAATCCATCGGGACATCTGTCGCGACACCTTTACGCGGTTGCATGTCTTAGTTGTATAGATTTCTAATCGATCGAGGAGCAGAGACACGTCCCTTGTCCTCGTCTTTTATTTGCAATATTTCATCATAGCGTCCTCTGCGTCACTCTGGTGTCCTCACCTTCATTCGCTCCCCTGATTCTAAGCAGAATTTTTATCTTATTGGTGAATTTGCATTGAGAATTATGTTCTAAATAATCATATCATCACCAATCAAAATCTAATCAATAAACCTATCCCCTTTATAATAACTACTAACTGGCATTTTCACCTTGCAGCTATGCGTCCAAAATCAATCTTTAAAATCCCTTTTACCATCCTTTTTGCGACGATCCGCTTGCATTTCACCCTTCATCGAAGTGAAAATCTGAAGTTTAAAACCCTCGGGACTCCCCCCACCAATCTAATGAGGTATTGGAACAAAACCAATTTGGTTTATTCTTTCTTTATGGTCGCGGGAGCAAGCAGGCTGACGCCCATAATATAAGGGCGACGAACCATTTCACGGGAACGTCAGTTCTTGACCAACCTCTTAAGCTGCTGGACACGCCGCACCGATATCTGAAGCATCATGGCCAGATGCTTATTTGTCGCGTCAGGGTGTCGCTCCATTGCCTTCTGCAGTTGCCATGCCTTGTCCTCCGTTCGCTCCCGTTGTTCCTCGAGGTACTCCTCCCTTGTCTTCGCCCCTTGTCCCCGGCGCAACTCCCCTGTCCTCGCCCTGTCGCGTTCCCGTTTCCGCCGGCGCTTCTCATTGGCGTCAATAATGGTCTGCAAGTGTCGCTGTTCCTCCGGCGTGATGTCCAGCCATCGAATGATCGTAGAGTTCTTCAGATTATAGCCGGCGCCGGGATAGCCTTTTTTCCTCGCCTCCTCATTCGCCTTCGCATCATTCTTAGCCATCCACGCTTTCTCGGCGCTTTTTGTCGCCCGGATCACCTCTTTTTCAGACAGCGGCTCCTTAAATCCAGCGTTCAGCTCTATCATCTGTCTCAGCGCCTCATCGGGATCATCAGTGAGGCAACAACTCCAGTATCGATATAAAAAACAAAACAGCTCCCTGTATCCCTTCAGATCATAATTTCTAAGCTCCGCAAGACGAATCAAATCCAGTAGCCTGGCATAGTGCAGCGTCTGGATATTATGTAGCCGGACAAGTTTCCCTTTTCTTCCTTTCTTCCCTGTCTCCGCCCTTGTCAATTCCGGCAAGTACTCATATTGCAAGTCACGGAGGACATACCTGTCGCCGTGCCGGTACTCGACGACGACCTCCCTTTTGCTCTTGGAGTTGACCGACCCGTCGATCCGGAACACCCTGGTCGGATCCAGCGACTTCTTGTCCGCCCCCACATAGCTAAGTTGCTCATAAAAATAGTTCTCCACCGCCTTCCACAGCGGCAAGGCCTTGTACGGGACCGGCTCGATCAACCAAACGCATACGATTCCGCGACCCGAGAAAATGATGAGATTAGGTTCAGGCAAGATATTGTCATAGAATACCTCGATGTCCAGCTTCCCGACCACCCACTCCGGCTCATAGCCAATCGTATGGCAATCCACATCCACGTACAGAGCCCTCAGCTGCCTTATATTCTCGATTCTTCGTTGAGGCTTATAAAAGGTATTCTGGCTAAAATAGACGTCCTCTCCAAGCCATTTAGGCAGTTCTACAGCCAATTCGTTGGGCTGGTAGTGATACTGCCTCCATCCCCCATCCGGCTCCTTCTTCGCCAGCGTGATCCATCCTGAGGCGCCGCGGTGTTGAATCCATACATGCCGCTTTGCGCGATCCAAAGGGGAAATTTCCATATTCTCCAGCTTCAAATTCTCCACAAAACACCCTCCCTACATGGGAAACAACCGCATAGTCGCGCGGGTGCGAGGTACGATCATTATGCAGAAAGACAGCGGCCGTTTCTTCAAAATTTACACACCATTCAAATAGAAAAAGGGAAAATAAGAATGCCATGAGGATCAATCGAGGCCTATTGAATAGGAGAGGACTCTGGCGGTCTTGAATTTCGACACTTTATTTCAAAATCCTCCATTTATTTCAAAAATCGTAAAATCGATTAACAAAAATGCTCTTTTGGCTGCATTTCTTGGAACACCGGCGACCCGTAGTCTTTTGGGCCGGGAAGGGCGGTGTGATAGGCTGGACCGAGCCGGAAGGCGAGGGCTTCGGCGCTTGGGCTTACAGTGGCTGAGCCTTTCCGGCTGCCAGCCGACCATCACACCGCCCCGGGGACCCGGACCAAAAGGAAACGGAAGCGCCGGTGCAGCTACACCTATCTGTCGCTTTTTGTCGAAAATTAACCAATATTTAATGTCAGACAAAAAAATAAAACAATAAACATCATTATTGATCGCGGCGGTGCTTTGAGCAACTCCTTGATTCTGCTTCGCACGGCCGTGGACAGCGGAAGGTTCTGGATCGCAAGCAGCTTCTCCGAGCGGCTGAGCGCCGGGCTTCTCCAGGCTCCAGCCGGATGGCCAAAGGCCAGAAGGCGGCCAGCCGGGAAGACCGGCGCGGAAATGGAATCTTTGTTCGAACCACGAAACTTTTGTTTGTTGGAAGAAAAGATGAAATAAACGTTTATTTATTGTTTTAATTATTTTAATGTATACTCTATTATTTTTATCATCACTTATTCGTTTAATGATTTGTTCCTTCAAGCAGCGGTGCAATGCATTGGCTTCTTCGGTCACGCTTCGCACGGCTGCGGATGAATGGGCCCGCAGGCAGCTTCTTCGAATGAACCGAGCGCCGGGCTTCCCCAGGCTCCGGCCGGATGGCCAAAGGCCAGAAGGCGGCCAGCCGGGAAGACCGGCGCGGGCTGGACTTAGTCTTTGTATTTCTTTAACCGCTCCTCAAGCTCACGTCGCATCTGTTCGATATCTTCATCAACCTCTTTGCTTTTGGCGCTTTCGGCAACAAGCTGCTCTTCGTAGCCCCGGAGCCAGTCCGGCACGATCTCGCGGCGGACGAATCTAGCGCCTCCATGGCTGTGAATGGTCACCTCATTTGGGTCGATTCCAGCCTGAATCCGCTGCACTTTTTCATTCAAGAAATAGGTCAGAAAAGCAATCGGTTCGCGGATGTCATTTCGTTGCATAATGCGCCTTGCCGTTTGAATGAGCTCATCCATCCAGTTTCCGCCGAAAGCTTTTTGAGCCAAGACCGCTATCTTCGTGAATTGCTGTTCTGTTATGTACCGGTCATAAGCCTGCACTACAGCCAAAAACTGCAAATACCGATCATCTGCTTGAGCTTCCTTTTTCTCTTCCAAGGCAACGACAACCGGCTCAACGACTTTCTCTCTGATTTGAAAGCGGATTGCCGCAACTTTTCGTTTTTCCCTTATCTCTTCATATGTGAACATGATGTCTGTCTTCTCCGAAATTTCCTTCCTGGCAGGATTGAGCACCCGTTTTTTGAAATTGTGGTATTCTGAATACTTGTCTCCTGCTCCAACCATCATCCGCAAATCATCCAGGCGAATCACGATCTCACCCATATACTGCCAACGTTTTAAAAGCTCGTACATGCGGATGGAGTAAGAGCTTTTCAGTTCCATCACATTCTTCAGGCGATAGGTCGTGAATTCCCTTTTCAGTTGCAGGAGGTAGGGCTTCAAGCGGGGATCAAAGGCCAAGCTGACATAGCCGGAATGCTCGTCGTATTCCACGTATGAAACCCAGCTCAGCTGTTTGAGCTTCTGGCCTTCTCTGATCTCAAGCACCTTGCGCATCAAATTTTTCGTGATCTCCCGAAGCTCCGTGTATTTAGGGCTTCCTCGATATCCGAGCAATTCAGAGAACTCCTGTATCGGCAGCTTATACATTTTAAAATCGGCGTCATCTTTGCGAATCTGGCTGATGATATACAAGATGATCTTCTGTTCGATAGTGGACAGCTTATAGTTTGCCTCAATCAGCGCATTGGACTTCGTCACGGCGCTGTTGTACTGCGGCTGGACAGCCGGAGTCTGCATCCTCTCATCCTCCACCTACTAAATTAGGAAAATAACTCCTTGATCCTATTCTACAAGAAAACACTCGCGTTAAAAAGTACATTTTTTCGTACATGTACGCTTTATTTATTAAAGCGTACACAAGAAAACATGTGTACGAGATAAACACCAAAAATGTACGCTGGACACCAAAAATGTACGCCGAAACAACCAAAAATGTACGAGATAAACACCAAAAATGTACGCTGGACACCAAAAATGTACGCCGAAACAACCAAAAATGTACGAGATAAACACCAAAAATGTACTGTCCAAATCGCTGAAACCCTTGATAAATCAAGGATCTTGGCCCCTCCTAAAATATATAAAGATTTAAAAGATATAAATACTACAAAGTATATAAAAGCAGCAAAAAGGTGGTTGCTGCCGCTCAATATATACAAGGGTTTAATATATCTTGCTTTGCTGAAGAAGAAAAACAAACAAGGTCTCCTAGGCCTTGTACGGCCCGTCTGAGACGCTTTTTTTGATGGGTTAATAGTTTTATACCCCCCAAGCTCCAAAACGCCAAAATAAGCCGTTTAACGACGTTTTACGGCAATATTTGATTTTCTTCTGCGGCGGTGCTTTGTTCGGTCTCTTGATCTTGCTTCGCACGGTCGAGCGCCGGGCTTCCCTAGGCTCCGGCCGGATGGCCAAAGGGCCAGAAGGCGGTCAGCCGGGAAGACCGGCGCGGGCTTCGTTCACAGATCAAGCCCTGCAGTGACTTCATCGATTTGCTCCTGCGTAATGCCGATGTAGCGAAGCGTTTCGGCCTGGCTGGAGTGATTGAGGATTTTTTGGATCATGGCCAAGTCTGTTCCTTGTTTGTATGCGAAATAGCCGAACGTTTTGCGCAGGGAGTGGGTGCCGATGCGATCCACAATCCCAACTGCTTTGGCGGCCCGGTTCAGGATGTAGTGGGCATGCTGACGGCTGATCGCCCGGCCTCCTTTTTGGCTCCGAAACAGCGGCTCGTCGCCGCGGGCGTGCGGCCGCTCCTGCGCTAAATACAGCTCGATCAGGCGGCGAGTTTTTCTGTTCAGTGCGACAACCCGAGTCTTTTTTGTCTTCTTTTCCACGATCTCAATGCGTTCGACAACGCCTTTTTGATTCCTCACATCCCCAACTCTCAGAGCCAAAATATCGCTGATCCGCAGCCCCGTATTGATCCCGATCGTAAAAAGAAGCTCGTCTCTCAACGACGAAGCACGCAAAATCTTTTTCATCGCTTCGATTTTTTCCCTATCTTTGATGGGATGGACGGTATGCAAAATATGACACCCCCTTGTCCATGAGGGAGATGAGTAAGATTTTTGGACAAAAAGTGGGAGAGCGGCAAAGCGGCTTCGTGTTGCTTCCTTCAACGTATTTAACGTCAGACAAAAATCTGACATAACGTGCTTTTGTCAGATTTAAAAAAATCCCCTCCACTTCCGGAAGGGGCGAGACAGTCTATTTTTTAGCCACGACAGCGGCCGGCGGCCTTTTTCCCGCCCGCAGCTGTGCAAGCGAAAGGCCAAATGTATATTGAAAATGGGGATAATCTTTAAAGCTCTTCCAATCCCCGCCCCATTCAAGGCCAAGCGACTTTCCGATCTGACCGACGCGAAACCACCGACGGTCGAGGCTCCAGCTGGGGATCAGCGTACCTTTGAAAACATTGCAGACACAAACGTCAAACGCCAATCCAAAATTATGATAACTGTATCCTCCACGGGCGTTCGTAACAATCCGTCCAGGTTTTGTCCGCCCCAGCGCATACAGGCGATTCTGCTCCTCGACGGTTCGAAACCCTTGCGTAATGATGATATAAATCCCTTCCTCATAAGCCTTTCGAATCAACGCTCTAGCTTTATCCGCCACCAACGGATGCAGCCCGGACAGCCTTTTCTCCGCCCGGAAAAGCAGCTCCACCAATTCCACTTCGAATTCCCTCCCATCATCAATTCTGCGGACCTCGGCTCAATGCGATAGTTAGATCTTGAATGGATTTGGTCAAATGATCCAGCTTCGTCTCCATCCGATACAGAAGATAGATAGAAACAAGGATCGGGAAGGAAACTTCACTGATCATCGAAAACAAATCCATTGCTTTTCCCCCTTTCAATGCTCAAAAACGGAAGGCGAGAAACCTTCCGTTCATGACAGATGTGCTATGGCAACTGGATGTCTTGCGTTTCGCGTTCAATGATGCGTGCGCTCTTCGGGCTCACCAGCTCCCCGTTGCCGGTCATAAAAACATTTGCCGCTACGAGCTGGTTCATCACCGTTTTCACTTGCACCGGATCAACCGGCTCCTTGGGATAGCGGATCAAAATCCGCGCCGGCCCCGCTTGAGCGTTAAAAGTCAGTTCCAACGTCTTCATTGTTCATTCCCCCTCTCATCATGCATTGATAATATGGCTGGTCAACGTCGTGCGCACGTACCGCAAGCTGCCGCTCGACAAGCTGGCGATGGCGGCGGCGGCATCGTAAAGCGATTGGACGCTCGCGTCGCTCTTCACTCTGAAGGTTTGCGAGCGGATGATGTCCTTTCCGTCGCTGTCCTTTCCGGCGTAGAAGTCCAAAACAAGATTGCGGCCCGACACCATTTCGGAAGCGGCCATTTTCCTACCTCCTTTCGATTTGCTAACATCATATCAACCGATAACACCCATAGACAAAGACGATTTCAAAGCGAAAAAAGAAAAAAAGCGGCCTCCAATGCCGCCGATCCTTCCGGTTTATTGATATAAATCATTCATTTCACTACATAACCACCGTTTCACAAACTGCGCTGCCGTTTATCCATTGCCTGCGATGCGGTTCATGAATCTCCCCGTAGCACATCTCAATCCATTTTGCATTTTTGAGTTGGTCGATGCAGAACTTGCGGGAATGAAACACAGGAATATGATGTCCGGAAAGAAGATGGATCGTGGTGCACTGGGGCGATCTTTGCCGGAACTGCTCAATCTCTCTTGACACAACCCACCCTACGCGGCTTTGCCGGCCGACCGGCTCGCGAACGTTAAACGGAATGATGGTAAAGCCATACGACAACACGATGGGAACGAGCTGCTTTTTCCCCACCAACTCCCCATACCGATGGCGGTTGATCGAAATGCTTGTGCCAAAGAAGGTCAGAAGCCGCTTCAAAAACAGACTCGATTGTACGTCAAGCAACTTGGTTTCCCCGCTCCTGAAAAAAAGTTTGACCGAATCCCCTCTGTTTTCCACGTTGACAGGGATAAACGCCTGGCCAGCATAGGCGAACCGCTTTACCTCTTTCCAGTCCAACTTTTTTCATCCCCCTCTTCCCCTTAACGCTCGGGGTGAAATTTGTCGAAAATATCACATTTTTAAGTACAATATACCCCTATTTGGCAAAAAAATCAAAATGGCAAAACATTATCTTTCAGCTCAAAAACAGCGATTTTTGTCCTGAAAAACGCCGATTCGATTAATTTGTGCTTTGAAAGGCAAAATTGGTACTGGCATCTTAATTTTATGTCGGACAAAAAATGTTGAATTAGTGAAAGTCTAGAGATATAATAAACATAAATAGTGTCAGACAAAAAATAGAGGTGATGGCGATGATGGAAGGAAGATGCTATGAGCGGCACGATTTCCAGGTCCTCGTACTTCAAGAATTCGGCAAGCGGCGCCCTCGGTCCCCAGAGGAAACAAAGAGGCTGCAGGAAGAGTACCTCCGGCTTCTTGAAGAAATTCCCCGAATGTGGGAAGAATTCGTAGAGAAACATAAAAACATTTATGAGCGGTTCGGATACCTCGATGTTGTCGTCCATGATGATCTGCGCGTCGAACGCAAAAAGCTCCAACGTGGACGCCCAAAAGAAGAAAAGTCCAAGTCATATCGCATTACCGTGCGCTTGGACGACGAGCTGTATGAACTCCTCCAAAAATACTGTCGGACAAAAAATATATCGGAGTCGGAGGCGGTGCGGCAACTCATATCGGAATTGAAGTGGAAACGTTTCTAACGCTCTTATTTTTTGCAATCATTGAAGGAATCTATAAAATAACGTAGAATAAATCATATAAACAAAAGAAGAAACAAACCTTGGAAGAAAGGAAGGTGATATAAGTGGCCATCACCATCACCATGGGCATCCAGAAAGGCGGATGCGGGAAGTCCACGACAACAGGAGTCCTCGCCTATTTGTTGAGCAGGGACGGATACAGGGTTTTGGCCGTCGACATGGACTCGCAGGGGAATTTGACAGAGCTTCTTTCGCGGAAGCCATCCAACGAGTTCACGGAGAAATCCGTTCTCGAGGCGATGCAGGAGAGAGATCCGGAGCCGTACATAGTCAGGGTCAACGACAGGTTGGATCTGCTTCCGGCCAACAACTTTCTGGCCACGTTTCCCCGCTGGATTTACACAGGAGAGACGTACCTTGGAAAATATATTAGGTATAAGGGGAAGCCGACCTTGATACTGGACGATACGTTGGACAAGATCCGGCATCGTTACGATTTCATTGTCATCGACACGCCGCCTTCGTTGAGCGAGCAGACGACAAACGCCTTGTGCGCAAGCCAGTATGTCATCATGATGTTCGAGTGCTCCAATTGGTGCTACTCGGCGGTTCCGAATTTTATGGAATCCGTTGAGGGAGCGAGGGTGCATGGGCGGCACAATACCAGGCTGCTGGGCATTCTCAGAACCATGAACGACGTCCGCCGCAGCGACGCGAAGGCGTTCAATGAAATGATCGAGGAAGATTATCCGAACGAGGTATTCAAAACGATCATCACCCGCAAGGCGCCGATCGGCCGCCTGTCGCTCTACGGCTTCGAGGAAAACAATGAATTGAACCAGGCGCTGGAGCAGTATGAAAACTTCTACAAGGAGATGATGGAACGTGTCCAAAGTAGATGACATCAAAAACATGAAGCGCCAGCAAAAAGTCATCACGCCTACGCAAGTGTTGACCGATCCTGTCGGTGAGGAAAACAATACCTCTTCAAACGAATATAACAATCAACCAAGAAAGGAAGAAAAGAAAGTGGAAAGAAAACGCGTTTCCTTCGATATTCGGACGGACCTGCACAAAGAGTTGAAGATGCAGTCGATTTTGCAGGAGAAGAATATCTATCTGTTGATTGAGGAAGCAGTGGAAAAATATTTGAATGAGCTAAAGCAGAAATAAAACCTCGCGCCGGTTTTCCCGGCTGGCCACCTTCTGGCCCTTTGGCCATCCGGCCGGAGCCTAGGGAAGCCCGGCGCTCGGTCGATCGAAGAAGCCGTTGTGCAAGCCGATTCATTCCGTAGCCATGCGGAGCAACTTCAGGCAGCCGCTCATCGCATCGCTGCGGGAAGGAAAGAAAAGCCCAATCAAAAAGGAAAAACGCCTAACTATAAATTTAGAATCAAGGATTAGGATAGTCTTGTTCACTTTGTTTGGTGATAGGTTCAACAGAAGCAGAATGCAGCGTAGAAGTATTAATATTAGTGGTAAATATACCCCAGATCCCAATTAATAGAGTAATTAGTAATAGCTTTTTTTTCATTTTTTCTCCTCCTTTATTACATTTTTTTTGCATTTATTAATTTTTCTGCTATATATAGTGCTTTATCTAAATTATTTTTTGATTTGTAATAATCTATCAATTTTTTACCATAAAAATCAACATGATCCTCTAACTTAATATTTATAAAGTAATCAAAGGCTTTAGATTTTAAAAAATGATATAACTTCCCATCATTATCAATATACAAAAGCATCGTTTGAAACAGTATCTCATATTTCTTGCTATTTACCTTTCGAGAAATATTTAACCCTCTTTCAGCTTCTAATTTGGTAACAATATCATTATTTAATATTTTGGAGAATAATTTTGCATAGTATGAAGTTAAATACAGATAGGTGTCTCTTTTTTTGTATTTTAGTGCCTCATCATAGTATTTTATAGCTTCTGCATAGTTCTTTAATTTCATGAAACTGAATCCAATATTATGTAGAATAATTGCTTTTGTAAAATCCGAGCTGGAAAATTCAAGTAGTTCTTTAAGTTTGGAGATAGACAGTAAAATTTCATTTTTATCTCCTCTAGCAAGTTGCATGCAAAGGACTATTTCGGCATCGATAATGCGATTAAAGAGTTTATGCTTGTGAAAATGTTCTAATGCTTTCGAACCATAATAGTATGAAAGTAGAGCAGAAGAATTTAAAGAATAGGCTAACGATAAATGGTAATCAATTTCTATAGACAAATGATAGTAATCTCTTGATATATTAGATAGAAATTCTAATGACTTTTTTCCATCTTTGGTCATAATATAGTATATACCCCAAAAATGATTTAGCAAATTATTCTCTATTTGGGAAAATTTATGTCGATAATGTTCTAGTTCCTTTCCCAACTTGTAAGCATAATTTAAATCCTCTTTAAACAGATAGTAACGCATTAAATATAAATTATATAAAATATATAGGTCTGAGTTCTCGATATAATAATATTCTTCTTCTAGTTTATCTCTAATTTCATCTACCATTTCTTCTTTCCCAAAGATCATTGCTTCATAAAATTTGTTAAGTATCAATTCAATGTTTTCTATGCGTTTTTTTTCTTCTTCAATATTTATATTTAGGCGTTTACAAATCAGTTGAATAACATCGTCTGCTACATTAGTTGTATTATTTTCTATTTTGCTCAGATGGGTAACTGAACAAATTCCTTCACATACTTCACTTTGCGTAAGACCTAGTTCTTTTCTCTTGATTTTTATAATTTGCCCAATATTCATTCAGTTATTCCCTCCTATTTTCCCAATTGAAATATATCAAATTTTGTAAAAAAATATAAGTGAAGGTTCATCACCAAAAGATGTACTTGACTTTTAAAGACAAACATGATAGCAATGTTGCTCAAAGAGACGTGTGGTATAAAAAGGAAAAATGCTGTTTTGATTTTCTCTATCATAATCGTCTTTCTTTGTCAAGTACACTTTGTGGTGAAGAGCCTAAGTGAATTTTCTTAACTAAAGGAGGTGAATATCATTATGCAAACTTTAGATGTAAGACATCAAAAAACAACTATGAAGTATGAAAATTCATTGGCTTCTACAACGATTTTTGGAACAGGAGCTACAATCGCACTTCAAACGATGGACTCAACACGTAATGATGGTGACTGTTACTGCTGTTGTATCGTTTACGCTTGTGGCGGTGCAGTAAACAAAACTAAAAATTAATTAATTTATTAAATAAACTAGGTGTAGTTTTAACTACACCTAGTATTTTGTAAAACAAATATGAAACTTTTTTGCAAATTTAAATGAGTTTTTGTGATTTATTTCATCAAAAATCGACCAAGGTTTTGACCAAATGAGATCATCATAATTTGAGAAGGTAAATTGATTGCAAAAATAATCGATTTATTTTGTTTAATTTTTTTAGATGTCGGTGGCATATTCTTGTCTAAATTTGTGATTTGGATTTGAAGACCTTCGAGTTGAATGATGAAACATGCCTAATAGCAAACTGGTAAAGGCTTTAGTACATTCAGTAGCTGATACTAGATAGAAGATAGAGAGGGGGTCTTCTCCTAGGGTAATAAATAAAACTGTTGATAATCATAAACAAATTGAAATTTCTTTTGAAAAATTATGATACAAGGGGGATAAAAGGAATGTATACC
>NZ_CP128494.1:2697500-2831741 GCF_030369615.1 Geobacillus stearothermophilus ATCC 12980 | reverse complement strand
CCGTTGCCCCTCCCTTTTAATTCAGAGGATAATCATTTGTTTAAAAAAATAAGTTTGTGGAAAAGATATATTAAGGAAAAAAGACGGCTTTTCGACAAAACCCACCAACTGTGGACAACATTATAAACAAGATGTGAAAAAACATATCCACAACCTATCCACAAGTGTGGATATGTTTTTTTATCCACACAGTTATCCATTGTCGACCATAGTGAAAACACAATAATAATAGCAAATAAAACGGCTTGTTGCAACGGAATTTTTTGATTATCCACAAAACGGACAGGTTGTGAAAAAAACGTTATCCACACCGTTGCGTATGTGAAAAAAATGTCGATAAATGTTGTGGATTGTGGTTGAGGACAGAAAAATTTATCCACATCAAGGCCGCCTCAAGAAAAGAGAAAGGGGCGGTTGACATTTGCTGAGATTGTTCAATATAATGAGAAAGACTGCCCGTAACAGTTATTCCTTCAGGGAGGTGTCATAGATGAAACGGACGTATCAACCAAATAGACGGAAGCGCAGCAAAGTGCACGGGTTCCGCGCGCGCATGAGCACGAAAAATGGGAGAAAAGTATTGGCGCGCCGCCGTCGCAAAGGAAGAAAAGTATTGTCTGCATAATAGGCCACTGAAGCTTCAGTGGTCTTTTTTCTCAATGTTTTGGCGGCGGGAAACTAGGCAAATGGAGTGTTTTAGGGGCATGAAAAAAAAATAT
Source organism: Geobacillus stearothermophilus ATCC 12980 (assembly GCF_030369615.1). Classification (NCBI taxonomy): domain Bacteria; kingdom Bacillati; phylum Bacillota; class Bacilli; order Caryophanales; family Anoxybacillaceae; genus Geobacillus; species Geobacillus stearothermophilus. The sequence continues at coordinate 2,831,022 of NZ_CP128494.1, read as the reverse complement.
CGCATCAAAAAAAACGAGGAATTTCAAGAGGTGTTTCAGCAGGGCGTCTCGGTGGCGAACCGCCAGTTTGTTGTCTACACGCTTGACCGTCCTGAGCAGCCTTATTTTCGCATTGGGCTGTCAGTCAGCAAAAAGCTTGGCAAAGCGGTTGTCAGAAACCGGATCAAACGATACGTCCGCCAATGCTTTCTTGAATTGAAAGAAGAGGTCGCCCCTGGCAAGGACTATGTCATTATTGCCAGGCAGCCTGCGGCGGAAATGGGCTACGCGGAAGTGAAAAAAAGTTTGATCCATGTGCTGCGGAAAGCCGGGGGGCTGAAAAAGGAGGCTGAACGCCGGATTTAGCCTGAAAAAACGCTCTCACAAGGGCGGAAAAAGATGATAAAATACATACAGTGAACTTGTACATGTGGGAGGAAAAAGAAGGTGAAAAGGCGAATACTATTCATTGCTTTGATCGGTGCATTGGCTGCCATGCTGGCCGGATGCACGGAAATCAATCAGCCGATCACTCCGGAAAGCAAAGGATTTTGGAATGAGTATATCGTTTATCCGCTCTCCTGGCTGATCAAATATGTGGCCGGGCTGCTCGGCGGAAGTTTTGGGTTGTCGATTATTGTCGTCACTATTTTAATCCGTTTGTTGATTTTGCCGCTGATGATCCAACAGACGCGCAATGCCAAAGCGATGCAAGCGCTTCAGCCGGAAATAGAGGCGTTGCGTAAAAAGTACAGTTCGAAAGACGCTCAGACACAGCAAAAGCTCCAGCAGGAAATGATGCTCTTGTTCCAAAAGCACGGGGTCAATCCGATGGCCGGCTGTTTGCCGATTTTAATCCAAATGCCGATTATAATCGGTTTTTACCACGCGATTATGCGGACAAGGGAAATTGCCCAACAAAATTTTTTATGGTTTGACCTTGGCGAAAAGGATCCGTATTTTATTTTGCCGGTCATTGCCGGGGTGACGACGTTTATCCAGCAAAAGATCATGATGGCCGGCTCCGCTCAGCAAAATCCACAAATGGCGATGATGCTTTGGATGATGCCGATTATGATCGTCATTTTCGCGATCAACTTCCCAGCTGCTTTGTCGCTTTACTGGGTCGTCGGAAATATTTTCTCCATTGTGCAAACGTATCTCATTAAAGGGCCGGAGATTGCCGCCCATTCAGGAGGAGCGAAAAAGTGAAAGAAGTGACCGCGACTGCCCGGACAGTCGAAGAGGCGGTGCAGTTGGCGCTCGCGCAGCTTGGCGTGCCTCGAGAGCGTGCGGTTATTGTTGTGATCGACGAAGGGAAAAGAGGTTGGTTTGGCTTGTTTGGCGGCCGGCCGGCGGTTGTCAAAGCGGTGTTGAAAATGGATCCGGTTGAGGAGACGGTGCGCTTCTTGCAGCAAGTCATTGCGCATATGGGAGCGGAAGAGGCATACGTCGAAGCTGTCCGCTGCGGCAAGCAAGTGACGCTCCACATCCATGGGGGGCCGGTCGGTTTGTTGATCGGCAAACACGGCCAAACTTTAAATGCTCTCCAGTTTTTGGCGCAGCTTGTTGCCAATCGCCATGCGGAGGAATATGTGTCGATTGCGGTTGACGTGGAGCATTATCGTGAACGAAGGGAAAAGGCGCTTGTGGAACTGGCGCACAAACTGGCAGCTCAGGCGGTCAGGACAGGCAAAGAAGTGAGGCTGGAGCCGTTGCCCGCCCATGAACGCAAAATCATCCATGCTGCGTTGGCCGGCCATAAGCATGTCTCTACCTATTCGGTTGGAGTTGACCCGCACCGCCTTATTGTTGTTTCCCCGATAACAAGCAAAAAATCGCCAACGAAAAGGACGCCCCTCTAACGAATGTGGAGGAGGCCTCTTTTTTTGCCCTCTTTCGCTTGTGTACTTGCGGCTGCGCGAAAATGGGCCAGCAATATATTTTTCCACAGCGGGGCTGAGCGTGCCATATTGTTATTCACATGTGGATAAGTTAAAATTGAACTAAACAACTATGCACAGGGAGCATGCGGCTGAGAAAGGCTGTGGATATAGAAGAAACGGAGAAAAGCGAGGTGAAAAGCGGTGACACAATTGGATACGATTGCCGCCATTTCAACGCCGATGGGCGAGGGGGCGATCGCCATCGTCCGGCTGAGCGGAGATGAGGCGGTGGAGATCACTGACCGGCTGTTTCGGAGCCCGAGCGGGAAGCGGCTGAAAGACGTCCCGTCGCATACGATCCATTACGGGCATATTGTCGACCCGAAAAGCGGCCGGGTCGTCGAAGAAGTGATGGTGTCGGTCATGCGGGCGCCGAAAACATTTACACGCGAGGACGTGGTGGAAATTAACTGCCATGGCGGATTTGTTTCCGTCAACCGCGTTTTGCAGTTAGTGCTCGCCAACGGAGCGCGGCTTGCCGAGCCGGGCGAGTTTACGAAGCGGGCGTTTTTAAACGGGCGCATTGACTTGTCCCAAGCGGAGGCGGTCATTGACTTGATTCGAGCGAAAACGGACCGGGCCATGAATGTCGCCTTGCAGCAAATGGAGGGGCGTCTTTCCAAGCTCATCCGCGAGCTGCGGCAGACGATTTTGGAGACGCTGGCGCATGTTGAAGTGAACATCGATTATCCCGAATACGATGATGTCGAGGAGATGACGCCGCGGCTGCTAAAGGAGAAGGCGCAATATGTGCGCCGGCAAATTGAAAAGCTTTTGTCGACCGCCAATCAGGGGAAAATTTTGCGCGAAGGGTTGGCCACGGTCATTATCGGACGGCCGAACGTCGGCAAGTCTTCGCTGTTAAATGCGCTCGCCCATGAAAATCGGGCGATCGTCACCGATATCCCGGGGACGACGCGCGATGTCATTGAGGAGTATGTCAACGTCCGCGGCGTGCCGCTCCGCTTGATTGATACGGCCGGTATCCGGGAAACGGAAGATGTTGTCGAACGAATCGGCGTCGAGCGCTCCCGGCAAATGTTGAAGCGGGCCGATTTAATTTTGCTCGTTTTAAACTACCACGAACCGCTGACAGAAGAAGATGAACGGCTGTTTGCGATGACGGAAGGGATGGATGTCATCGTCATTGTGAATAAGACCGATTTGCCCAAGAAGATTGACATGGAGCGCGTGAACGAGCTGGCGGCCGGCCGTCCGGTTGTGGCGACGTCGTTGTTGCGCGAACAAGGAATTGATGAATTGGAACAGGCGATTGCTGACTTATTTTTCGGCGGCGAACTGGAAGCCGGCGATTTAACATACGTCTCCAACTCCCGCCATATCGCCTTGCTCGAGCAGGCGAAACAGGCGATTGACGATGCCTTGGCCGGCATTGACGCCGGCATGCCGGTCGATCTTGTGCAAATCGATTTGCGCCGGGCGTGGGAGCTGCTTGGCGAAATCGTGGGTGATACAGTGCACGAAAGTTTGATTGATCAGCTGTTTGCTCAATTTTGTTTAGGAAAATAAGCAAGGAGGAAACAAGCATGGATTACCAAGGAGGATCGTATGACGTCATCGTCGTCGGCGCCGGCCATGCTGGCTGTGAAGCGGCATTGGCAGCTGCGCGCATCGGGGCGAAAACGCTCGTCATCACCCTTAACCTTGATATGATTGCGTTCATGCCGTGCAACCCGTCGATCGGCGGCCCAGCGAAAGGGATCGTCGTGCGTGAAATCGACGCTCTCGGCGGGGAAATGGGAAGAAACATCGATAAAACATACATTCAAATCCGGATGCTCAACACCGGGAAAGGCCCGGCCGTGCGCGCGCTGAGGGCCCAGGCTGATAAAGTGCTGTACCAGCGGGAAATGAAGAAGACGCTTGAAAGGCAGGAAAACTTGACGCTGCTGCAGGGCAAAGTTGAGCGGCTCATCGTGGAAGACGGCGTCTGCAAAGGCGTCGTTACGCAAACGGGGGCTCATTATTACGCCAAGGCGGTCGTCATCACAACCGGGACGTTTTTGCGCGGGGAGATTATCATTGGCGACATTAAATATTCGAGCGGACCGAACAATCAGCAGCCGTCGATCAAGCTGTCCGAGCATTTAGAGGAGCTTGGGTTTAAGCTCGTCCGCTTTAAAACGGGCACGCCGCCGCGCGTCAACAGCCGGACGATCGATTACAGCAAAACGGAAATTCAGCCGGGCGACGAAGAGCCGCGGGCGTTTTCGTACGAGACGACAACATACATCACGGATCAGCTGCCGTGCTGGCTGACGTACACGACGGAGGAAACGCACCGAATCATCGATGAAAATTTGCATTTGTCGCCGATGTACTCCGGCATGATTAAAGGAACCGGACCGCGCTATTGCCCATCGATCGAAGATAAAGTCGTTCGGTTCCATGACAAGCCGCGCCATCAAATTTTCCTCGAGCCGGAGGGGCGGGAAACGGAAGAAGTGTACGTGCAAGGACTGTCAACGAGCCTGCCGGAACATATTCAGCGCAAGCTTCTTGAAACGATTCCGGGGCTTGAGAAAGCGCAGCTCATGCGGGCGGGATATGCGATCGAGTACGATGCGATCGTGCCGACCCAGCTCTGGCCGACGCTCGAGACGAAGCTTGTGAAAAACTTGTATACCGCAGGGCAAATCAACGGTACGTCCGGCTATGAAGAAGCGGCGGGCCAAGGCATTATGGCCGGCATTAACGCCGCCCACCGTGCGCTCGGCCGCGAGGAGATCATTTTAAGCCGTTCGGACGCCTATATTGGCGTCTTAATCGACGACTTGGTGACGAAAGGGACGAACGAGCCGTACCGCTTGCTCACCTCGCGCGCTGAATATCGGTTGTTGCTCCGCCACGACAACGCCGATTTGCGCCTGACCGAGCTCGGCTATCGGATCGGCCTCATTTCCGAAGAGCGGTATCAAAAATTTTTGGCGAAAAAAGAGGCGATCGAGCGGGAGAAAAAGCGGCTGCAAACGGTGATCATCAAACCGACGCCAAAAGTGCAGGAAGTCATCCGCGAAGCGGGCGGAAGCGAGCTGAAAGACGGCATCCGCTCCGCTGATTTGCTCCGGCGTCCGGAAATGACGTATGAACATATTCGAAAACTGGCGCCGGCGGACGAGGACATCGCTCCGGAAGTGGCCGAGCAAGTCGAAATTCAAATCAAGTACGAAGGCTACATCCAAAAATCGCTGCAGGAAGTCGAGCGGCTCAAAAAAATGGAAAACAAAAAAATCCCGGAAGATATCGATTACGACGCCATCCAAGGGCTGGCGACCGAGGCGCGGCAAAAACTGAAGCAAGTGCGGCCGCTCTCAATTGCCCAGGCATCGCGCATTTCCGGCGTCAATCCCGCCGATATTTCGATATTATTAGTGTATTTGGAACAAGGAAGAATCGCGCGCGTGTCGAATGAATAAATCATGAGGGAAAGGATTGGCATATGGAGGCGACACAATTTCAATCCATGCTTGAAGAGAGAGGGATTTCCCTTTCTTCCCGGGCGCTTGCGCAGTTTGAGCGCTATTATGAACTGCTTGTGGAATGGAATGAGAAAATGAATTTGACTGCCATTACGGACAAGCCCGGCGTCTATGTAAAGCATTTTTTTGATTCGGTTTCTCCGGCTTTCTATTACAATTTTTCCGCGCCTATATCGCTTTGCGATGTAGGCGCCGGGGCGGGGTTTCCGAGCATTCCGCTCAAAATTTGCTTTCCGCAGCTGCGCATCTCGATCGTCGATTCGCTGCAAAAGCGCATCCGCTTTTTGGAGCATCTCGCAGCAGAGCTGGAACTTGCGGATGTAGCGCTGTACCATGACCGCGCCGAGACGTTCGCCCGCCAAAAGGGGATGCGCGAATCGTTCGATGTCGTCACGGCTAGAGCGGTGGCGCGCATGCCGGTGCTTGCTGAACTTTGTCTTCCGCTTGTGAAGACAGGCGGTACATTCATTGCGATGAAAGCTGCCTCAGCGCCGGAAGAGCTGAAAGAGGGGGAGAAGGCAATTTCTGTGCTTGGCGGGGAGGTGGCGGCGGTGGAAACGTTCATGCTGCCGTTCGAAGAGGGCGAACGGACGATCATTTTCGTCCGCAAAACGAAAAAGACGCCGGCTCGATATCCGCGCAAGCCGGGAATGCCGAGCAAACAACCGATTCAATAAAACCCCTTGCAGACGGCGCGGGGGTCCGTCCCTCCGCTTTGCGTCCTATGCCAAGGGAAACAAAAGACGGCCTAAAGCAGCGGCGTATGCCGGGCAAAACAGAGAATATCGGCCAAGTATGTCCAAAGGTGGTGTAGGGGGATGAAGCATACGTTTTCGCGCTTGTTCAGCTTTGGAGAAAAAGAGCAAGAAGAAATGGGAGAAGACAAAGACCGGGAAGAAGTGCGCCATATTCCCATTTCCAGCATTATTCCAAACCGTTTCCAACCGCGCGCTGTGTTCGATGAGGAGAAAATCGATGAATTGGCGTTGACGATCCGCACGCATGGCATTATTCAACCGATCGTTGTGCGTGAATGCGGAAACGGCCAATTTGAAATCATTGCCGGCGAGCGGAGATGGCGGGCGGTGCAAAAGCTTGGCTGGACGGAAATCCCCGCTATTGTGAAAAACTTAAACGACAAAGAAACCGCCTCCGTCGCCCTCATCGAAAACCTACAACGCGAGGAATTGACGCCGATCGAAGAGGCGATGGCGTACGCCAGGCTGATCGAGCTGCACGATTTGACGCAGGAGGCGCTCGCCCAGCGCCTTGGCAAGGGGCAATCAACGATCGCCAACAAGCTGCGTCTCCTAAAACTCCCTCAGGAAGTGCAAGAGGCGCTGTTGCAGCGGACGATCACTGAGCGCCACGCACGCGCGTTAATTGTGTTGAAAGATAAAGAGAAACAGCTGAAACTGTTGCAAGAAATCATCGACAAACAGCTCAACGTCAAGCAGACGGAAGACAGGGTCGTCAAGATGCTCGAGGCTGGCGAGCGAAAGCCGAAGCCGAAACGGAAGGCGTTCAGCCGCGATATGCGTATCGCCGTCAACACGATCCGCCAATCGCTCTCCATGGTGGAAAACAGTGGCGTATCCGTCCATTCCGAAGAAGAGGAATTTGACGATTACTATCAAATTACGATTCGCATCGCGAAAAAATAATCATCAAGTCGCCTTTTGCCTCATCAAGCGTAGCTGATGGGGTTTTTTTCTTTCAGAAAACAAAGTCATTTTCCTTTTTTCATGGTAAAATAGAATTTACGAGTAAGGAATAGAGGTAGGTGGCACCGTGGGCAAAGTCATTGCTATTGCAAATCAGAAAGGCGGAGTCGGAAAAACGACAACAGCTGTCAACCTGTCGGCCTGTTTGGCGCATCTCGGAAAAAAAGTGCTGCTCGTTGACGCCGATCCGCAAGGAAACGCGACAAGCGGCATCGGCATTGAAAAAGGCGATGTCGACGAATGCATTTATAATGTCATTATTGGCGATATGAAGGCGAAAGAGGTCATTCGGCCGACGAACATTGAAAACTTATATGTCATCCCGGCGACGATCCAACTTGCCGGTGCAGAAATTGAGCTTGTTTCGGTCATTTCCCGAGAAATCCGGCTCAAAAATGCGCTTGAGCCGCTGAAAGCCATGTACGACTTTATCATTATCGATTGCCCCCCTTCGCTAGGGCTGCTGACGCTGAATGCGCTGACGGCGGCCGATTCCGTCATGATTCCCGTCCAGTGCGAATATTATGCGCTTGAAGGGCTCAGCCAGCTGCTGAACACGATTCGGCTTGTGCAGCGCCACTTAAACTATAATTTGCGCCTCGAAGGCGTCTTGTTGACCATGCTCGATGCGCGGACGAATTTAGGGTTGCAAGTCATTCAGGAGGTCAAAAAGTATTTTCGCGAAATGGTGTACGAAACGATCATCCCGAGAAACGTGCGGCTGAGCGAAGCGCCAAGCCACGGCAAGCCGGTGATTTTGTACGATGTCAAATCGCGGGGGGCGGAAGTGTATTTAGAGTTGGCGAAGGAGGTGCTTGAGCGTGGCTAAAGGTCTTGGCAAAGGCATTAATGCGCTGTTTCACAACCTCGAACTCGACGGAAAAGAGGGAGTGGTGCAGGAGGTCAGCATTCATGTCCTTCATCCGAATCCATACCAGCCGCGGAAAACATTTCAGCCCGAAACGATCGAAGAGTTAAAACAGTCCATTTTGCAGCACGGCATTTTGCAGCCGCTCATCGTCCGCCAGTCGGTCAAAGGGTTTGAAATTGTCGTCGGCGAGCGGCGCTACCGGGCGGCAAAAGAGGCGAACCTGCAGTTTGTGCCGGTCGTCGTGCGCGAACTGACCGATGAACAAATGATGGAGTTTGCCCTTTTGGAAAACTTGCAGCGCGAAGATTTGAACCCGATTGAAGAAGCGATGGCTTATAAAATGTTGATGGACAAACTGCATCTGACCCAGGAGGAAGTCGCCAGCCGCGTCGGAAAGAGCCGCCCGCACGTCGCCAATCATGTGCGCCTCTTGTCGCTTCCTCCCGACGTGCAAAAACTGCTTGCCGATGGAACGCTGTCAATGGGCCATGGACGTGCGCTGCTCGGGCTGAAGCAAAAAAGCAAAATGAAGTTCGTGATCGAGAGGATTGTCCGCGACGGGCTGAACGTCCGCCAGCTCGAGAAACTGATCCGGCAAATCAACGAAAATGTTTCACGTGAAACATCGAAACGGAAACCGCCGGAAAAAAGCGTGTTTCTCCGTGAGAGCGAATCGCTGTTGCGCGAAAAATTCGGCACAAACGTCACGATCAAACAGACGAAGAAAAAGGGGAAAATTGAAATCGAGTTTTTTTCTCCGGAAGACTTGCAAAGAATATTGGAACTGCTTGATGTGCAGTTCGACGAGTAGAGCGGTCTGGCAATAAGGGCCGGTTTATTTTTGCTGGAGCTAGAGAGGGGTGAACATCATGGTATTGCTAGGAACGATTGTGAACGGGCTCAGCATTGTAGCCGGGGCATTGATTAGAAAATGGTTTCACCGCATTCCCGAACGGGTATAAGAGACGGTGATGGGAGGAATCGGACTGGCGGTGGCGCTCCTTGGCATCCAAATGGGAATGAAAAGCGAACAGTTTCTCATTGTCATCTTCAGCCTTGTTTTCGGCGGCATTCTCGGCAAATGGTGGAATTGGGAGGAAAAGCTGAACCGGCTCGGACGATGGCTGGAAAAGAAAGTCGGCGGCAGCGGAGAAATCGGCAGTGCCAAAGGATTTGTGAGCGCGACGCTGTTGTTTGTCATCGGGGCGATGGCGATTGTTGGGGCGCTTGACAGCGGACTGCGCGGCGATCATAGCGTCTTGTATACGAAGGCGATTTTAGACGGCTTTGCGAGCGTCATTTTGACGACGACGCTCGGCATCGGCGTCATGTTCTCCGCCCTGCCCGTTGTCCTGTACGAAGGCGGCATCGCGCTGCTGGCCACGCAAATTGAACGGTTCGTGCCAAGGGAAGTGCTGGATTCATTCATCGCGGAATCAACGGCCACCGGCAGAATTTTAATTATGGCCATCGGGCTGAATATGCTCGGTTTGACGAACATTCGCGTGGCGAATTTGCTGCCGAGCATTCTTGTCGTGGCGGCTGCCGTGTGTGTTCTTTCATTCGTCTAATAGACGGCCGCCTCTTCGGCCGAGAGCGGACAAACGACGTCCGTGCAGAGGGAGCGCCTAAACCGGGCGTTCAAGGAGCGCAAAAGAAATCCCCTCTTTAAGAACAACAGCCGGATGAGAGGGGATTTTGCTGTTTACCATAAGGAATGCCGGTCTTTCAGAAGCGGTTGGGCGGCTCGCTCTTTGCGGATGATGTGCCGCTCCGCTTCATAAATGCCGTTGGCGATCGTTTTCGCCATATTCATGACGAGATGAAGACGCGTATTTTGCAAGACGAAAAATTCCATAAACCCGCTCACATTGACGACTCCAGTAATATGGGCGTCGCCGACAGGGGGAAGTTGCTTGTTCACTCCGGCTCCGGGGCGAACCGGCCCTTTCGACACGGTGATGGCCCCGACGCTTTTCAACCGTCCGAGGCAAGCGTCGACAGCGATGATAAACGGATCGCGATGAATCAGCTGAATGGCCCCCACTTTTTCTTCCAAGTTGACCGCATGAATCGGCTCTTCAAGCGTTCCGTATACGTGAAAACGGGCCAATGGCTTCTCCTTCAGTATCGTGCCGACGAGCGGTCCAAGCGAATCGCCGGTCGAACGGTCCGTGCCGATGCAGACGACGGCAATCGGTTGAACGAGCGGATCGGGAAGCAGCGAAGTGATTCGCCAGGCGATGGACGATGCCGCCCCCTGTTCATCATAAAAAACGCGATTCCTTTCTTCCCGGGAAGAGAAAAATATCGACGGTATGCTCATGCGATTCACTCCTACTTTCGGTTCAAAATTATTAACAGTATACGGAAAATAAAAAAATCATATACATCTCGATGTTTGTTTTCTTGTCTTTTCTTGTCTTTTCTTTTTCGCCCGTTGCCTGCATTTGACTACAAATCGGCGGTCCATCTTGTTAAAATAAAAGCGCAGAATAGAAAAAGGTTGAGGTGTCGTCAACATTGAATGCGATGGAAAAAACGGTTAACCGGTTGCTCGAGCTGTTGACGAATGAGGAGCTATGGCTTCGAATTGGAACAGGGGCGCTTAAGATTGTTCTTATCCTACTCATATGCGCCGCAGCAGTGAAAGTGTTGAAAATAGCCGTTCATAATATGTTCAAAGTGCGGGAGAAAGCACCGATCCGCATTTCGGAACGGCGAGAGATGACGTTAACGCGGCTGTTAGACAATGTGATTACGTACGTACTATATTTTATGGCGCTGTTGATGATTTTAGATACGTTTGGTGTTCCGGTCAAAGCGTTGTTGGCTGGGGCCGGGGTTGTTGGCCTGGCCGTCGGCTTCGGGGCGCAAAGCTTAGTAAAAGACATCATCACCGGGTTTTTCATCATTTTTGAAGACCAGTTTGCGGTCGGCGATTACGTCCGCATCGGCAATTTTGAAGGGTATGTGGAAGAGATCGGGCTTCGGGTGACGAAAATTAAAAGCTGGACGGGAGAAGTGCATATTTTGCCTAACGGCAGCATTACGCAAGTGACGAACTATTCACTTCACAACAGTTTGGCGGTAGTGGACATCAGCATCTCCTATGAAGAAGATATTGAAGAGGCAGAAAAAGCGATTCGTGAACTGCTGCTGCAGTTGCCGGACAAATACGAGGATATGGTCGCACCGCCGCAGTTGCTTGGCGTGCAAAACTTAGTAAACTCGGAAATGGTGCTTCGTATTACATGCGAAACGAAGCCGATGTGCCATGTCGGTGTGGCAAGAGCCATCCGCAAAGAAGTAAAGATGCTTTTAGACGAACGCGGAATCGAAATGGCATACCCAAGGTTCGTGTTGCATCGGCGAAGCGGAGAGGAGCCGCTTGATGCCAAATGGCAAGGGCAGAAATCATGATAATCATGGAGGTGAGCAGATGGAAGAGAAGGAATTTGGCTTGTATGATATTGTTGAGATGAAAAAGCCGCACCCGTGCGGCACGAACCGTTGGAAAGTGATCCGCTTAGGCGCGGATATCCGCATCAAATGCGAGGGGTGCGCCCACAGCGTTCTGTTGCCGCGCAAAGAGTTTATTCGCAAAATGAAAAAAGTGTTAGTCAGGCATGAAGAATGACAAAAGGGGCTGATCCAAAAGAGCGGTAACGCTCCTATCTGGAGCAGCATGGAAACATAGACCGCCACGAAACATCCGGTAAAGCCAAGGGTTTCAGGAGGGGGGTCTCTTTCCCATACTTCGGTTGCATCTCATCAAAAAGGGGCTTTTGCGTCAGCCCGAATACGAATTTAATGAAAGAGGCGTTTGCCTCGGTCAACACTGTTGTTGTCTTTGAACAGTTTATGACTGATACCGCCGCCGCTGCTGATTATGTCCTTCCGGTTGCGGCTTCGTTTGAGGAAGAAGACGTTTATTGTTCGTCAATGTACCATGCGTATTTGAATTACGGGCCGAAGCTCGTCGACCCGCCGGGCGAGGCGAAGCCTGATCTTTGGATTTGGACGGAGCTGGCCAAACGGCTTGGCTTTGGCGATGTGTTCGCCTATACGCGCGAGCAGTTTCTCGCCATGGCGCTGCGCCCGTTGGAAACACAAGGGATTACGCTCGAGCGGATCAAAGCTGAGCATCGTATTCTTCTGCCCGTCGAGCCGGTGCCATGGCATGACCGCCGTTTCCAAACGCCAAGCGGCAAATATGAATTCACTTCGAACATTGCCCGGCAAAAAGGAATGGACGGCCGGCTGCAAATCATGTACCCGGCTGAGTCGGAAGAAGCTCATCCGGCATTGGCCGCCAAGTATCCGTACCGGTTGTTGACGATCCATCCGCTCCGTTCAAACCATTCTCAGCATTACCCTCTCGTTCCGGCGCTGCAAACTGTGCGCATTGAAGCTTGTCATTTTTTGTGCCAGCCCATATAATGAGGGAAGATGCGAACGGGAAAGAGGAGTGGAACGAATGGGATTGACAGCAGGAATCGTCGGGTTGCCAAACGTCGGCAAATCGACGTTGTTTAACGCCATTACAAAAGCAGGTGCCGAATCGGCCAATTATCCGTTTTGCACGATTGAACCGAACGTCGGCGTCGTAGAAGTGCCGGACGAGCGGTTGACCGTCCTGACCGACATGTTCCGGCCGAAGCGGACCGTGCCGACGGTTTTTGAGTTTACCGACATCGCCGGGATCGTGAAAGGAGCAAGCAAAGGGGAAGGGCTTGGAAACAAGTTTTTGTCGCACATTCGCCAAGTTGATGCGATTTGCCAAGTCGTCCGTTGCTTCAGCGATGAAAACATCACCCACGTCGCCGGCAAAGTCGATCCGCTCGCCGATATTGAAACGATCAACTTAGAGCTTATTTTTGCTGACCTGGAGACGGTCGACAAACGAGTGGAGCGGGTGGGCAAAATCGCCAAGCAAAAAGACAAAGAGGCGGCGTTTGAATACGAAATTTTGCTGCGGCTGAAAGAGACGCTCGAAGCCGGCAAGCCGGCGCGCACGATCGAGTTTGCCGATGAAGAGATGAAAGTCGTCAAGCAGCTGCACTTGCTGACGACCAAACCGATGCTTTATGTCGCCAATGTCGGCGAGGACGATGTCGCTGATCCGGAGAGCAATCCGTTCGTCGCGGAAGTGCGTGAGTTTGCCAAAAGCGACAATGCGGAAGTGATTGTCGTCTGTGCAAAAATTGAAGAAGAAATCGCCGAGTTCAGCGATGAGGAAAAACAGCAGTTTTTGCAAGAGCTCGGCATTGAACAATCCGGCCTCGATCAGCTCATTCGCGCCGCCTACAGCTTGCTTGGGCTGGCGACGTTTTTTACCGCCGGTGAACAAGAAGTGCGGGCATGGACGTTTCGCAAAGGGATGAAGGCGCCGCAATGCGCCGGTATTATTCACTCTGACTTTGAGCGCGGGTTCATTCGCGCTGAAACCGTTTCATACGACGATTTAGTCGCTGCCGGCTCGATGGCGGCGGCGCGCGAAGCCGGCAAAGTGCGGCTGGAAGGGAAAGATTACGAAGTGCAAGACGGCGACATCATGCACTTCCGGTTCAATGTGTAACGCCATTGTCGACAGAGTCCGCGGCCAAGGGGCGGCAGACTGCGTGAGTTCCATGTGCAATGCCGCGGAGAAAGGAAAATGATTGGCGGCGTGGTGAACTTCCAGTGCTAATTCTGGCGAATGTTTCCGTCATCGGAATGAAGCGGAATAGCCTTGCTTATTGCCGACAGTCATGGTATAATCAACGAATGTGAGTAATGATTATTGCTCCTTGCCCTTCGACGGGAAGGGCCGTTTAGACCAAAAGGAGGTGACGAGCGTGAGAAAATACGAAATCATGTACATCATCCGCCCGAACATGGACGATGAAGCAAGACAAGCTCTCGTCGAGCGGTTTAACAACGTGTTGAAAGAAAACGGTGCGGAGATTACGAATGTGACGGATTGGGGCAAACGCCGTTTAGCCTATGAAATTGAAAAATATCGCGACGGCTACTACATGATTGTCAACGTCACGGCAGAGCCGAAAGCGGTGCAAGAATTTGACCGTTTAGCGCGCATCAGCGAAGACATTATCCGCCATATCGTTGTGAAAGAAGAAGAATAATTTTTTGTATATAGTACGAGGTGGTTCTGATGATTAACCGCGTCATTTTGGTCGGCAGGTTAACGAAAGATCCGGAGTTGCGCTACACTCCAAGCGGAGTGGCTGTTGCCACGTTCACGCTCGCGGTCAACCGCCCGTTTACGAATCAGCAGGGCGAGCGGGAGGCGGATTTTATTCAATGCGTCGTTTGGCGCCGCCAAGCGGAAAACGTCGCCAACTTCTTGAAAAAAGGGAGCTTGGCCGGGGTTGACGGCCGGCTGCAAACCCGCAGCTATGAAAACCAGGAAGGCCGACGCGTGTATGTGACGGAAGTGGTGGCTGACAACGTCCAATTTCTTGAGCCAAAAGGAAGCAATGAGCAGCGTGGGGCAGCAGCAGGCGGATACTATGGGGATCCGTTCCCATTCGGACAAGATCAGAACCACCGTCATTCAAGCGAGAAAGGGGTTGGCCTCCTCGACGAAGATCCTTTTGCCAATGACGGCCAGCCGATTGATATTTCCGACGATGATTTACCGTTTTGAACGATCATGGAAACGATAGAAGCGGAAAGGAGGAACGAAGCATGGCAGGACGGAAAGGCGGTCGTGGCAAACGCCGCAAAGTATGTTATTTCACGGCAAACAACATCACGCACATCGACTACAAAGACGTTGATTTGCTGAAAAAATTCATCTCTGAACGCGGCAAAATTTTACCGCGCCGTGTGACGGGAACGAGCGCGAAATATCAGCGCAAACTGACGGTCGCAATCAAACGGGCGCGCCAAATGGCGCTGTTGCCGTACGTTGCCGATGAGTGAGCTGAAAAAAGCAGTAAGGGGGACCTTACTGCTTTTTCTATTTATGCTGAGTAAACTAGATGGAAAGGAGAACGTTCATTGCGGAAAACGCACGCCCTCACTGAAGCAGCCATCGAACTCGCGCTGTTTGCCGTTTTGTTTTTGATGGCGTTGTACGTGCCGGTGATCGGCTTTGTCGCTGCCCTGTTTTTAGCGCTTCCATTTATGGTGTTTACGATGCGTCACGGGCTTGCCCCTGCCTGGTTGCTGCTCGTTGCGGCTCTCGTTGTCTCCAGCCTTATCGGTTCGTTTTTGTCGCTGCCGATGGCGCTTATGTTTGGCACTGTTGGCATAACGGTCGGCGCGATGTTGGCGAAACAGAAAAACCGCTATCTCATCTGGCTTGTCGGCGCCCTCGTGTTTTTAGCCAACATCGTGCTTGATTACATCATTTCGATTCAATTTTTCCAAGTTGACATGATCCGGGATACGCTTGGTTTAGTGCGCGAGTCGTTTGATACGGCGATGCGCATGATGGAAGCGATGGGCCAAAAGCCGCCAGCTGGGATGCAAAAGCAGCTTGAACAAGGAATCGAACTGATCGGCTACATGGTTCCGACGCTGTTTGTCATCGCTGCGTTGGCGCTCGCCTACGTGACCATCATGGTCTCGCTGCCCATTATGAAGCGGCTGAAGCTCCCGGTCGGCACGTGGCCGCCGTTTCGTGAGCTCTCCTTGCCAAAAAGCGTGCTATGGATATACATCATGGTGCTTGTTCTTTCCATGTTTCCGTTTGCCGAGGGAACTTTCCCTTATATTGCTGTATTGAACCTCTCTTATGTGCTGCAGCTTGCCATGGCAGTACAAGGATTTTCGTTTTTGTATTACGCCGCCTACAAAAAAGGCATTGCGAAAGGCGTGGTGATCGCTGGGACGGTTGTTTGTTTATTCCTGCCTTTTCTACTTTATCTTGTGGCGATATTCGGTATAATTGATTTAGGATTTGATTTGCGCCGCCGCCTATAAATAATTGGATAAGGTGAGCCATTTCTTCAGTGTAGGAGCTGACTTGAATGTCCCATTTTTACGAGAGGAAAGCATACCGCTATCCATCCTATGCGTTAGCCGCCTTGGCGGTGCTCATGGCGGCCGGCCTGTTTTATTTCCACTGGCTGCTTGGGCTGATCGGCTTTCTCACCGTTGGGTTTACGCTTTATTATGTCATTTGGTCACAGCGCTCTTTGTATCAAGAGCTGGGGCAATATATTTCCAACCTGTCGTATCGGGTGAAGAAAGTCGGCGAGGAAGCGCTTATGCAGATGCCGATCGGCATCATGCTCATCGATGAGGAAGGGAAAATCGAATGGTCGAACCGGTTTTTAGCCTCCTGCTTTAAGGAACAGACGTTGGTTGGCCGCTCGCTTGCCGAGCTGTCCGAACCGTTGGCCGCTTTCGTCAAAAAAGGAAAGGCGGACGAGGAGATTATGGAACTGAACGGAAAACAGCTGAAAGTCATCGTCCGCCGCCACGAACGGCTTCTTTACTTTTTCGATGTTACAGAGCATATGGAGCTGAAACGGCAATATGAGGCAGAGCGGTTGGCGATGGCGATCATTTTTCTTGATAATTATGATGAAATTACGCAAGGGATGGACGATCAAGCGAAAAGCCAATTGAACAGCCTTGTAACCTCTGTGTTGAACCGATGGGCGAACGATTACGGCATCTTTTTAAAGCGAACGTCGTCGGATCGATTCATTGCCGTATTGAATGAGCACATATTGACCCGGTTGGAAAAAAGCAAATTTTCTATTTTGGATGAGGTTCGCGAGCAGACGGCCAAACACCAAGCCCAGCTCACGTTGAGCATCGGCATTGGCGCCGGCGTATCCCCACTGCCAGAACTTGGGACGCTTGCGCAATCGAGCTTGGATTTGGCGCTCGGGCGCGGCGGCGATCAAGTAGCGATCAAACACGGAAACGGAAAAGTGAAGTTTTATGGCGGAAAAACGAACCCGATGGAAAAGCGGACACGCGTCCGCGCCCGCGTCATTTCCCATGCGCTTCGCGAGCTCATCGCTGAAAGCGATAGGGTGCTCATTATGGGGCATAAATATCCGGATATGGACGCGCTCGGGGCGGCGATTGGCATTTTAAAGGTCGTTCAATCAAACCAAAAGGAAGGGTTTATTGTTGTTGACCAGGCAAAAACGGATGCAGGTGCGCAACGGCTGCTCGAAGAAATGAGAAAACATGCTGATTTATGGTCGAGATGCATCAAACCGGAGCAGGCGCTTGAGCTCGTGACAGAAGATACGCTGCTCATCGTCGTGGATACGCACCGTCCGTCGCTTGTCGTTGAAGAACGACTGCTGTACCGCATGGATCATATCGTCGTCATTGATCATCATCGTCGCGGCGAAGAGTTTATTGAAGCGCCGATTCTCGTCTACATGGAGCCGTACGCTTCATCGACATCGGAATTGGTCACCGAGCTGCTTGAGTACCAGCCGAAGCGGGTGAAGCTGTCGATGCTGGAGGCGACGGCGCTTCTTGCCGGCATCGTCGTTGACACAAAGAGTTTTACGCTCCGCACCGGTTCCCGCACGTTCGATGCGGCGTCGTATTTGCGCGCCCAAGGAGCGGATACGGTGCTTGTGCAAAAATTGCTGCGGGAAAGCGTAACGAATTACGTCAGACGGGCGAAATTGGTCGAGCGGACGGTGATTGATGAACACGGCATCGCCATCGCCAAGGGGGGCGAGAACGAGGTGCACGATCAAGTGTTGATCGCGCAAACCGCCGATACGCTTCTGACGCTGAGCGGCGTCGCCGCCTCTTTCGTCATTTCCAAGCGGGCAGATGGGACGGTCGGCATCAGCGCCCGCTCGCTTGGCGACATCAACGTGCAAGTCATTATGGAGAAGTTGGGCGGGGGCGGACATTTGACAAATGCTGCCGCCCAACTGTCCGGGGTGACGGTCGGAGAGGCGGAGCGGCAACTGCGGGAAGCCATTCATGACTATTTTGAGGGGGGGAATCCATCATGAAGGTCATCTTTTTAAAGGATGTCAAAGGAAAAGGGAAAAAAGGGGAAATCAAAAATGTCGCCGACGGCTATGCCAACAACTTCTTATTTAAACAAGGGCTGGCCATTGAAGCGACGCCAGCCAATTTAAAAGCGCTCGAGGCGCAAAAACAAAAAGAGCAGCGCCAGGCGGCCGAGGAGCTGGCGAATGCGAAAAAATTGAAAGAACAGCTTGAGAAGCTGACAGTAACCATTCCAGCAAAGGCAGGCGAAGGCGGCCGTTTGTTCGGCTCGATTACGAGCAAACAAATCGCCGAGTCGCTGCAAGCCCAACACGGCTTGAAGCTCGACAAGCGCAAAATTGAGCTTGCCGATGCCATTCGCGCGCTTGGATACACGAACGTGCCGGTGAAACTCCACCCAGAGGTAACGGCGACGCTGAAAGTGCATGTGACAGAACAAAAATAACGGCGACGTCTCATTTCAGGAAGCGAAGATGCCCCCGCCCGCTGCGGCGGGGCTCCTTTGCTTATTAGCTGCAACAGAGAAAGATACAACGGGGGAAAAGGTGGTGAAACGATGAGCGAGCTGTTTTCAGAACGAATTCCTCCACAAAGCATTGAAGCTGAGCAAGCGGTGCTTGGCGCCGTATTTTTGGATCCCGCTGCGTTAGTGCCTGCTTCGGAAATTTTAATCCCAGAGGATTTTTACCGTGCAGCCCATCAAAAAATTTTTCACGCCATGCTTCGCGTCGCCGACAGGGGGGAGCCGGTCGATTTGGTGACGGTGACGGCGGAACTCGCCGCTTCCGAGCAGCTTGAGGAAATCGGCGGCGTCTCCTACTTAAGCGAGCTCGCCGACGCCGTGCCAACAGCGGCCAACGTCGAATATTACGCCCGCATCGTCGAGGAAAAATCGGTGCTGCGCCGCCTCATCCGCACAGCGACATCGATCGCGCAAGACGGATATACAAGGGAAGACGAGATCGACGTTTTGCTTGATGAAGCTGAGCGCAAAATTATGGAGGTTTCCCAACGGAAGCATTCGGGCGCCTTTAAAAATATTAAGGACATTCTCGTGCAAACGTATGACAATATTGAGATGCTCCATAACCGGGATGGGGAAATCACCGGCATCCCGACCGGGTTCACCGAGCTTGACCGGATGACGTCCGGTTTTCAGCGGAGCGATTTGATTATCGTGGCCGCCCGGCCGTCGGTTGGGAAAACAGCGTTCGCCTTAAATATTGCCCAAAATGTAGCGACGAAAACGAATGAAAATGTCGCCATTTTCAGTTTGGAGATGAGCGCCCAGCAGCTGGTGATGCGGATGCTTTGTGCAGAAGGCAACATTAACGCGCAAAACTTGCGCACCGGCAAATTGACGCCGGAAGACTGGGGCAAGCTGACGATGGCGATGGGGAGTTTATCGAACGCCGGCATTTATATCGACGACACGCCGAGCATCCGCGTCAGCGACATTCGCGCCAAATGCCGCCGGCTTAAGCAGGAAAGCGGGCTCGGCATGATTGTCATTGATTATTTGCAGCTCATTCAAGGGAGCGGACGTAGCAAAGAAAATCGCCAACAGGAAGTATCGGAAATTTCCCGCTCGCTGAAGGCGCTCGCCCGCGAGCTTGAAGTGCCGGTCATCGCCTTGTCGCAGCTGTCGCGCAGCGTCGAGCAGCGCCAAGACAAACGGCCGATGATGTCCGATATTCGTGAATCCGGAAGCATTGAGCAAGACGCCGACATTGTCGCCTTTTTGTACCGCGATGACTATTACAACAAAGATTCTGAGAACAAAAACATCATTGAAATCATTATTGCCAAACAGCGCAATGGTCCAGTCGGAACGGTGCAGCTCGCTTTTATTAAAGAGTATAATAAGTTTGTCAACCTAGAGCGCCGCTTCGATGAGGCGCAAATTCCGCCGGGGGCGTAAACCGGCTCACGTTGGCGGCAGGCGCCTCCTTTCGGGTTTAATAGACGAACAAAAAGTTTATAACTGTTTAAAATGTTCGTGTTTCATTGACTTTGCACCGAAAAACTGATACACTGACAATGTTTAGACCGAGGAAACTGGAGGTGCTCGCCATGTCGTCAGTCGTTGTTGTCGGCACGCAATGGGGCGATGAAGGAAAAGGGAAAATTACAGACTTTTTATCGGAAAACGCGGAAGTCATTGCCCGGTACCAGGGAGGGAACAACGCCGGACACACGATCGTGTTTAACGGAGAGCGGTATAAGCTTCACTTAATCCCGTCGGGCATTTTTTATAAAGACAAAATTTGCGTCATCGGCAACGGCATGGTCATTGATCCGAAAGCGCTTGTCGCCGAGCTTTCCTATTTGCATGAGCGCGGCGTTTCGACCGATAATTTGCGCATCAGCAACCGCGCCCATGTCATTTTGCCGTATCATTTGAAATTGGATGGGCTTGAGGAAGAGCGGAAAGGCACCAATAAAATCGGCACGACGAAAAAAGGAATCGGGCCGGCGTACATGGATAAAGCAGCGCGCATCGGCATCCGCATCATCGATTTGCTCGACCGCGATGTGTTTGCGGAAAAGCTGGCCCGCAACTTGGAAGAGAAAAACATGTTGTTCGAAAAAGTGTACGGTGCCGAAGGGTTCCGCTTCGAGGACATTTTTGAAGAGTATTACGAGTATGGCCAGCAAATCGCAAAATACGTCTGTGATACATCGGTCGTATTGAACAACGCGCTTGATGAAGGACGCCGCGTCCTGTTTGAAGGAGCGCAAGGCGTCATGCTCGATATCGACCAAGGGACGTACCCGTTTGTTACGTCTTCCAACCCGGTGGCCGGCGGGGTGACGATCGGTGCTGGCGTTGGCCCGACGAAAATCAAGCACGTCGTCGGAGTGGCAAAAGCCTATACGACGCGCGTCGGCGATGGGCCGTTCCCGACCGAGCTGCATGATGAAATCGGCGACCGCATTCGTGAAGTGGGCCGCGAATATGGGACGACAACCGGCCGTCCGCGCCGCGTCGGCTGGTTTGACAGCGTCGTCGTTCGCCATGCCCGCCGGGTGAGCGGCATCACCGACTTGTCGCTCAATTCGATTGACGTGTTGACCGGCATTGAAACGTTGAAAATTTGCGTCGCCTACCGATATCGCGGTGAAGTGATCGAGGAGTTTCCAGCCAGCTTAAAAGTTTTGGCGGAATGCGAGCCGATTTACGAAGAGCTGCCGGGCTGGACGGAAGATATCACCGGGGTGAGAAGCTTGGACGAGCTGCCGGCCAATGCCCGCCACTATGTCGAACGCATTTCCCAACTCACCGGCATCCCGCTTTCGATTTTCTCTGTCGGTCCGGACCGCTCGCAAACGAACGTCGTCCGCAGCGTTTATGCATAAGCGGCTAGCGGTGAACACCAAAGCATAGATGCACATGCGTCTATGCTTTTTTCATTCGCGGAGGAAAAGCGGTTCCGTCCGTGATCGGTGTCATGCGCGTGCGTCTATGCCCTTTTCACTGTATAGATGCAACGAAATCGTTTAACATATCCTTGGCGGAAAAGTGGCTCATCCATTTTTGACTGTCGAAGGCAAGCCATAGGCTTGCCTCCGTCACGCTAAGGCGTGACGGAAGACCGAACAACGACTCGCTTAAAGACCCATTCATGGGTCTTTAAGCGGTGTTGTTCGGTCACTTGACATTCGGATGAAATGACCGGTAAAAACGAAAAATGTTAAAGCTTTAAATTGCATCTATATAGATGCAACGAAGAAGTTTAACATATCCTTGACGGAAAAGCGGTTTGTCCATTTTCGACTGTCGAAGGCAAGCCATAGGCTTGCCCCGTCACGCCAAGGCGTGACGGAAGACCGAACAACCACCTGCTTCACAGACCCATATATGGGTCTGTGAAGCGGCGTTGTTCGGTCGCCTGACAGTCGATAAAGGCTGCAAATGGTAAATCTTCAAATTGCATCTATATATATGGTTTGCTCCTCAAAATGGCAGCGGGCAAAGGATGATTTCGTTTTTATAACGTGGTAAATTAATAATGATAGCATTCCATCGCAAAAGGAAGGGCGTGAGCGAGATGGAAAAACGCATTTTAGTTGTTGACGATGAAAAACCGATTGCCGATATTTTGCAATTTAACTTACAAAAAGAAGGGTACGAAGTCATCTGCGCCTATGACGGCGAGGAAGCGCTGCAAAAAGTGGAAGAAACGATGCCGGATTTGATTTTATTGGATATTATGCTGCCGCTGAAAGACGGCATGGAAGTATGCCGCGAGGTGCGGAAAAAATACGACATGCCGATCATCATGCTGACGGCGAAAGATTCCGAGATTGATAAAGTGCTTGGTTTGGAGCTGGGGGCGGACGATTATGTGACAAAGCCGTTCAGCACGCGCGAGCTGCTGGCGCGAGTCAAAGCGAACTTGCGCCGCCATGCGCAAACAGCCAACCAAGAGGAAGTGGAGAATGAAACGAATGAAATCGTCATCGGGCCGCTTGTCATCCGTCCAGATGCGTACGTCGTGCAAAAACGGGGGGAGACGATCGCGTTGACCCAGCGCGAATTTGAACTGCTCCACTATTTGGCGAAACATATCGGCCAAGTGATGACGCGCGAACACTTGCTGCAAACGGTTTGGGGCTACGACTATTACGGCGATGTGCGCACGGTCGATGTGACGGTAAGAAGGCTGCGTGAAAAAATCGAAGACAACCCTTCCCATCCGTCGTGGATCGTCACAAGACGGGGCGTCGGCTATTATTTGCGCAACCCGGAACAGGAGTCATGAGTCGGCATGAAAAAAGTAGGGCCATTTCGTTCGATCCGCTTTAAGTTTGTTATTATTTATGTGCTGCTCATTCTTGTCGCCATGCAAATCATCGGCGTGTATTTTGTCCGTAAGTTGGAAACGGAGCTTGTGCAAAATTTCAAAAACTCACTGAACGAACGGGTGACGCTGCTCGCCTATAACGTCGAGCAGGCAATGAATCGGGAGCGCGATGAAAAAAGCCCGACATTGGAAGAAGACATCCGTTCGCTTCTTCATGATTTCGTTTCCCAAGATATTTCCGAAGTGCGCGTCATTGATGCCAAAGGGAAGGTGTTGGCGACGTCGAATCCGTATATGCAAAACATCGTCGGGAAGCGGACGACGGAGATTTACGTGAAGCGTTCGCTCGTCACCGGCGAAACTGTCGACCGGATGATGCTTGATTCAAGGACAGGCCATCGTATGTACATTTCCTCGACTCCGATTAAGACGAGCGGGGAAGTCAAAGGGGTCATTTACGTTATTGCCTCAATGGAAAACGTCTTTTCGCAAATGCGGCAAATCAACATGATTTTGGCGACTGGGACGGGGATCGCGCTCGCCATTACCGCCGTGCTCGGTATTTTTTTGTCGCGCACCATCACCCGGCCGATTTCCGATATGCGCCGGCAAGCGCTGGCGATGACAAGGGGCGATTTTTCCCGCAAAGTCAAAGTGTACGGCTATGATGAAATCGGCCAGCTGGCGATGACCTTTAACAACTTGACGAAAAAACTGCAGGAAGCGCAGGCGACAACGGAAGGCGAACGGCGCAAGCTTGAGTCGGTGTTGACGCACATGACCGATGGCGTGATCGCGACCGACCGCCGCGGCCGCGTCATTCTCATTAATGATGCGGCGTTAAACATTTTGAATGTTTCACGTGAAACAGTGCTGTCGAGTTCGATCGTCGACGTGCTCGGCATCGCTGACCAATATACGTTTGAAACGCTGCTCGAGGAACGCGACTCACTCATTTTGGATTTCAGCACCGATGAGGAATTGTACATTTTGCGGGCGTCACTATCGGTCATTCAAAAAGAGGGCGGGTTTGTCAACGGGCTGATTGTCGTTTTGCACGACATCACCGAGCAAGAAAAAATCGACCGCGAGCGGCGGCAGTTCGTCGCCAATGTCTCGCATGAGCTGCGCACGCCCTTGACGACAATGAAAAGCTATTTAGAGGCATTGGCGGATGGCGCCTGGCAAGATAAAGACATCGCTCCAAGGTTCATTCAAGTCGTGCAAAATGAAACGGAGCGCATGATTCGGCTCGTCAACGACTTGCTTCATCTGTCGAAGCTCGACAGCAAAGATTACAAGCTGAAAAAGACATGGATCAATTTTTCGGCTTATTTTCATAAAGTGATTGACCGGTTTGAACTGACAAAAAGCGATAACATCCGGTTCGTTCGCAAAATTCCGCGCCAGGCGATTTTCATCGAAGTGGATGAGGACAAAATCACACAAGTATTGGATAACATCATTTCCAATGCGTTGAAATACTCTCCGCAAGGCGGGACGATCACGTTCCGCGTCCGCGAGCTGGCCGACGAGATCATTGTCAGCGTCAGCGACGAAGGGGTCGGCATCCCGAAGGCCGATTTGGCGAAAATTTTTGAGCGTTTTTACCGGGTCGATAAGGCGCGGTCGCGCAAATTGGGCGGCACCGGCCTCGGACTGGCCATTGCCAAAGAAGTCGTGCTCGCCCATGGCGGGACGATTTGGGCGGAAAGCAAAGAACATAAAGGGACGACGATTTATTTTACGCTGCCGCTAGAACGGGAGCAAAAGGATGACTGGTACGATGTATGAAGCGATCAAAACAGTTGTGTTGACGTCGCTTGTGCTCATCAGCATTATGATGACATTTGCTTTATGGACGTATCATCCTAAATATGACGTGCTGCAAAACGACGAGTATATTCAGCACGTTTCCGTCAGCAATACGCAAGTTGATACGGCGATGGTCGTGCAGCCAAAGCAGGTGCTCATCCATAAAGGCGGAGCCCACTACGCCCTCACGAAAGAGGAAAAGAAAAATGAAGTGCTGAAAGAAGTCAAAAAATGGGCGCTCGACGATTTTGAGAACATTTCATCTTCCGTCCCGCAAGGAAAGTTTTTGTCGTTTTTAGACGGAAAAGAGCGGCTGGAAATCATTTACCCAGACGAGCTGCCGATCGATATTTACCGGTTGATCTTCACGGTGGAAGATAGAGGGCTTGATGGCTTGGCATTTGACCGCATTCTTGTTCCATTCAGTGAAGGGGATAAATTCCCAGTCTATTTTATCGCAACCGATAGGCACAAAATTTATAAGGCGACCGCCAGTGACGCTTCGCAGGACGCCATCAGCCGGCTGGCGAAGGAGGCCAACCATTTTCCACGTTATTTCGCTTATCCGGTCAGCGAGACGAAGCAGCTTTATTTGCCGGAAAAAGAAGTGGAGCTTAGCAGTTTGCAATACTACACCGATGAGTTGGACGTCGATAAGTTTAAAGAAGCGCTGTTTAGCGACCCGAGCTTTGTGAAAAAGGACTTGATTCCGTTTGGCGAGGAGTACACCGATGGTTCGCGACTGATGGACGTCGATTTCTTTCAGCGCCTGCTTCTGTATGTCAATCCGGCAGCCCGTGTCTCCAATATGGGCCAAACTGATCAAGAAACTCACTTCATTCAAAAAAGCATTGATTTTGTCAATGAACATGGCGGCTGGACTGATTTATACCATTTTGCCCGTTGGAGTGAAGAAGATCGGAAAGTCATTTTCCGGCTTGTTGTCAACGGGTATCCGGTTTTTAATGAATACGGCATGTCGGAAATCGTGGAGACGTGGGGGGCGAGCGATTTAATGAAATATCAGCGCCCGCTCTTCCGTCTGGAAATCCCCGACCGCACCCGAACCCCGAAAACGCTGCCGTCCGGCCGTGAGATCGTCAAACAGCTTGAACAAGCGAAAGGCGTTCGCAAATCGCTCGTGAAAGATATCGCCATCGGCTACGAGCTCTTCAAAGATCCGGAACGGGAGAAAGTGATTCGTCTGGAACCGGCGTGGTTTTATTTGTACGAGCAAACGTGGAAAAAAGTGAGCGACGATGGGGACGGCGGAGGAGGGGGAACGAATGGATTGGAGTAAAACGAAGACGATTTTCATCATTGTGTTCCTCATCCTCGACTGCTTTTTAGTGTATCAGTTTATGGAAAAACGAAACAGCAGCCAGCTTGATGTCATTTTGGAAACGACCATTGAAGAGCAGCTCAAAGCGAACGGCATCACGTATGTGGAGCTGCCGAAAGAAGTGACGAAAGCGGCGTACGTCAGCGGCAAAAGCCGAGCGTTTACCGCCGCCGATACGAAAAAACTGTCCGCGCAAAAAGTAAAAATCGAAGAAGGAGAAACGAAATTGAAAGGAACGTTTCTCCATCCCATTGCTTTAAATGTCAGCGACCCGTACCAGTTGCGCGAGTTTTTGCGGCGCTATATTTTGGATGGGGAGCAGTACGCCCTTTGGTCATTTGATGAAGGGGAAGGAACGGTAATTTGTTACCAAGTGTACGAAGGCAAAATGATTTATGGCAACGAAAACAGCAAGCTCATCATTCATGTCAATAAGCAGCAAAAAGCTGTTTCTTATGAACAGACGATGCTCGATGACTTGGAAAAATACGAGCGGAAACAAGACATCGTTCCGGCCATTAAAGCTCTTGAGACGCTGTACCGGAAAGGATATTTGCAGCCGGGCGACCGCGTCACGAAAGTGGAGCTTGGCTACTATGGCCTCGTCCAGTTTACCGCTTCCCAAGTGTTGACGCCGACATGGCATATCGTCGTCAATCGGAAAGAAGATTATTTTGTGAATGCGTTTGAAGGACAAGTCATTACCGATGAAGGAAGTGTGTTGGAGTGAGCTTGAATGACGATGCGATTTAGTGTACTGGCCAGCGGCAGTACCGGCAACGCGTTTTACGTTGAAACGGACCGCCAACGCTTGCTCGTCGACGCCGGGTTGAGCGGCAGGCAGCTTGAGCAGCTGTTTGCCGAAATCGGCCGCCATCCAAAGGAGCTTGATGGGCTGCTTGTCACCCATGAACATAGCGACCACATTAAAGGGCTTGGGGTGCTCGCTCGCAAATACCGCCTGCCTGTGTATGCGAATGAAAAAACATGGCGGGCGATGGAACAGGTCGTCGGCGACATTCCGGCCGAACAAAAATTTGTCTTTCCACTCGGCGCGGTGAGGACGTTCGGCGATGTGGATGTCGAATCGTTTGGCGTCTCTCACGATGCGGCTGAACCGATGTTTTACGTCTTTCACTACGGGGGAAAAAAGCTTGCGTTGCTCACCGACACCGGCTACGTGAGCGAGCGGATCAAAAAGACGATCGAAAATGCTGATGTGTTCGTGTTTGAAAGCAACCACGACGTCGGGATGCTGCGGATGGGGAGGTATCCGTGGAGCGTCAAGCGCCGCATTTTAAGCGATGTCGGCCATATTTCGAACGAGGAAGCAGGGCTGGCGCTTGCCGATGTGATCGGGGAGCGGACAAAACAAGTGTATTTGGCTCATTTAAGTCAAGATAACAATATGAAAGAGCTGGCGCGCATGACTGTGGCGCAAATATTGGAACAAAGAGGGCTGGCAGTCGGCGCCCGCTTTCATTTATACGACACCGATCCCCGTCGGGCGACCGCGTTGGCGTATGTATGAGAGGCGTTTTGGCTAAACTGGGGAAAATGTGTTTGTTGGATTTTTTTCTCTATTGATGATTATAATGAGGGATGAAGACGAATGTGGAAAGGGTGGTGAATGTGGGATATTACGATGACCATTACGAAGCGCACGGGCAAACGAGACGGAAACGGCGCAGCGGTTCGTTTTTGTCCACGCTTGTCGGCGCTGTGTTAGGAGGATTGCTTGTCCTCATGTCCATTCCGGCGTTT
This sequence comes from Geobacillus stearothermophilus ATCC 12980, assembly GCF_030369615.1. NCBI lineage: Bacteria > Bacillati > Bacillota > Bacilli > Caryophanales > Anoxybacillaceae > Geobacillus > Geobacillus stearothermophilus. The sequence continues at coordinate 2,803,313 of NZ_CP128494.1, read as the reverse complement.
TCCCGTTGGGACGTCCTCCCGTACGACATCGTGCCGTCGCAAGAGGAACGAGGGAAGCCGGAAGGGGAAAGTGAAGCTCCTGCGGTTCGGCAAAGCGTTTCCGTCGATGTGACGACGGCGGTGACAAAGGCGATCGACCAAGTATCGGATGCGGTTGTCGGCGTTGTCAACATTCAAGAAGCCAGCTTCTGGTCGCAAGGAGGCGAGGCTGGCGTCGGATCGGGCGTCATTTACAAGAAAGCGGGAGGACGGGCGTTTATCGTCACGAACCATCATGTTGTTGAAAACGCCAGTCAGCTCGAAGTGAGCCTCAAAGATGGGACGAGAGTGCCGGCGAAGCTGCTGGGCAGCGATGTGCTAATGGACTTGGCTGTGCTGGAAATCGATGCAAAGCATGTGAAAAAGGTGGCTGAGTTCGGCGACTCCGACGCGGTAAAGCCAGGAGAGCCGGTCATCGCCATCGGCAACCCGCTTGGCCTGCAGTTTGCCGGGTCGGTGACGCAAGGCATTATTTCCGGGACGAACCGGACGGTGGAAGTTGACTTGGACCAGGACGGCTCTCCGGATTGGAATGCGGAAGTATTGCAGACAGACGCAGCCATTAACCCGGGCAACAGCGGCGGCGCCCTCGTCAACATCAAAGGGCAAGTCATTGGCATTAATTCGATGAAAATCGCCCAAGAGGCGGTTGAAGGCATCGGATTTGCGATCCCGATCAACACAGCCATTCCGATCATTTCGGACTTGGAAAAATACGGACAAGTGCGCCGTCCATATATGGGCGTTGAACTTCGCTCGCTGAGCGACATCCCATCGTACCATTTGCAGGCGACGCTTCATTTGCCGCCGAATGTAACAGAAGGGGCTGCGGTCATCCGAGTCGTGCCGATGTCGCCAGCCGCCCAGGCAGGCTTAAAACAGTTTGATGTCATCGTGGCGCTTGATGGCGAAAAAATCCGCAATGTGCTCGACTTGCGCAAATATTTGTATACGAAAAAATCGATCGGCGACCGGATGGAAGTCACGTTTTATCGTGATGGGGAAAAACGCACGGTCACGATGAAGTTGACGCGTGAGTCGTATTAAACGAAAACGATGGAGGAGCGGAAACGCTCCTTCTTTTTTCCACAAGGAAAGGAGCGAGAATGATGATATTCACATGTGAGGAGCACATCGATATGGCCATTGACGAATATGTGGATGAGACGGAGCAGGCCCCTGATGTCATGTTTGTGGATAACAGCGAAAAACTGTGCCGTTTTTGCAAGAAAAAGGCTGTCTATGCCGTAGGATGCTGATGTTTTTGCACAATATGTGGATATGTGTTGTGTATATGTGGATAAATATTGTTGATAAGTTGTTTGTAAGGTGGGGATGATGTGTGCATATTTCCATTGCTGCTGTGGGCAAATTGAAGGAAAAATATTTAATTCAAGGGATCAATGAGTACACAAAGCGTCTGTCCGCATATGCAAAAATTGAGATCATTGAGGTCGCCGATGAAAAAACCTCCGAACGGGCAAGCGAACTTGAGGAAGAGCAAATCAGACAGCGGGAAGGCGAGCGGCTGTTGGCGAAAATTCCGCATGACGCCCACGTCATCGCGCTTGCGATTGAAGGAAAGATGAAATCGTCCGAGCAATTTGCCGCCCGTCTCGATGAGCTCGCCACCTATGGCAAAAGCAAGGTAGTGTTCGTCATCGGCGGCTCGCTTGGCTTAAGCAAACAAGTGATGGCGCGCGCTGACGAGGCGTTGTCGTTTTCGAAAATGACGTTTCCTCACCAGCTCATGCGTCTCATTTTGCTCGAGCAGATTTACCGCGCATTTCGGATCAATCGGGGGGAGCCGTATCACAAGTGAGCCGTCCCCTTTTACTTTGGGGGATGTTTTTTAATACTTTTTTCTCAGTTTAGCTGGTTTTGTTCCGATAATGTTTCGTGTGATACATAAATGGTGACACGATGTTCGGACGTTTTATCGGCAAACAACGACTTTAACATCGCCCCAAGAGGCAAGGGGTATGCGTCGAGTCAGTCAAGACTTTGTGGAGAACATTTTTTCGGTTCACTACGGGCGTTGTCAATCACTAGTTAGCGAACCATTTTCAGGAATTCATATCGTAAGCGCTTTTGGACTCTCATCCCTCATCTTGAGGCGATGATACGATATTCCATTTTTTTACACACAACCACCATCCCGGAGCACCGACAACGCTTGATGGATCGGTGTCCTGGATGACCGCTGCAGACACGGTAGATTCTGACGCACCACATCTGCCCATAACCGTCCGGCCTTCCGCTTGGCCTGTTCGATCCGCTTGGACGTTGTTGAGGCCGAGGCCGCCGTTCGGGTCTCTTCTTCCTCCACCAACTGCCCATTTCTCCGCCAAATCCCGTCGATTCGGGCCGCCATCGCCCTCAGAAACGCCCGAAGCCCTTGGTCTTTCCAGCAGCCTAATTCGGCATCCAGCAAGAAGGTATAGTTCCCCGTTTGCCGGTCATAGTAGTCGTTCCGTCGAAACGTCACTTCTCCAAACAGCGTTTGGATCGTAGTCGACCGTTTGTCTTTCAGCTGATACCGGCGCTTGTCCCGCGCTTCCGCCAATTGTTGATCGATCTCCTCCAAAAGGGCCGCCAACAAGACAGCGAACACCTTTTGAAGAGTTCTGACGAATTGTTCCTCTAGTTATTTCCATAAAATCCATTATGTGTTAAGATGTTTCATGGACTCTCTCCCTCCTGTTTTCGGTTGATGTTGATAATTACCATCATAGCAGGGAGAGAGTCCTTTTTGCATGACATTTGCTTGTTCTACCGCGCTTCGCTTGGTGGCCCCGACGAGCGTCGTGAACAAAAGTTCGCAACCCTCGTCGGGGATCATTTTGGAATGTCACCCACAAATATTTTACTCACACAAAAGCGGCTGTCTCCGTCTTTTTTTATCAAAATTTGACATCATGAGCGATGCCGCTAGATCCTGCCTCTTTCGTTGTATATAATACGAGCGGCGAAAGGACGGGGATCAAACATCGATCGTTCCATCAGCACCATCGGGCGGGGACGAGAGACCGCGAGTTTCTGGAAATCAAATGTACGCCGGACTGAGGGCGCTGCACTTCCGAGCTGAGCCCTATGGAAAATCGCGGCGACGGAAGTGCGCAGCGTTGCCTTCGTTGATCGCGGTCAAGACTGTTTCAACGGTCATTGGCCCATTCGGCATCTATCTGTTTGCCTGCCCGATAAAGGAAACGGCATTTTCGTTGGTGAAAACAATAGTAGGGGGCGACCGCCGCTCTGACCGCGATGGCCATCGTCTGGGCCGCTGCGGCCTAGTGGCTTGCGCCGCACGGATATGAATCCGCTGTTCGTGCGGCCGGCTGCGTTTGCATCGTTATGGCCATGTGTCGCCCCGTTTCACGACATCGAGGAGGGAAAAAGATGAAGGTCGTCATTGCCCCAGATTCGTTTAAAGAAAGCCTCTCGGCGCTCGAAGTCGCCGAGGCGGTGGAACGCGGGTTCCGGTCGGTGTTTCCAGAAGCTGAGTACGTGAAAGTGCCGATGGCCGATGGCGGGGAAGGGACGGTGCAGTCGCTTGTTGATGCGACTGGCGGCCGCATCGTGGAAGTGAACGTGACCGGACCGCTCGGTGAGCCGGTGCGGGCGTTTTTTGGCTTGCTCGGCGACGGGAAGACAGCGGTCATCGAGATGGCGGCTGCCTCGGGGCTGCACCTTGTCCCACGCGACCGACGTAATCCGTTGGTGACGACGACACGGGGGACGGGAGAACTGATCCGAGCAGCGCTTGACGCCGGCGCCACTCATTTGATTATCGGCATTGGCGGCAGCGCGACAAACGATGGCGGGGCCGGCATGGTGCAGGCGCTTGGGGGAAGGCTTTTGGACGAAGACGGCCGGGACATCGGTCCGGGAGGCGGAGCGCTCGCTTATTTGCAGTCGATCGACTTGTCCGGGCTCGATCCGCGTCTAGAGAACGTGCGCATTGATGTCGCATGCGATGTCGATAATCCGCTCACCGGACCGAGAGGCGCGTCCGCCATTTTCGGCCCGCAAAAGGGGGCGACACCGGATATGGTCGCGGTTCTCGACCAGAACTTGACGCACTATGCCGACGTCATCAGCCGCGAACTCGGCAAACAAGTCGGCGACATTCCCGGCGCCGGCGCGGCCGGAGGCTTGGGAGCGGGGTTGCTTGCGTTCCTCCCGGCTGAGCTGAAGCGCGGCGTTGATATTGTGATCGAGACGGTTCAGCTCGCGGAGCGCGTCAAAGGCGCCGATTTAGTCATTACCGGTGAAGGACGGATCGACGGACAGACGATATTCGGAAAAACGCCGATCGGTGTCGCCAAAACGGCGAAGCAGTTCGGCGTCCCGGTCATCGGCATCGCCGGTTCGTTAGGCGACGACAGTGCGGTCGTCTTAGACCATGGCATTGACGCCCTCTTTACAATTGTTCCCGGCGTCATTCCGTTTGAGAAAGCGTTCGAGCAGGCGGAACAGTATGTGACGCAAACGGCGCGGCATATTGCCTCTGTGTATCGTCTCGGTCAAATGAAAGGGACATCTTTCTCCTAAGCGGGGAAGATGATGGGATTTCTTCATGGGTGAAATCCTATTGTTGAACGGCATGTTCTGTTCAGCCGTCCCCTTCTCGGGTGGACAATAGAAAAAGGTGTCCCAAAGGCAAGAGGACACCTTTTTTGTATGTTGCAACCCATTGGTTGAGGAAGTCAGTCGTTTATTTGCCTGTCCGCGGCCACGACGCGATCGCCTGGAGGGAGCCGCGAATGGTGAAACGGCCGAATTGATGCGGCAAAATGAAATGGTCGCCCCGGCGAAGCAAGTATGTCTGTCCTTTGCGGACAAGCTCGCCTTCGCCTTCGAGGATGCTGACGATGAGAAACGGTTTTGCCTGCTCTGATTCGAACGCGCCGCGGACGTCCCATTTTTGGACGCCGAAGTAGTCGCCTTCCACGAATGTCGTCACAGTCGCGCCCGGGAATTCGGCGACATGGGGGCGGATGTCGATGTCGCGGTGCGGGACAGTCGTGACATCTATTGCTTTGTCAAGATGAAGCTCCCGCCTGCGCCCTTGGCTGTCGACACGGTCGTAGTCGTAGACGCGGTATGTCGTGTCCGAGCTTTGCTGCGTCTCGAGGACGAGTGTTCCTTCGCAAAGGGCGTGGATCGTGCCGCTTGGGACATAGAAGAAGTCGCCCGGGCGGATCGGCACTTTCCGGAGCAAGCGCTCCCACTCCCCCGCCTCCATCATGGCGCGCAGCTGCTCCTTCGTCTCGGCGTAATGGCCGTAAATGAGCTCAGCGCCCGGCTTGCAATCGATGATGTACCAACATTCCGTTTTGCCGAGCTCTCCGCCTTCATGCGTTTTGGCGTATTCATCGTCCGGGTGGACTTGGACGGACAAGTCGGCGTTGGCGTCCAAAATTTTCGTCAACAGCGGAAAGCGATCAGACGGGAAGTGGCCGAACAAATCGCGGCGTTCCTCCCATAATTGACCAAGCGTCATCCCGGCAAACGGTCCGCGGGCGACGACTGTCTGTCCGTGCGGATGGGCGGACACCGCCCAGCATTCCCCTGTTTGCGAAGACGGAATGTCGTAGCCGAATCGTTCGGCGAGCTTCGTGCCGCCCCAAATCCGTTCTTGGAAGACAGGGGTGAGAAAAATCGGTTCAAAGTCCATGCGTCATCCCTCCCGAAAACATCATGTAACGTACAGTCCACTCTCATTTTCATCTTATCACGAAATGCGCGATCGGCAAATGAAAACGATAAGGGGGTTAGGAATATACGCTCCCAACCCCCATTGGAATTCAAGGTCGACATGTCCACTGCAACGATGTTCTGCATGCGCCGCCGTCTCGCGTCAGCGCGTCACTTCGTGTCATCAAGTTCAATGCACGCGAGCGGCTGTTTCGCCGGTCCTTCGATCACATCGCCATCGATCGAGAAGCGCGAGCCATGGCATGGACAGTCCCACGTCTTGTCGCCGCTGTTCCACTCCAGCTCGCAGCCCATATGGGTGCACGTCGTATCAACGACATGAAGCGTTCCCGCCTCGTCCTTATTAGGCGCCCGCCCGTTTCCCGTTGACCGAGACGACCGCCCCTTCTCCGCGCGCCAAATCTTGCGGCTGGCGAACAGCTAGTTCGATTTTTCCAACGATCAAGTGTTTGGCGACATCGAGGTTTGTCGTGAAAAATTGCCGCACGCTCGGGTCGGCGTAAAAGCGCGACGGAGAGTACAAGTCGCGATACCGGTTGTCGCGGCCGAGAATGAGGTCGGACAACATCATCCCCGCCGCTGTGCCGTTTGTCATCCCCCACTTCCGGTACCCTGTCGCGACATAAATGTTTGGCGTCCCTGCCGTCATCGGGCCGATATATGGCACTTTATCAAGCGTCGTCAAGTCTTGGGCCGACCAACGGTAACGAATGTCTTTTACCGTAAACAACTGCGAGGCGAACGAGGACAACGCCTCATAATGGCGCATTGTCGGCACCCCTTGGCCGGTCTTATGGTTTTCCCCGCCGATGAGAATAAGCGTCTCGCCATTTGCCGCTGCGGAACGGACCGAGCGCTTCGGGTTGTCGGCGCTCAAGTACATGCCTCCCGGGTATGGCTCTGCAGCTGTGATGGCAATGACATACGAGCGCTCAGCATACATGCGGGAAACATAAAATCCGCCGTCATAAAACGGAAAGTGGGAACAGACGGCGATGTGGTCGCATGTGACCCGCCGTTTGCTGCGCGTCACGACGGACAGCCGCTCTCCTTGTTCAATGTCGGCGACCGGCGTGTGCTCGTTCCACATATCCACAACCCTTTTCTTTTTTTGGCAATCGTCCGCAAGGAGAATAAAAGATGGTACAATAGAAAAAAAGAGGTCAAGACTGTTTTGCAAAAATAATGTTAAAGGAAGATCAAGAGTGAATAAATATACACATTCGTTTCATGAACGCGCCAATGGGTTGGCAGACAGCTTTATTTTAGAGCATTACAGCTTGAGCGAGCTCAATTTTGAGACCGTCAGCCATTACCGGGAGCAGTTTGCCCGCGCCAAACCGGGGCATCCATGGAACAGTCTTGAGACGAAAGAGTTTTTATACAAAATCGGCGCTTGGGGCAAGCTGCGCGACAGCAGCAAAGAAGGACTGACGCTCGCCGGACTCGTGATGTTCAGCGAAGAGCGGATCATTACCGAGGTGCTGCCGCAATATTTTTTAGAATACCGGGAATATGACGGTGCAAAGGCGGCAGGATGGGCGAAGCGGTTCACATCGCAGGATGGAACGTGGTCCGGCAACGCCTATGATTTTTATTTCCGCGTGTTGGCGGAGTTGGAGCGCCACGTTTGGCTTGAGGAAGGGCGTGATCTGCTCGCCGAGGCGCTCGCTAATGCCATCGTTCATGCCGATTACGGGGAAGAAGGCGGCATTACCGTTGAAAAAGAGGACGGGGCGTTTCGATTTGCCAACCCGGGCCGGTTCCGCCTGCCAATTGAAGCCGCTATGGCTGGACAAATGAGCAATCTGCGCAATCCGAACATCTTTAAAATGTTTTTGTTGATCGATGTATGCAAACGCGCAGGATCCGGTTTGAAGCGCATGCATGATTGGCAGGAACGGGCGCTTGTCCAGCCGGTCGATATTTTGCAGCAAATGAATCCAGACCGCACGATCGTGACGTTATGCCCATTGTTGTTTCCAGCTGAGGCGGGGGCGACAATTGAAACAGAAATCAATGAATCATTGCAACAGCAAGAACAAGCATGGATAGAACACGGTGCGGATCAACATGACGTGGACTTCGGAAGTAACGAGGCCAACTACGTAAATAAGGAGCTCAACTCCGTTATTATCGAACAAAACTCCGTAAACAACTCGAAAAACTCCTTGAATAGGGAGGCGAACTCCGTAAAAAACGAGGTTGACTCCGTAAATATCCCGACATGCTCCGTTAATAAAGGTGAAAACTCCGTTAATAAAACACCAAACTCCGTAAATAATGCTATATCTGTTGATGAAAGGGAGGAAGAAGAGAGAAACGAGTCGATCGATGAGCGGCTGTGGGAGATGGCAGAACTAGCACGTCGAAAAAAGCGGTTGGCTCCGGCGGTTATGGAAGAGATGATCGTCCGCCTGTGCTGCGAGCGACCGTTGCGGCTGAAAGAGTTGGCGACGCTGTTGGAACGGACGCCGGATGGGCTGCGCACCAACTACTTAGGGAAGCTGGTCGACGAAGGGAAAATCCGATTGAAATACCCGGATCAGCCGAACCACCCGCGCCAGGCGTACATCGGCGTCAAAGAAAGATGAGGGACGGGTTGTGCAGTTGCCAACAAATGAAAAGGAAACGGAGCTGACTCAAAAGTCCCTTTTTGATGAAATGTAACCGAAGTATGTGAAAGAGACCACCTCTGAAATCCTCGGTTTTACCGGGTTTTTCGTGTTGGTCTATTTTTCTATGTCGCCCCAGATAGGAGCATTACCGCTCTTTTGGGTCAGCCCCGTTTTGCTTCGCCATTATCCGGCTCGTGCTGAAAATGCCGTTGTTGCATGACGATAAAGCCGCAGTCAAGACGACGAAGTTAATGATTCCGGCAGCCGCATGAATGATAGTTTGTAAATGAACAATGTTTCCAAAATATTATTTATAGAATAGTTTGAATAGTTCAGGGAATGATCGAGATTGCCCAGCGGCATCCTATTTTGTACAATAGGAAAGCACAGGAGAAGAGGAACGGAGCGAAGGTGATCGACATGGAAGAACGGGACATGAAGACGTTTCTTGCCCAGCTGCAGCAAGAAGGGCTGCTGACCGAGCAGACGCGTCCGGTTTGGGAAATGATTTTGCCGAAACGATTAAAACGAATGTATGACGTTCTTAACGAGCGCACCCGTTATATTACGGTTTTGATTGAAGCGGTCGACGACCCGCACAATCAGGCAGCGGTGCTGCGGACAGCCGAGGCGTTCGGCGTTCAAGACATCCATATCGTCACGGGAAAAGCGCCATTTTCGCCAAACCGGCTCGTGACGCGCCATGCTGACCAATGGCTGACGCTTCACCGGCAGCCTGATATCGAAACCGCCATCAACGACTTAAAACAGCAAGGGTATCAAGTGTATGCCAGCTATCTTGGCGAGGGGACGATTCCTCTTTCCGACATCGATGTATCCAAACCGACGGCGCTTTTATTTGGCAACGAACATAGCGGCGTATCCGATGAGGCGCTGAAACTCGCAGACGGGACGTTCGTCATCCCGATGTACGGCTTCGTCCAAAGCTTTAACATTTCCGTTGCCGCGGCGCTGGCGCTGTACGATGTGACTGAGCGCGCGCGCCGCCAAGCCGGAACGCGCTATTATTTATCGTCGAATGAGAAAAAAGCGCTCTACCAACAATGGATGTGGCAAACGTTGAATCCGCGCATCCGCAAACAGCTTGAGCTGCAAGGGTATACCATTTAACTTCCCTCCGAAAGAAGTCTTCTACTTCTAAACGTGAAGGTGCGCCAGCACCAGTGAAAGTGGGAGATGAATGTCGGTTGGCGTTAGCCAACGAATAGGATAGAATATGGCTAGAACGGACACCTTCGGAACGAAGGGAAGCGTAAAGGGTTCTTGTGTGTGGCTTACCGTTCAGCGAACATACACAAGTCGCTTGAAGCCCCCGCCTCTAAGCGAAGCGTAGGTGGTGGGTAGTTCACATACAAGAAACGGCCGGATTTTTTGGAACGTAGGAATCCGGCCGTTTTTTTGATGGCTTTTTCTTCCTTCAATCCCTTTTCCCATCAATATTTCCCTGAACGAGGAAAACAAGTGACGATTTCTTGAACAATGATTGAACAGTTGGTGACAAATGTTTTGCTGATTTATGAACTTTTGCGTGTGTTGGTTTCAAATATTTTCAACTTTGATATGGTAGAAAACAAATAAATTATTGGATGGAAGACGCCCTGGATATCGGGGACGGATAAAGGGGGATACAGAGCGATGAAACAGGCGATATGGCGCGTCATGTTAGCCTTGCCGTTTTTGCTTTTGCTTGGTGGTTGCGTCGAGCGCACAGCGGTGTTAAATCCGCAAGGGCCGGTGGCGCGCATGCAGTATGATTTGATCATGTGGTCTGTCGGCTTTATGTTGTTCATTATTGTTGTTGTATTTACGTTGTTTGCCGTTTTTCTCATTCGTTATCGCGAGAAGCCGGAAAATGCCGGCTATGAGCCGCCGGATGAGGAAGGAAACACGTTGCTTGAAGTCGTCTGGACGGCCATTCCGATTTTGATTGTCGCTGCGCTCGCTGTTCCAACAGTGAAGGCGACGTTTGCATTGGAAAAGCCGCCGACCGAGAACGTGAAACCGATCACGATTCATGTGACGGCGGCGAACTGGAAATGGATTTTCAGCTATCCGGAAGAAAACATTGAAACGGTCAACTACGTCCATATTCCGGCCGGTGTGCCGGTCAAATTCAAGCTCACGTCCGTCGGACCGATGAATTCGTTTTGGGTGCCGGAGCTAGGCGGACAAAAATATGCGATGGACGGCATGGAGACAGAGCTGATTTTACAAGCTGATAAACCAGGATCGTATATGGGGCGGAGCGCCAACTTTTCCGGGGAAAAGTTCGCCCATATGGAATTTGAGGTTGTCGCCCAAACGGGAACGGACTTCCGCAAATGGATAAATGAAGTGAAACAAACCGCCCCGAAGCTCGATGAGGAAAAATACACACAAATTTTAAAACCGGGGCTTGTTGGGCGAATGACGTTTTCGAACACCCACTTGCAATGGATTGACCATGCGAAACAGAACAGCCATCATGGAGATGGAAAGCCAATGAAAAATGACGATCAACATGATGAAACGATGACAAACGGTCACCATCATGGGGAGTAGGAAAGGAGGAGCGAAAGATGAAATGGAGCGAGTTTTTCGTAACCGGAGAGCCGCTCATTTACGCGGCTGATGTCGCGATCGTTTTAACGATAATCGGCATTGTGTTCGTCTTGACGTATTTTAAAAAATGGAAATGGCTGTGGAACGAATGGCTCACTACCGTCGACCATAAAAAAATCGGCGTCATGTACATTATTTGCGCAGTTTTGATGCTCTTCCGCGGCGGCGTTGATGCGCTTTTGATGCGGGCGCAGCTGACCGCGCCGAACATGAAGTTTCTTGACGCGCAACATTATAATGAAATATTTACGACGCACGGGACGATTATGATCTTGTTTATGGCGATGCCGTTCATCATCGGTTTGATGAACATTGTCGTTCCGCTGCAAATTGGGGCGCGCGACGTCGCGTTTCCATATTTGAATGCGTTAAGCTTTTGGCTCTTTTTCTTCGGTGCGTTGCTGTTTAACATTTCATTCGTCATCGGCGGATCGCCGGACGCCGGTTGGACGGCGTACTTCCCGCTTGCCGGCAACGAATTCAGCCATGGCGTCGGCAACAACTATTACGCTGTCGCTTTACAAATTTCCGGGATCGGAACATTGATGACCGGGATCAACTTCCTTGTCACGATTTTAAAAATGCGTGCGCCGGGCATGACGTTGATGCGCATGCCGATGTTTACGTGGACGATTCTCATCACATGCGTGCTCATTATTTTCGCCTTCCCGGTGTTGACGGTCGCCTTGGCATTAATGACGTTCGACCGCGTATTTGGCACGCAATTTTTCACGATGGCCAACGGCGGCATGTCGATGCTCTGGGCGAACTTGTTCTGGATTTGGGGCCATCCGGAAGTGTATATCGTCATTTTGCCGTCGTTCGGCATTTTCTCGGAAGTGGTCAGCACGTTTGCGCAGAAACGGCTGTTCGGTTATAAGGCGATGGTCGGTTCGATCGTCGGCATTGCGTTTTTAAGCTTTATCGTTTGGGTGCACCACTTCTTTACGATGGGCGCAGGGCCGGCCGTGAACTCTGCCTTCTCGATCACGACGATGGCGATCGCGATCCCGACCGGGGTGAAAATTTTCAACTGGCTGTTTACGATCCGAAAAGGGAAAATTCGTTTTACAACCGCGATGCTTTGGTCGCTGGCGTTTATTCCGAACTTTGTCATCGGCGGCGTGACAGGCGTGATGCTGGCAATGGCCGCGGCCGATTATCAATACCATAACAGCTATTTTCTGATTGCCCATTTCCATTACGTGTTGATCGCGGGTACGGTGTTCGCCTGCTTTGCCGGTTTGCATTATTGTATCCGAAAATGTTCGGCCATATCTTGAATGAACGGCTTGGCAAGTGGACGTTTTGGCTGTTTATGATCGGCTTTAACATCTGCTTCTTCCCGATGTATTTCCTAGGATTGATGGGGATGACGCGCCGCATGTACACGTACTCGGCTGGTCTCGGCTGGACGCCGCTCAACGTCGTCGCGACGGTCGGGGCGGTGTTGATGGGCATCGGGTTTATCGTGCTTTGTTACAACATTTATTACAGCGCCCGCTACGGCGAGCGCGACATGACCGGCGACCCGTGGAACGGACGGACGCTTGAGTGGGCGACCGCGTCGCCGCCGGTGCATTACAATTTCCCGGTGACGCCGGTTGTCGAAGATGTGGACGCGTATTGGGTGATGAAGAAAAAGTATGGCGGCTTCCACGTGAAAGAAGAAGACTTGAAGCCGATCCATATGCCAAGCAACTCAGGACGCCCGTTTTGGATGTCGGTGGCGTTTTTCGTCGCCGGGTTCGGCCTTGTGTTCAAGTGGTTTGCGTTGGCTATCGTTGGTGCGTTGTTCATTGTGCTTGGATTGATTCTCCGCTCATTTGAAGACGATGATGGCTACCATATTCCGGTTGACGAAATCAAACGGACGGAACGAGCGGTGCGGAAGGGGGCGTGACGAATGGGAGAAGCTGCACATCGCTATGAGGAAACGGTGCCGCTGGAGTATCGGACGCAAGAAAGTCGGTTGAACATATTGGGTTTCTGGATTTTCCTCGGGGCGGAAGTCGCGCTGTTTGCGACGCTGTTTGCGACATATCTCGTCTTGTTCCAACGGACCGGCTCGGGGCCGACGGCAGCGGAGCTGTTTGAGGTAAAAGACGTTTTGATCGAAACGTTGTTGCTGTTGACGAGCAGTTTCACATGTGGGTTGGCCATTTTTGAAATGCGCCGCGGCCGCATGAGCGGGCTGATCGCTTGGCTGCTCGTGACGCTTCTGCTTGGGTTGGGGTTTATTACGGTTGAAATTCGCGAGTTCATCCATTACGTCCATGAAGGAGCGACGATGCAGACGAGCGCATTTTTATCAAGCTTTTTCGTGCTCGTCGGCACGCACGGCGCCCACGTCAGTGTAGGGATTGGCTGGATGATTTTGATCATCATCCAGCTTCTCCAGCGCGGCTTTACGCCGAAAACAGCGCGCAAAGTGTTTATTGTCAGCTTGTACTGGCACTTTTTGGACGTCGTTTGGATTTTCATCTTCACGCTCGTCTATTTGTTAGGGATGGTGATCTAACATGGGCGCAAACAGCCATCGCGAATCATTTCCGTGGAAACATATTATTGGGTTTTTGTTGTCGCTCGTCTTGACGTTTGCGGCTCTTTGGGTGGCGCTCTCGTCTGGGCTGCCGCTTAAAGCCGTGATCGTCATCATCGTCTTGTTCGCGATCATCCAAGCGAGCTTGCAGCTGTTTCTATTCATGCACGTCAACGAAAGCGACAGCGGCAAAGTGCAAACGTTCAACATGGTATACAGCTTCTTTATTGCTGTTGTCGTTGTCGCCGGTTCGATTTGGGTGATGCAGTTTGTGTTGTAAAGCGAGGCTGGCCGGGGTTCGGCCGGCTTTTTATGTTCAGAAGGGCTTTTGTGGTGTCATAGATGCCTGAAATGGGGGAGCCGTTGACGGAACATTGAAGAGATGGAGAGGCAACGTGGTTGCATTATAGGGGGCATGATATGTGCCTAAAAAAGTCGTCTTGCCTCAAACAGGCAAGACGACGTTTTACAGCACTTTTGATAAAAACGCTTTCGTCCGCTCATGCTGCGGGTGGTCGAACAAGTCTTCCGGCTTCCCTTCCTCGACAATGTAGCCGCCGTCCATAAACAGGACGCGGTCGCCGACTTCACGGGCAAAGCCCATCTCGTGGGTGACGACGACCATCGTCATCCCTTCATTGGCCAGCTGCTTCATGACCGAGAGCACTTCCCCGACCATTTCCGGGTCAAGCGCTGACGTCGGCTCGTCAAACAGCATGATTTTCGGTTCCATGGCCAATGCCCGGGCGATGGCGACGCGCTGCGCCTGTCCACCGGAGAGGGAGTCCGGGTAGACGTGCGCTTTGTCTTGCAGCCCGACTTTGGCGAGCAGCTCCATCGCCTTCGCTTCCGCTTTTTCACGCGGCCATTTCCGCACTTTCATCGGTGCCAGCGTGATATTGTTCAGCACCGTCATATGCGGAAACAAGTTAAAGCGCTGGAACACCATTCCGACTTCTTCCCGCACTTTATTTAAGTTCGTGTCTTTCGCCTTTAAATTAATGCCGTCAATAATAATTTCACCTTCATCGAAATCCTCAAGCAAGTTTAAACAGCGTAAAAACGTCGATTTTCCCGACCCCGATGGGCCGATGACGACCACGACTTCTCCTTCGCGAATATGGACATCGATTCCTTTTAAAACTTGGAGCGAACCGAACGATTTTTTCAGCTGGCGTACGTCAATCATTGGGTCGAATACTTCCTTTCAAGATAGTGTGACAGTTTGCTTAACGAAAGCGTTAAGAGCAAATAGATGAACGCCACTGTTAAATACGGCTCCCAAACACGGTAATACTCACCCGCGGCCGATTTCCCCCAATACATGATTTCCGGGGCGGCGATGACCATCCCAAGCGACGAATCTTTAATTAAGACGATAAACTCGTTCGCAAACGGCGGAATCATTCGCTTTAACGCCTGCGGCAAAATAATGTAGCGCATCGCCTGCGCATGCGTCATCCCAAGCGAGCGGGCCGCTTCCATTTGCCCTTTGTCGATCGACTGGATGCCGGCGCGGAAAATCTCGGCCACATACGCGGCCGAGTTGAGCGACAGCGAGACGGCCAGGGAAGCGACGGCATTTGGCTGGGCGAAAAAGAGCGGCATGGCGCCGAAATGGACGAGCAAAATTTGCACGACAAGCGGCGTACCGCGGAAAAAGTTAATGTACCACGAAAACGGCAAACGAATAATCGGGTTGGACGACATTTTGCCAAGGCCGATGAACAGGCCGAGAATGAGGCCGAACACGATGCCGGCTAATGATACGCCGATCGTTACGAGCAGCCCTTGCCAAAAGTAAGGGGCGTATTCAACAATAATATCAAAACGAAAATCCATCGATCTCACCTTTCTCTAAGAAAAATGCGTAACTTGCTAGCAGTTACGCATTTTTCTATGTTCGTGCGCTTATTGTTGTTGTTTTAAGCCTTCCATATTCGGTTCTTTGCCAAACCATTTTTTGTAAATATCTGCATATTTGCCGCTGTCGATCACTTTTTGCAATGCTTCGTCCACTTTGGCTTTCAATTCGCTTTCTTTCGGGAAGATCATGCCGTAGTATTCCGAAGCGAAGTTTTGTGGATCTTCAATGACTTGCAATTTTTTGTCCGGATTGTTTTTCATGTATTCGTTTGCCACCGCGTTGTCCGTGATGACAGCATCAACACCGCCGTTTAGCAGTTCCATAATGGCAACAACACTCGTTTCGAATTTTTTAATATGATCGCCTTTGCCAAATAGCTTCTCCGCAGCTTCTTGACCGGTTGTCGCGTTTTGAACGCCGATCGTTTTCCCTTTTAAGTCAAGGGCGTTTTTCACCGGGCTGCCTTGTTTGACTAAGATGACTTGTGTTGCTTCAAAGTACGGAGCTGAGAAATCATAAGATTGTTTCCGTTCGTCCGTAATCGTAATGCCGGAAATGCCCATGTCGATTTCTTTGCTTTGCAGCGAAGCGAACAGCGGATCCCAGCCGATGTTTTTTAATTCATAATCCAAGCCGGCTTCTTTCATCACCGCATCCAAAAGGTCGGCGTCAAACCCAACAATTTTTCCTTTTTGCATATATTCAAATGGCGCAAACGACGCGTCCGTCCCGACGGTGATTTTTTGCTTCCCTTCTTTTTCAGCGCCTGACGGAGAGCTTGTTTCTGTCGACTTGCCACAAGCGGCGAGCGCCATAAACAACGCAGCAACGACCGCTACGATCAAACCTTTCTTCATTTTTAACATCCTATAAAATCCCCCTTTGGAATCATTGTCGATGAACGATTATCATACTATCAATATTTTTGTTATTATGCAATAGGTTTTATAAAAATAATTGTTTGAACATTTTGGCACGCCGTATAAATGGGGAAAAGGCGCATTTTTCAATGTTTTTCGCCACATTAACTGAAGGGCATATGGCTAATATCATTTCGTGTGCATTTTTATAAAATAATTTTTTATGTATAAAAAGACATAAACGATTGATTTTGAATTTACAGAATATTATACCAGAAAGAGGGTAGAGTTGGCAAAGGTTTTGTCAATTTGTTTATTATAGAGGTATGGAAAAATAAATACTATTGTGTAAATACTATCAATTTCGTTATGATGAAAGTGGTGACAAGACAGTAGAGGAAGGAGAGCCCATATGGTTTTATTTTCCGTCATTGTGTATTTAGTCGGCATGCTTTGGATTGGCTATTGGGCGTATAAACGGACGTCCAATTTGTCTGATTATATGCTTGGCGGCCGGACGCTCGGACCGGCGGTGACGGCGCTCAGCGCCGGGGCTTCCGACATGAGCGGCTGGCTGCTCATGGGGCTGCCGGGGGCGATGTATGTCGATGGGGTGAGTGCCGCCTGGATCGTCATCGGCTTGACGCTTGGCGCTTATGCAAACTGGTTGTTTGTCGCGCCGCGCTTGCGCGTCTATACGGAAGTAGCGAACGACTCGATTACGATTCCGGAGTTTTTGGAAAACCGATTCGGGGATGCCACGAAATTGTTGCGAATGGTATCTGGGATTGTCATTATGGTCTTTTTTACGTTTTATGTCTCGTCCGGCCTCGTTTCGGGGGGCGTTCTGTTTGAAAACTCATTTGGTGTTAGCTACCATACGGGATTGTGGATCGTCGGCGGTGTTGTTGTCGCCTACACGCTGTTTGGCGGCTTTTTGGCCGTCAGCTGGACGGACTTTGTCCAAGGGACGATTATGTTCATCGCGTTGATTTTAGTGCCAGTCGTGACGCTGTTCCATACAGGCGGGCCAGTAGATACGATGGAGACGATCCGCGACATCGATCCCAACTTGTTGAACTTATGGAAAGGAACGAGTGTTCTTGGCATCATTTCGTTATTCGCCTGGGGGCTCGGGTATTTCGGCCAGCCGCACATTATCGTCCGCTTTATGGCCATTAAGTCGGTGAAAGAAATGAAAAGCGCCCGCCGCATCGGCATGGGCTGGATGATTTTCTCCGTTGTCGGAGCGATGTTGACGGGTCTTTTTGGAATCGCTTATTTTTCGCAGCGCGGCATGAAGCTTGATGATCCGGAAACGGTGTTTATTCAACTCGGACACATTTTGTTCCATCCGATTATTACCGGGTTTTTGCTGGCGGCGATTTTAGCGGCGATTATGAGCACGATCTCGTCACAGTTGCTCGTCACGTCGAGCTCGCTGACCGAAGACTTGTATAAAGTCGTGTTCCGCCGCGCGGCTTCGGATAAGGAGCTTGTCTTCGTCGGGCGTTTGTCGGTGCTCCTTGTCGCCATTGTCGCAACGGCGCTGGCGTACACGAAAAACGACACCATTTTAAACTTGGTCGGCTATGCGTGGGCTGGATTTGGCGCATCGTTTGGCCCCGTCATTTTGCTTAGCTTATGCTGGCGGCGGATGACGAAATGGGGGGCGCTCGCCGGCATGGTCGCTGGGGCGGCAACGGTCATTTTGTGGACGCAGTCGGAGTATTTGAAAGGGCTGTTGTATGAGATGATTCCCGGCTTCGCCGCGAGCCTCGCCGCTATTGTCGTCGTGAGCCTGTTGACGAAAGCGCCGGAAGGGAAAGTGGCGGAACAGTTTGATCAGTTTAAGAAATCGTTGTCATAAGCGAAATGAACAGGGTGTTCCTCGGTGGGGACACCCTGTTGTCATGATCGGCATTTTGTCCTTCATCATATAGGCGTTGTTGCGGCCTCGCAATTCGTCCGACCGCCTTACCGTGTCGCCGCGTCGCTATGCTGTTTCGGCTGGGCGATGGCAGTGTTGAGGCGGTGTCGCCATGATCAGCTTTAAGACGAGGCAAAGGGGTGCCGCACCCTGCTTTGGTTCGGATGCCAACACATGTCGCGGCGCCGCACCCTTTTAGTCCGGCCGCAGCCCCCCTTGGCACCTCCGCCCGGAGGCGGGGCGAAGGGCCGCCGCTGTTACGCCATCGTGTTCCAGTCTGGATACAGATCAGTGCGCCGGTCGCGCCATGTCGCGACCGATCCTTTTTCCCGCACTTTGCGAAGGAGCGACAAGTCAAGGTCAGCCGTAATGACCATGTCGCTGTTGATCTCGCCCGCCGCAAGGACGCCGCCTTGCGGGAACGGAATGTCGTTTGGCGTGATGACGGCCGCCTGGCCGAAATTGGCGCGCATAAAGTCGACCGTTGGAAGCGAGCCGACCGTGCCGGTTGTGACGACATACACTTCGTTTTCGACCGCCCGCGCGTGGCAGCAATACCGTACACGATAAAACCCGTGCCGATCGTCGGTGCACGACGGACAGAAGATGACGTCCGCCCCTTTCGCGCGCGCCAGGCGAACGATTTCCGGAAACTCGATGTCATAGCACGTCAAAATAGCGATCGTCGCTTTGTCCGTTTCAAAGACGTGCAGTCCGTCACCCGGGGCGATGTTCCATTCGTTGGCCTCGGTCGGGGTGATGTGCAGCTTCGCTTGGCGATGGATCGTTCCGTCCGGCGCAAACAAGTGGGCGACATTGTACAGCTTGCCGTTTTCGCGGATGACATGCGTACCGCCGATCAAATACATGCCCGTGTCTTTGGCGAGCGACGTAAACAGCCCGCAATACGGCTCCGTGTAGTCCGGCAAGTCGTCGATCGCTGCTTGACGTCCGTCATCAAGTGGAATGGAAAGCAATTGGGTCGTGAAAAATTCTGGGAACAAGACAAACTCGGCGTCAAACTCTTGCGCTGTTTTGACGTAATGCGTCACTTGCGCGGCAAATTCGTCAAACGAACGGATCGTATGCAAATGATATTGGACAGCGGATACGCGCAATGGCGGCACTCTCCTTTCTCCATGTTGTCGCGGCGCATAATGCCTATTTGATTATGGCCAAGCCCGTCCTGTGCATCCATTTTTTAGGCATGGGCACGCCGGTTCTCTGTCTTGCAAAAGAAGCTAGCGCTATTGCTCCGGGAGCGGGCTGTCTTGTGAAAAAAGACAAGGATCGAAACGTGGCCTACTTTCCTTCATAGCGTCGGTACGCGCCGTGATGCGTCGGGCCGACGTATTCGTTTAACGGGAACGAATGGCGAATGGCGGCGGTGATGAACGCCTTGGCGGTGGCGATGGCGTCTTTCACCGGCCGGCCTTTTGCCAGTTCGGCGGCGATGGCGGCTGAGAACGTGCAGCCGGCGCCATGCGTATACGTCGTGTCGATCCGCTCCGATTCGAGGAGTTCAAACGTTTTGCCGTCGTAAAGGACGTCAACCGCATAGTCGTGCGGAATTTTCCGTCCGCCTTTGACGATCACATATTGAGCTCCGAGCTCATGAATGCGTCCAGCCGCCTCTTTCATGTCTTCAACCGTTTCAATGCGCGGCAGGCCGGCTAGCTGCGCCGCCTCAAACAAGTTCGGCGTCACGACCGTTGCTTTTGGTACAAGCGTTTCCCGGTAGCACACCGTATTTTCCGGGTGGAGCGGCTCATCCGCCCCTTTGCACACCATAACTGGATCGACGACCGCATTTTTCAAACCATGCTTTTCAATCGTCCGCGCCGCTAATTCAATGATATCAGTTGTCGGAAGCATGCCTGTTTTTAAGGCATCAATCCCGACGCCGACGATGATCGTCTCAAGCTGGGCTTCGATCGTTGCTAGGTCAACGGGGAACACTTGGTGCGCCCACCGGTTGTGCGGGTCCATGGCGACGATTGTCGTGATCGCCGTCATGCCGTAAACGCCAAGCTCTTGGAACGTTTTTAAGTCCGCCTGCAGCCCGGCGCCGCCGCTGCTGTCCGAGCCGGCGATCGTTAACGCTTTTGGCATCGTCATCATCATCACTCCTTTGCTTCATAACTGTAGATGAGCATTTTTCATTACAATAATTTCCATGGTTAGAGAGACAAACAGGGTACCCCTTACGCGATACGGAGCTGTTTTTTGATCACATCAATGGGAATATCTTGCTTTGCAGCGTCATAAATGAACTCGACGACGCTGTGGTCTTTCCGCGACCGAAGAAGCTCCAGCCTGGTGGAGAGGTTTTGTCGGGATTCGGCGATGCTGTACACGCAGGAGAGCAACACCACCGCCCAATACCGTTTCACCGCCCGAATGTGGCGAACGCGGTATCCATCCAGCTTCAGTTGATCTTGCGCCTGCCGGAAAAAGCACTCGATCGTCCAGCGCTGGGCGTAGTAACGCAAGATGTCTTCGTCCCCGAGTTCCCGGTCGGTGCTCAAGATGCAATGAAGATGTTCCGGCGCCATCGGCTGATCCGCCTTCCAAGCCAGCAACACCACCGCGTCATCGAGGCCATGGATCGCCCCCTCATAGCGATACACGCGATAACGCTCCTGCCCCACCGTGACGAGGCGGGTGTCTTTGGACTCGATATAGCGGGCAAACTGCTTGGCTTGGATGGCGATGCCTTTCGGGTAGAGAATCCGGTTCGTCTTGAGCATCGCGATGACATGGAATCCCTGTTTCAGACAGGCTTCGATGAGCTTTTTGGACGGATACCACGAATCCATGAGCACATACACCGGCTGAGCCCGCTTCACCTTGAGCGAGGAAAGCATCTCGATCGCCAGGTCGATCTTGCTTTTTCCCGCTTTCTTGTCATACAGGCGGAACGCAAATGGGAACGCCTGCGTGAAGGTGTGCACCATCAGCCAAACGAGCGAATGCCCCCAGACCGATTGATGATCTTTATGCGAGTAGTGCCAGTCGCACCCTTGAATGGCGTGCACAGCCCGTGACGAAGGCTTCGTTTTTTGGCAAATCGTATCATCAATCGAAACAAAAAGGGGTTGATTCTTCCGTTTGGCCAGTCGTTCGACCTGGGAAAGGATCCACTCTTGAAGCTTCCCAAGCAGCCTTTCCTCGTTCCAAGGGCTTTTCGTGAAAAAGTGACGGAGCGTCGTTCGATGATTCGGATGAAAGCTCCAGTAATGAATATCAGTCAATGTTCCCGAGAATCCCTTGGTGGTCAAGGCATCGACAATATGAATGAGATGCTTGATGACCGGTTTGGAAAGCTGCAGCGTCAACCCCAACGTGAAGAAAAACTTGTGGATTCCTTGGTGATGTGCTAATCTATTCATGAGACATGAACCTCCTTGTGTGAATGGGTTTTGAACACATCTATTTTACCCAAGGAGTCCGGTTCATGTCTCCTTTTTTGTTTAGTTGTCAATTTATGTCAGTGAATTTGCTCATCTACAGTTATACCATATTTTACTGAATCTATCCTATTTTCAGCAAAATATAGTTAAGGCGATTCATCTCCCACTTACTCCGCTTCGCTTCGTTGAAGTGGGAGTCTTCTCGCCTAATTAAGATAAAAAAAGCCGCCCGCTATGAGCGGGCGATCATGGGAATGGACAATGATGAACAGGCGGCCGGCAGCGCGCGTTGTCGGCCGCGTCCATCATGGTTAGTTGGCAGCCAACGTTTTCCCGAGCGCTTCGCGGGCCGGGACGTAGCGATAGCCGAGGTCGCGGGCGACGGCTTCGTACGTGATTTCGCCGTTGGCGACGTTGACGCCAAGCTCGAGCGCCGGGTTGTCCGTAATGGCTTGCATGACGCCTTTATTGGCGATTTGCAAGGCGTATGGGATCGTGACGTTCGTCAAGGCGATCGTCGAGGTGCGCGGGACAGCACCCGGCATGTTGGCGACCGCATAATGGACGACGCCGTGTTTGACGTACGTCGGGTCGTCGTGCGTCGTGACGTGGTCGCTCGTCTCGACAATACCCCCTTGGTCGATGGCGACATCGACGATGACCGAACCCGGTTTCATCGCTTTCACCATGTCCTCGGTGACGAGCTTCGGCGCCCGCGCCCCTGGGATGAGGACAGCGCCGATGACAAGGTCGGCCTCTGCGACCGCTTCGGCAATGTTCATCGGGTTGGACATGAGCGTCGTAATTTGGTTGCCGAAAATGTCGTCAAGCTCGCGCAGGCGATCCGCGTTCAAGTCGATGATCGTGACATCTGCCCCGAGGCCGACCGCGACTTTTGCCGCATTCGTGCCGACGACCCCGCCGCCGATGATGACTACTTTGCCGCGGGCGACGCCAGGGACGCCGCCAAGCAAAATGCCTTTGCCGCCGTACGGCTTTTCCAAAAATTGCGCCCCGATTTGCGCCGCCATCCGTCCGGCGACTTCGCTCATCGGCGTCAACAGCGGCAGCGTGCGGCCGACTTGCACAGTTTCATAGGCGATGGCGATAACGCCGCTTTCTTTTAACGCGCGCGTCAACTCTGGGTCGGCGGCCAAATGCAAGTAGGTGAACAGCACAAGCCCCGGACGGAAGAAGCGGTATTCGCTTGGCAGCGGCTCTTTCACTTTCATCACCATATCTGCTTGCGCCCACACATCTTCCGCTCGCTCGATGATTTGTGCTCCGGCACGGGCGTAATCATTGTCGCTGAAACCGCTTCCAACCCCTGCCTCTTTCTCAATGAGCACCGTATGTCCTGCCTGAACGAACGACAATACGCCAGCCGGCGTAATGGCGACACGGTTTTCGTTATTTTTAATTTCCTTTGGCACTCCAATAATCATGAATATGGTTCCTCCTCATCAAAAGTGGCCTTACTTATAGTATAAAAGAGACGGAACGGGCCGGGCGTTGTTCAAAAAAGAGAAAGAAGCGCGTGGGTTTTGTGGATTTCCACAAATTCAACCGCGCGCTTCGTATTTCGCTAATTTAATATCGATGTATAATTTGATTTTTTGATTCATGTCATTGAGATCAAGCTCGGCGATGTCGGCAATCCGCTTGAGCCGATAAGCAAGCGTGTTCGGGTGAACGTTGAGGACGTCAGCGGTTTCTTGCACATTTTCGTTATGGTCAAAAAATGTTTCAAACGTTTTCACCAAGTCGCTGTGATGTTTGCGGTCATAGGCTTGCAATTTCTCAAGCGCCGGGTTGGTCCAGCCTCCTTGCCGTTTTTTTTTAAGCAAAAAGTCAAAAAATTGGTAAATACCGAGTTGGGCGTAGCCGTAAACCGACTTGATTTCATCGCCGAGCTTTTCTTTCAGCGCCAGGACGGCGAGCGCTTCGCGGTAGCTTTTTTCAATGAGGCGATAGGCACCGTACACGCCGCCAAACCCGCACTGCACATCGTGGATGTGAAATCGTTCTTTCATTTTGGCGGCGAACGATTCGATGAATGCACTCAGCTCTTTCAGCGGCTGGTCAGTTTTGGGCGCCCCAAGCAAAATCACATCGCGGCCGTCGGTCGTATAAAGAAGGAGCGGGAGTTGCTGAGTCGTCTGCAAGAGATAAGAAATTTGCCGCTCCATTTCGGCGGTCAAATCAGCGGCAAAGCGGAAGACGACAACGGCAAACTGCGGTGCGGTCGGGATTTGCATGGCAGCGAGATGGGCGCGAATCTCGTCTTCGGCCGCGATATGGCTCGTCAGCAACTTCCAAAACAGCTCCTGCACCCGCTCTTCTTTTTTGTTTTTGCGCATATACAGCTGCAACACTTTGTTTTTCGCTGCCTTGGCGGCGAGCTTGAGCCATTCCATCTCCTCAGGCGACAGCGTCCGGTTCGTTTCCAGCACCCAGATGAAACCGATCACCTCATCATTTTTCCAGATCGACACAGCGACGCGGCTGCCGAGGCCGACGTCATGAATCGGCGGCACGCGCACCGGCTCGCGGCTTTTGAGCAGCGCCGGGATGGCGCCTTGTTTCCATAAGCTGTTGATCACTTTTTCCGGGACGCGCCGGCTGATGATCGTCGCCGTCCGTGCCGGATCGGTGTAATCGTCATGGGCGCTGTAGGCGATGAGCCGATGGTTCGCATCTTCGATCGTCACCGGGCATTTCAGCACGTCGCTGACGCGGTCGGCAAACTCTTCAAGGCTGTCAAATTCGCCGCGGAACGGGTCGGTATCATAAGACATATTGACTCCCTCGCATCGTCCATATGATTTGTAGTTTCATTTTATCATAAATGTGAATCCACCACCGTTATTGTATGATGAAAGAAAGGAATGGCTGCGCTTTCTGTCCAAGGAAGGAAAGAAGGAATTCTCCCAAGAATGAAAAAATGGGACATTGCCGTCATTCCCAGCGACGGAATTGGCAAGAAAGCCGTTCTCGTGGCGAACATGAACGTCAACAGCAAATATCCGTCAATGTTTGAACCGGTGCACGGTTTGGCGCCGGATATTTACGGCAAAGGTATCGCCAATCCGATCGGGCAAATTTAGACAGCGAAGTTGATGTCTGACCATTTCGTTGAAGAAGAGCTCGGCGCCTTGTTGCTAAAAACGATTGGAGATGTTACCGCCGATGGCATCAAAACGCCGAATCTTGGCGGCACGGCTTGCGGTTTTCTTCCGTTTCGGTATACTGTTTTCAGATGAACTGCAAAAGAAAGGATGATGTTCGTTGTTCAAAAAATGGTTTGGCAAGCAACAGCCGAAGGAAGAGATGATCACCGCACCGCTTGACGGGACGATTGTGCCGCTTGAAGACGTGCCGGATCCGGTGTTTGCGCAAAACATGATGGGCGATGGTATCGCCATCGACCCGGCGGATGGGGATGTCGTCGCTCCGGTCGATGGCGAAATCATTCAGCTCTTTCCGACGAAACACGCCATCGGCTTGCGTTCGGCAGCGGGTGTGGAGTTGCTCATCCATGTCGGCATCGACACCGTGTCGATGAACGGGGAAGGGTTTACCGCTTATGTCAAAGCCGGCGACCGAGTGAAGCGGGGCGATCGGCTTCTTTCTGTCGACTTGCCACTTGTGCGCGAGAAAGCGAAAAGCGCGGTGACGCCCATCATCATTACGAACGGGGATGCCCTCAAAAGCCTTGAGAGAAAGGCCGAGGCATCAGCCAAAAAAGGCGAGACGGTCTTATTTCATGTGAAAATGAAATAAGGGCGGAAGGGAGGACATATGGCGTTTCGCATCCATAAGATTTTAAACAACAACGCTGTTGTCGTGCTCGACGAAGGCAAAGAGAAAATTGTCATGGGCCCGGGGATTGCGTTTCAAAAGCGGAAAAACGATCTCATCCCCCCGGGCCGCATTGAGAAAATTTTCGTCATGGAAGAAGAAAATGAGAAGTTCCAGCAATTGCTTCGCACGTTGCCAGAAGAACATATCGATATTGCCGAAGAAATTATCAGCTATGCGGAAGGCAAACTGCAAGCACCGCTCAACGACCATATTCATATTGCGCTGACTGACCATTTGTCGTTTGCCATCGAGCGGTTGAAGCAAGGTTACCGCATTCAAAACAAATTGCTCAATGAAATTAAAGTGCTATATAAGGCGGAGTATGAAATTGGGCTATGGGCGAAACAGTTGATCAAAGAGCGGCTTGGCATCGAGATTCCCGATGACGAGGTGGCCCATATCGCCCTTCATATTCATACGGCGAAACTCGATGCCGCCAGCATGAACAAAACGATGCGCGAGACGACGCTCATTCATGAATTCGTTGACCTTATCCAAACGGAGCTCGGCATATCGATCGATAAGGAAAGCATTTCATACCAGCGGCTGCTCACTCATTTGCGCTTTGCCTTAAGCCGCATCGAAAACGGGGAGCCGATTCATTCGATGGATGAGGAGATGCTTGCGCTCATTCAGACAAAATATGCAAGGGAATGGGCGTGTACACAAAAAGCGGCAAGCTATGCAGAGAAGGAATATGGCATCCGTTTTCCGGAGGAGGAACTCGCCTATATCGTCCTCCATATCCAACGGTTGCGAAAGCGTTGACAAAAACAGCAAGTTGTCGTATAATGCAAAACAGACAACGAAATATTGCGGGATTGTGACTGCTTCGAGCAGGCAAGACCTAAAACGTATGAAGGGAACGGCAAGTGAGTCATGCCGCTAGATCGCCCTTTGTATGTTTTAGGTCTTTTTTGTTTTTCATTTTACCATCATTCAGAAGGGGAGGAGTTCACCGATGAATTATGAACACATTGCTAAACAACTCATCCCGCTCCTTGGCGGGAAAGAAAACATCATTAGCGTAACTCATTGCGCGACACGGCTTCGCCTCGTCTTAAAAGATGACAAAAAGGCCGAGGCGAAAGACATTGAAAACATTGAAGGGGTTAAAGGGGCGTTTTCCAGCTCCGGACAGTTTCAAATTATTTTTGGCACCGGCGTGGTGAATAAAGTGTATGAGGCGTTTGTCCGGGAAGCAGGGATACAGCAAGGTGATGCTGATGCTCATCAAGAAGCCATCAAGCAAAAAATGAATCCGCTCGCCCGCTTTGCGAAGACGTTGTCAAACATTTTTGTCCCAATCATCCCAGCCATTGTCGCGAGCGGTTTGTTAATGGGTTTGCTTGGGATGATGAAGGCGTTCAAATGGGTGGCGGCAGACAGCCCGCTGTATATTTTGCTTGATATGTTTTCGAGTGCGGCGTTTATTATTTTGCCAATTTTAATCGGCTTTAGCGCGGCGAAAGAATTTGGAGGCACGCCGTTTTTAGGGGCGGTCATCGGCGGTATTATGACTCACCCGGCGCTATTAAACCCGTGGGGATTGGCCGAGGCCAAGCCAAAGTATATGCATTTTCTTGGCTTTGATATCGCTATGGTCGGGTATCAAGGGACGGTCGTGCCGATTTTGCTGGCGACGTATGTGATGAGCAAAGTGGAGCGTGGATTGCGAAAAGTTGTTCCCCATGCGGTCAGTTTGCTTGTTGTTCCATTTGTGACCGTCATTTTGACGGGATTTATTACGATTTTGGCCATTGGTCCGCTCGGCAATTTGCTTGGCGATGGGATTACGAAGGTGTTGAACTTTGTTTACCATTATGGCGGTGCGTTAGCTGGCCTTATCTTTGGTGGATTGTACTCGATGATCGTCATTACCGGTGTGCATCATAGCTTTCATGCCATTGAAGCGAACTTGTTGGCGAAACTTGGGGTCAACTATTTACTGCCAATTTGGTCGATGGCCAACGTCGCCCAAGGCGGCGCCGGTTTGGCTGTATTTGTCAAATCGAAGCGGACAAAAACAAAAGAGATTGCGTTGCCGGCGGCCTTGTCA
This sequence comes from Geobacillus stearothermophilus ATCC 12980, assembly GCF_030369615.1. Classification (NCBI taxonomy): domain Bacteria; kingdom Bacillati; phylum Bacillota; class Bacilli; order Caryophanales; family Anoxybacillaceae; genus Geobacillus; species Geobacillus stearothermophilus. Next base: position 2,775,778 of record NZ_CP128494.1, on the reverse strand, counting down.
GCTTTTTTAGGCATTACCGAGCCAGTCATTTTCGGGGTGAACTTAAAATACCGGAAGCCGTTTATCGCTGCGGCCATTGGCGGCGCGCTCGGCGGAGCGTACGTCGTATTTACGAATGTAGTAGCTAATGCCTACGGGTTGACCGGCATCCCGATGATCGCCATCGTTGCGCCGGAAGGGCTCACGAACTTAATGCACTACTTAATCGGTTTTGCCATTGCCGTCGTTTCAGCGTTTGTGGCGACATTCCTTCTAAAGTTCCGTGAAGAAGAAGAGTGAGGGGACAAGCGGATGAAATCCGAACGGGAACAGAAACTTATTGAACAAGCATACGCTGAAGTCGAAAAATATGAGACTCTTGTCAATCGTGACCGGTATCGGCTTCGCTACCATCTCATGCCTCCTGTCGGGTTGATGAACGATCCAAACGGGCTGATCGACTGGCACGGAACGTATCACGTCTTCTACCAATGGATGCCGTTTCGCACCGGCCATGGCGCCAAGTTCTGGGGGCATTATACATCCCCAGACTTGGTTCATTGGCAAGCAGCGCCGATTGCGTTAGCGCCAAGCGAATGGTATGACAAAGATGGTTGCTATTCCGGCAGTGCGATTAGTTGCGATGGAAAACTCGTGCTGTTTTACACTGGCAATGTGAAAGATGAACAAGGAAACCGCCAAACGTACCAATGCATGGCCGTATCGGAAGATGGCATTCATTTTACAAAAAAAGGCGTCGTCATTACACTTCCGGACGGATATACGGCCCATTTCCGCGATCCGAAAGTATGGCGGTATCAGGGCCATTGGTATATGATCCTGGGGGCGCAAAGCGAAAGCGGCGATGGAAAAGCGGTGCTGTTTCGTTCCGCTGATCTTTGTCATTGGGAGCATCTTGGCCCAATTGCTGGCGGCAACATGAACGGGCTTGGTCCGTTTGGCTATATGTGGGAATGCCCAGACTTGTTTCCATTAGATGGGCAAGACGTACTCATCGTCTGCCCGCAAGGATTAAAACCGGACGGCATGCGCTACCAAAACGTCTACCAGTCAGGTTATTTTGTCGGCCGCTTCGACTACGAACGGGCCGAATTCCTTCACGGGACGTTTGAGGAGCTTGATCGCGGCTTTGAATTTTACGCCCCGCAAACGATGCTTGACCGGAACGGGCGGCGCATCCTCATCGGCTGGATGGGCGTGCCGGACCAGGATGAAGACCGTCAGCCGACAGTGAGCCACCGCTGGGTGCACGCGCTCACCTTGCCGCGCGAACTTCGCCTCACTGGCGGCAAGCTGAGACAGACGCCAGTGGAAGAGCTGAAACAGTTGCGCAAACAAAAAGTAGCATATCCAAGCGCCACTGTGGTGAATGAGCTGAGGTCATGGCCGGGACTCGAGGGAGATGCGATCGAACTTCGCCTCGACAATATCGAACTGTTCGGAAGCATGATGGAAATTTACTTTCGCCATGCGGCTCGCCTTGTTTACAATAGTGACGAAGGGGTATTGACGCTTGAACGGAAAAGCTTTGTGAACGGACTGACGGAGAAGCGGCAATGTCGATTGCCACGTCTTCGTTCGCTTCATGTTTTCCTTGATACGTCATCGATCGAACTGTTCGTCAATGATGGCGAAGAGACGTTCACTGCGCGGTTTTTTCCGCATCCGGACGACCAAACGATTTTCTTTGGCGCTCATGGGCATCTTCAGATGGACATCGAGAAATGGGAATTATAAGACGGATTGGCACAAGCAAAGCTGCCGAGAGCACTCGCTTTTCGGCGGCTTTTTTATTACTGTTGTAGTTCCTTTTGTGAGACAATGAGCAATACGGGATTGAATTTACTTCCGTCCTCCTCTATAATGAACAGTAGACGATGTCTTTACATCTATAATGACAGGGGGATACACATGAACCAAACCGCGATTTCCCAGCGCAAGCTGTTAGGCATCGCCGGTCTCGGTTGGCTGTTTGACGCCATGGACGTCGGGATGCTGTCGTTTTTGATGGCGGCCTTGCAAAAAGACTGGAATTTGACGGCCAGCCAAGTCGGCTGGATCGGCAGCGTCAACTCGATCGGCATGGCGGTCGGAGCGCTCGTGTTCGGGCTGCTCGCCGACCGGATCGGCCGGAAAAATGTTTTCATTGTCACATTGTTATTATTCTCGATCGGCAGCGGACTGTCGGCGCTGACGACGACGTTGGCGGCGTTTTTGGCGCTCCGCTTTTTGATCGGCATGGGGCTTGGCGGTGAGTTGCCGGTCGCGTCAACGCTCGTTTCGGAGGCGGTGCCGGCTAAGGACCGCGGCCGGGTTGTCGTGCTGCTTGAGAGCTTTTGGGCTGGCGGGTGGCTGCTGGCGGCGCTCATCTCGTATTTCGTCATACCAGTTTACGGATGGCGGACGGCGTTATGGATGGCGGCGATTCCAGCGCTGTATGCGATCTATTTGCGCCTCCGTCTGCCTGATTCGCCGCGGTTTGCGGCCGCGCAAAAAGAGGAGACGGTGTGGAGCAATATCGTCAAAGTATGGTCCGCTCCCCATCGGAAAGAGACGGTCATGCTTTGGCTCCTTTGGTTTTGCGTCGTCTTTTCGTATTACGGCATGTTTTTATGGCTGCCGAGTGTCATGGTCATGAAAGGGTTCAGCTTGATTAAAAGTTTTGAGTACGTGCTTATCATGACGCTAGCGCAGCTGCCGGGTTATTTCAGCGCCGCATGGCTGATCGAGCGGGCTGGGCGGAAATTTGTCTTGGTTGCGTACTTGCTTGGCACCGCATTGAGCGCCTACTTTTTCGGCACGGCCGAGTCGCTCGTCGGACTGATGGCGTCCGGCATTTTCTTGTCGTTTTTCAACTTGGGCGCCTGGGGGGCGCTGTATGCCTATACACCGGAGCAGTATCCGACATCGATCCGTGCGACAGGCGCCGGCATGGCGGCGGCGTTTGGCCGCATCGGCGGCATTTTCGGCCCGCTGTTGGTCGGATCGCTTGTCGCGCAAGGGGTGTCGGTGACGATGATTTTCACGCTGTTTTGCCTCGCTGTTCTTGTCGCCGTTCTTTCTGTCGCCGTCCTCGGCAAAGAGACGAAGCAGCAAGAGCTCGCTTAAGTTGACAAATCAAACGGAGGGCTATACCTTAAGGGTAAGCCCTTTTTTGTTCGGATCATGAAGAGAGGCGGTGGATTCCTTGCGCCCGTTCGTATCGGTCGTCATCCCGACGTACAATCGCCCGTATCCGCTTGCCGAGCTGCTCGAGGCGTTGAGCCGGCAGACATACCGCCATTTTGAGGTGATCATTGTCAATGACGGCGGCATTCCCGTTCATGATGTCGTCGCCTTGTACCCGGAGCTTGACGTTCGTCTCATCGACCGCCGCGAAAACGAAGGACATGTCGCCGCCCGCAACGAAGGCGTCAAGGCGGCGCGTGGCGACCTCATCATGCTTTGCGACGACGACGATTTAGTGTTGCCGTGCCATCTCGAGCGGATGGCCGCGGCACTCGAGCATGCGGACTTCGCCTATGCCGATGCGGAAATTGTCCAGTATCGGGTGAAAAACGACCAGCGTGTTCCATCCGCCCGTTTTTTATTTGCCTATGAGTATGATTTGGAAGCGATGCGGACGTTTTCGACGTACGTCCCGTCTGGAAGCGTGTATCGAAAATCGCTCCATGACGAGATCGGCTGCTTTGACACGACTGTCCACCATTATTGGGACTGGGACTTCTTTTTGCGGGCCGCCTCTGTATGCCGCGTCACCCGTGTCGCGGCGGCGACCGTGTTGTACGCGTTCAGCCCGGACGGCGACAACGTGTCGCGACATATGAACGACAAGCGGCGCCAATATTTGCGGCGGCTGTGTGAGAAGCATGGGCTTGGGGACTTGCCGATGAAAAATTTTTGGCTATTGCTTGACGAGCCGGAAGTCGCGAAGCGCCGGGCGAAAAGCGAAGTCATCTGGGACGGGAAGCCCGTCGTGTCGCGGTTTTGGGCGCAAAAAAATGCGAGCGACCATTGACATAGGTCTTTCTGGTTTGCTATGATAGTGGACAAAATCATATATGGATCGCGATGACGGATCAATAGTAGTTAACCCTCTCTTCCGAAGCGAGCCGGGGGCGGTGGGAGCCCGGTGAAGACGGTTAATGAAACGGCAGTCCGGAGCGGAAATGGCAAAAAGGGGATGCGTGATTTGCGCATCAACTAGGGTGGAACCGCGGGAGCTACGCTCTCGTCCCTAGGCGTCAGGCCTAGGGGCGAGGGCGTTTTTGATTGGTGGACATCACATTGAAGGAGGATGAACACGATGGCTGTCACAATGGAAGAAATCGTCGCACATGCCAAGCATCGTGGCTTCGTGTTTCCGGGCTCGGAAATTTACGGCGGGCTGGCGAACACGTGGGATTACGGCCCGCTTGGCGTCGAGCTGAAAAACAACATCAAACGGGCGTGGTGGAAAAAGTTCGTCCAAGAGTCACCGTACAACGTCGGGCTTGACGCCGCCATTTTAATGAACCCGAGAACGTGGGAAGCGTCCGGTCACTTAGGCAACTTCAACGATCCGATGGTCGACTGCAAACAGTGCAAAGCGCGCCACCGCGCCGACAAGCTGATTGAGAAGGCGCTCGAGGAAAAAGGGATCGAGATGATCGTTGACGGGTTGCCGCTGGCCAAAATGGATGAACTCATCAAGGAATACGACATCGCCTGCCCGGAATGCGGCAGCCGCGATTTCACGAACGTGCGCCAGTTCAACTTAATGTTTAAAACGTACCAAGGCGTCACCGAGTCGAGCGCCAACGAAATTTATTTGCGTCCAGAGACAGCGCAAGGCATTTTCGTCAACTTCAAAAACGTCCAGCGCACGATGCGCAAAAAATTGCCGTTTGGCATCGCGCAAATCGGCAAAAGCTTCCGCAACGAGATTACGCCGGGCAACTTCACATTCCGCACGCGCGAATTCGAACAGATGGAGCTCGAGTTTTTCTGCAAGCCCGGTGAGGAGCTGCAATGGTTTGACTATTGGAAACAGTTTTGCAAGGACTGGCTGCTGTCGCTCGGCATGAAGGAGGATAACATCCGCCTGCGCGACCATGCGAAAGAAGAGTTGTCCCACTACAGCAACGCCACAACGGACATCGAGTACCATTTCCCGTTCGGCTGGGGCGAGCTGTGGGGCATCGCGTCGCGCACGGATTACGATTTGAAGCGGCATATGGAATACTCGGGCGAGGACTTCCATTATCTCGACCAAGAAACGAACGAGCGCTACATCCCGTACTGCATTGAGCCGTCGCTTGGCGCTGACCGCGTCACGCTGGCGTTTATGATCGACGCCTATGACGAAGAAGAGCTGGAAGACGGCACGACGAGAACGGTGATGCACTTGCATCCGGCGCTTGCGCCGTACAAAGCGGCTGTCTTGCCGCTGTCGAAAAAGCTCGCTGATGGGGCGCACCGCATTTATGAAGAGCTGGCGAAACATTTCATGGTCGACTATGACGAAACCGGCTCGATCGGCAAGCGGTACCGCCGCCAAGATGAAATCGGCACGCCGTTTTGCATCACATACGATTTCGAGTCTGAACAAGACGGCCAAGTGACCGTGCGCGACCGCGACACGATGGAGCAAGTGCGGTTGCCGATTGGGGAGCTCAAAGCCTTTTTAGAGGAAAAAATCGCCTTTTGATGCCATGAACGCCGGGGCAGCGACGAAACCCCGGCGTTTTTTTAACAACCCATACGCCGCAAGTCCCCCGCCTCTAAGCGAAGCGTAGGCGGGGGATACGCGGCGTCCTTTTTTTACTTTTGATCAAAAAAAGTAAAAAAATGGGAGAATCGATGAAAAAAGAATATAGATTTTCGATTATTCATATTTTTATTTTATATTATAAGTAAGGAGGTGAAAGGATGTATCGAACGGTCAAAATACCTTTTCAAACATCAAAAAAAGATATCGATCGATTATTCGAATGCAACCGAATATCGGCTCAAATTTGGAATGACTGTTTAGTCATTGCCAAAAACTATGCATTAAAGAATAATGGAAAATGGATCAACCAAACCGAACTTCAAAAACAAACGAAGGGCAAATACCCGATCCATAGCCAAAGCATTCAAGCCGTATGCCATAAATATTTGAACGCCAGAGACAGCGCCAAAAAAGCCAAACAAAAAGGGCTAGATAACAAATATCCGTACAAACAGAAAGAGTATAGACGAGTTTCTGCATGGATCAAGGGGGTTCACCATGATGGAAGGGAAACCGATTTACTACGATGGAAGCGGCCATCCGCCTGGTGATGATGAAATCGTTATCAAAAGCGAACCGTTTGTGCTCACCGATGAGATACGAAAACAAATCAGCGGCAACCCGTTTGTCGTGGAACAAAGCGAGTAACATTGCCTTGGAGAAAGGCAATTTTTTTTTGCGGTCAAATCGTTTGCCAAATGTGTCGGATCTTTATATAATTATCTCTTGTTGGAGATATTTGAATTCAAAATAAGTGAATGCCGCTTGAACAAAGTGCAAACACTAAAGTGCCGAGATCATCACGAAAGGGAGTATGCATCATGACAAACGTATTGTACATCACCGCCCATCCGCACGACGACACGCAGTCTTACAGCATGGCGGTCGGAAAGGCGTTCATTGAGACGTACAAACAAGTGCATCCGGATCATGAAGTCATTCATCTCGACTTATACAAGGAATACATTCCGGAAATCGACGTCGACGTGTTCAGCGGCTGGGACAAGCTTCGCTCCGGGAAATCGTTTGAAGAGCTGTCTGACGAAGAAAAAGCGAAAGTCGGGCGGATGAACGAGCTGTGCGAGCAGTTTATTTCCGCCGACAAATACGTATTCGTCACGCCGATGTGGAACTTTTCGTTCCCTCCGGTGTTAAAGGCGTACATTGACGCCGTGGCGGTCGCCGGCAAGACGTTTAAATATACGGAACAAGGGCCGGTCGGATTGCTTACTGATAAAAAAGCGCTCCACATTCAAGCGCGCGGCGGTTTCTACTCCGAAGGCCCGGCGGCGGAAATGGAAATGGGCCATCGGTATTTAAGCGTCATCATGCAATTTTTCGGTGTTCCGTCATTTGAAGGGTTGTTTGTCGAAGGGCATGCGGCGGTGCCGGAAAAGGCGGAAGAAATTAAAGCGAACGCCATCGCTCGGGCGAAAGACTTGGCGCACACGTTTTAACGGGAGGCCGAGTATTGCGCGGGAAATGGCTGCAAACTTGGCCTGGGAGCCTCTTCATCCGGAGAGGCTCCTTTTTTATTGGACAAACCAAACGGCCGTGACGTTCATATACGTGGCGGGGAGCCGTATGGTATAATAAGCCATATAGAATGAAGAGTGGAGGTTCCTCGTTGGTGAAGGAATACGAACGATATCGCCTGGTGCGTCTGCACAGCGCGATGGCCGTGCTGGCGGCCGGAATGTTTGGCTTGCTTCTGTTTGCGGCCAGCCGGTTGCCTGTTTCGCCCGAATTCTATCATTCTATTCATCTTGCCTTAGGGCTCGCCGTGACGGTCGTTTGCTGGCTTGTCGCCGTGCAAGGATGGTCTGTGTTTCCGCATACGTTGTCAATGGAGCGGCTGATGATGGGGGCGCTGTTTTTCTCCTCAGGCTTGTTGTTTTCGCTGCATGTTGTCTTGTCTTTTGCATCTGATGGTGTGGAAGCGTCCCCTTTTTCGCTCTCGGCCCGATTGACGCTTGCCTGGGGGCTTCTTTTTCTGTTTTCGCGCCGCGATGAGGTGATGGAGCGGAGGAGCGGGCAACGGTGGCAAGCGTTTTTCGCCGCTTTTGCTTATGCGGCGGTCGTTGGGCTATTCATCCATTGGGTAGCGCCACTTTGGCCGGGAGACGGGACAAGCCGCTGGCCGCTCTGGTGGAAGGCCGGCGAAGGGATTGCCGGTTTGCTCGATGCGGGCGCCGCTTTGCTTGTATGGCGTCGTTGGCGGCAAGGGAGTTCCCGATCCTTCCTGTACTGGCTGCTGGCGTTATGGTGGTTTGCCCTCGGCCAATGGCTGCTTATGCTTGGCGGCGGCCATGCGCTATGGGGGCAGCTGTATGAAATGACCGGATTTTTGTATGTCGTGCGTGCAATGTACGTCGAGACGGTCGAAAAACCGTACGTGGAGCTGAAACAGCACAAACAGCAGCTGGAAATGATGGCGAACGCCCTTGGCGAGGGATTGATGATGTTAAACCGCGACGGCCGGATCGTATGGATGAACCCGGAAGCGGGCCGTTTGCTTGGCCTTGATCCGGAGGAAGCGAAAGGGAAGCCGCTGTTTTCCTTTGTCTCGCTCGCCGGGCCGGATGGGTCCGCGTGGGACTGGAAGCGGCTGCGCCGTGTTGTCAAACAGCTGAAAAGCGGCGAGGTGATTCGCGTCGAGGAGGAGCCGTTTCGCCGCCATGACGGCGTGTGCCTGCCGGTCGGCTACACGCTGGCACCGGTGATGGAAAACGGTGCGCTGACAGGGCTTGTCGCCGTTTTGCGCGACATGACGGAGAAAAAAGAAAAAGATCGGCTCGAGCGCGAGAGGGAACAGCTCGACTTTGAACTGTCGCTTGCCGCGAATATGCAACGGGCGCTTTTGCAGACATCGTCGAAGGCGGATTTGCCTTCGTACGTCGATATCAGCGCCCTCAGCGTCCCTGCCCGAGTGTTGAGCGGCGATTTCTACCACTTTGCCGTCCATCAAACATCGGTCTCAGCTTGCATTGCCGATGTATCGGGAAAAGGGATTCCAGCGGCAATGCTCATGACGCTGATGAAATTTATTCTGGACCGGACCGTTCATTACGGAACGCAGCCGCACGTGTATCTTGACCTGCTGAACCGATTCGCCTACGACTACACCGAGCCGTCGATTTTTGTCACGATGTTTGTCGGCAATTACAACGAAAAGACGCATACGTTCTCGTACGCGTGCGCTGGGCACGAACCGGCGCTTTGGTACCGGGCGAAAACGAAACAATGCGTGCCGCTTCACGCGAAAGGGTGCGCGCTCGGGTTGTTTCCGCAATTTTCGTTTGAGACGAAGTCGGTAGTGCTCGAGCCGGGTGATTTTGTGCTGCTGTACACCGATGGGGTGACCGAAAAACGCGGCGAAGAGGCGGACGATGATTTTTCCGTCCTCGCCTCGATGGTTGCCCGCGTCAATTTGGACCAGCCGGCAGCGCAAATCGTCTGCGATTTGTACGAGCATATCAAGGCGTACCACCAATACGAACAAAAAGACGACCAGACGTTGTTGTTGCTCCGCCGCCGCTAATACCGCCCTAGCCGGCCGGCGGCGTTTTTGGCTGTTACGACGGGTAGGCAGCGGCCAGCTGCCGTTTCAGCTTTTCGATCGCCCGCTTTTGAATGCGGCTGATCGTCATTTGCGAGACGCCAAGCCGTTCAGCGAGCGACCGTTGCGTCTCGCCGCGGCGGAAGACGGCGTCGATGACGATTTGTTCTTGCTCGCTCAGTTTGCCGATCGCCTGCTCTAAATCCATTCGCTCGATCAGCGACTCGATTTCGTTCGCTTCATCCGCGACGAATTCACCGATCGTCGTCGCATCCTTTTCCCCGTCTTGGACCGGGGCGTCGAGCGAAATCGCCTGGTAATGGTCGCGGCCGGCTAAAATCTCGATCGTCTCTTCCACCGATAAGCCTAAATGGGCGGCAATTTCATCTATGTTCGGCGACCGCTCGAGCTTGACGGTCAGTTCGTCGATGGCTTGCTGCACTTTGCTTCCTTTCTCTTTCACCCGGCGCGGCACTTGGATATACCACGCTTTGTCGCGCAAATAGTTTTTCATATAGCCGATCAAGCTTTTCATCGCATACGATTCAAAGTTTGTTCCTTGGTTCGGGTCGTAATGGTCAAGAAGGCGCAAAAACGACAGTCGGCCGACTTGAAACAAGTCTTCGTAAAAATCAGGGCGGCTGCGCGCCATTTTTTTCGCTGCGGCCGCAATGAGCGGCTCAAAACGCACGAGCAACGCTGTCGCCGCTTCTTCCGTCTTCGTTTGTTGATAGGCGGAAATAAGGGCGTCAAGCTTGCTCTTGGACAGAGGAGGGGGATATACAGTCATGGGCATGCTCTCCTTCGCCGTGAAGGCGGAATTTCGTTAGGCGGACTTCCGTTCCGCCTTTGGTCGTGACGCGGACGTCATCCATGAGCGCTTCCATTAAAAAGAGGCCGAGGCCGCCGACTTTCACATCTTGGAGTGGCTTGCCGGACAGCGACGCCGCCTGTTTGATCGCCCGTTTGTAGTCAAACCCTTTTCCCTCATCTTTAATGACGATGGAAAGCGCATCGGCGCTCATCTTAAAACGGAGGTGAATATCGCCGCTTCTTCCGTTGTAGGCGTGAAGCACGACGTTGTTGCACGCTTCGGAGACGGCGACTTTCATATCTTCGATTTCTTCATAGGAAAATCCCATTTTGGCAGCCAGCCCGTATAACGTCAAACGCACGATGTCAAGAAACTGTGAATCGGCTGGAATCGACAGCTGTACGATCGTTTCGTGCTCTTTCATGATTGGCCTCCGATCCTTTCTGACGCATCGTTCATTTCGGAAAAAAAGTAGGATACTCCAGTTAAATCGAACAGACGCCGCACTTTCGGCGGCACGTTTTCAATGGCAAACGGCGCCCCGAGTTGATGCCGCGTTTTTAACAGCGCTACAAACATGCCGATCCCGGTGCTGTCAATATACGTTAAATCTTCGAGACGAAGAACGAGCGGTTTGGATGCATCGCCGGCGAGCGGTTCGACGGTGTGTTGAAATTGCTCGGCTGCCGCCAGGTCCAGTTCGCCTTTTATGTATACAACGTGCCGATCCGGCTGTTCGTCATGAACAAGATGGAATTGTTTCTGATCCATTTCTTTCACCCCACTGTGCGTTTGATGGATATCCCGTGTTGCGTTGGCGACGACGGTTTAGCTTGTCCGGCCTTTGGTGTTTACGCTTTCTATACCCATATTTTATACTTGTTGAAACAGGGAATGTCGAATGAAAAGGGGACATGATGATGGAAAGATGGAAACAATGGGCGAAGAGAATAAAAAAGGAGATTTTTGTCCTCTATTCCGCCTGCCGCGACCGGCGTGTTCCGGTTTGGCTGCGGCAGGGGATTGGCGCATTTCCTATTGGGGAAACAGGTTTCGCTATGGTTGCCTCAATCTGAACATTCACTTCGCTTTGACGCTGGTGTCTTTTGGGCTACAATGATAAAAGGGAAAAAGCCGATGGCAAAGGAGTTGCTCGCAATGCCGATTCTCAAAAACGACTGGGCTCCGCTGCTTGAAGAGGAGTTTCAAAAGCCGTACTACTTAAAGCTGCGCGAGTTTTTAAAAGAGGAGTACCGGACGCGGACGATCTATCCCGATATGCACGATATTTTCAACGCCCTTCATTATACACCGTATGCAAACGTCAAAGTCGTGCTGCTCGGGCAAGATCCGTACCACGGCCCGGGACAGGCGCACGGGCTTAGTTTTTCCGTCAAGCCGGGCGTGCCGGTGCCGCCGTCCTTAGCGAACATTTTTAAAGAGTTGCATGACGACCTTGGCTGCTATATACCAGATAACGGCTATCTCGTCAAATGGGCCGAGCAAGGGGTGCTGTTGTTAAACACGGTGTTGACGGTCCGCCGCGGCCAGGCGAACTCCCATCGCGGCAAAGGGTGGGAATATTTCACCGACCGCGTCATTGAGCTCGTCAACGAAAAAGACGATCCGGTCGTCTTTTTGCTTTGGGGCCGGAACGCGCAAGAGAAAAAAGAACGGATTACGAATCCGCGCCATCTGATTATTGAAGCGCCGCACCCGAGCCCGTTTTCCGCCGCGCGCGGCTTTTTCGGTCATCGCCCGTTTTCGCGGACGAACGCGTTTTTAACCAAGCACGGACGCGAACCGATCGATTGGCAAATCGAGAACATCGGCGCCCGCGCTGAATGAAGAAAGGGGGAAGATATCATGACGATCTCTTTGGCGGCGGTTGTCGCCAAAATGGAAGACGAATTGCGCAAGGCAAAGGCGGCCCATGACCCGCAGCGGATGCGTGAACATGTCGCTGCCATTCGCGTTTTATGCGATTTGATGCTGGAAACGACAGGCCAGCCGCAGCCGTCCGTTCCGTCTGTCTCGACAGAGTCGCTTGCCGTCGGCGGGCCGATTTCGGTTGCTGGCGGGCTTTCGCTTGGGGGTGTTTCTGTCGGAGGACGTTCTCCCGACATTGACGATGAGGCGAACGGGGAGTCGTTGTTGGATTTTTGAGGGGGCAACGAAACACCGTGGAAAACGGTCTTCTCCACGGGGAATGTTGATCAACAGAACTCCGTTGAATCGCTTGCCTTTGTTTGCGCCAAAAAACAAGAAGCGGTTCACCGGCTTGGATGCGGGTCTTGCCGGTGGCGCTCCCGATTGACCGGTTTTGTCGAGTGAAATGGCTGACACCTATTCGTCATTTGTTATCGAGGAACATTTCCATTATATTAATGTAATGAGGGAAAACAATCTTTCATTAGAAAGGCGGAACAGCTATGAAAACATTCGTCCTTCTCGGCGCGCTCAATGCGTTTTTAGCCGTCGCATTGGGAGCGTTTGGCGCGCACGGGCTGGAAGGGAAGATTCCGGATCGTTATTTGGAGATTTGGAAAACGGCGGTCCAATATCAGATGTTCCACGCATTAGGGCTGCTTGTTGTCGGATTGCTCGCTGGCAAGGCGCCAAATGTCGGGCTGATCGGTGCGGCGGGCTGGGTGATGTTCGCCGGCATCGTGTTGTTTTCCGGGAGCTTGTACGTATTAAGTGTAACGCAGATTAAGCCGCTTGGCGCGATCACTCCGTTTGGCGGCGTCGCTTTTTTGGTCGCCTGGGTGATGATCGGCTATGCGGCGTTGAAATGGCTGTAAGCGAAGCGCGGGCAAGGTGTACCCCGAACAGGAAATCACGCGCCGTCCCAATCATAGAAGGCACCTTTTTTGTTTCGTTTGCCACCATGATAGACAACTGGGCGTCAGCAACTTGTGATGGACGTCGCATCGGATGAAAAAAAGCAGGCTACCCTGGGGCAGCCTGCTCATCGAACATCGGTTTTTCGCTTGCACTCAGCGCGGCGAATAGGAGGCGAGCGGCGTGGCGGAGGCACCGGCAAACGGATATTCGTAGGCGATTTCTCCTTCAAACGTGACGTAATCGAGGTAAATCATCGGGATCAAATAGCGTGTGCCTGTTTGTGGGTCGCTTAAAATGACATGGTCACGTCCAGCCGCTTCAATGACGCCGCGAAACACCTTGGCATTCCACTCACGGTTGTTTTCAAACGTCGCATAGATAGTGGCGACTTTTCCTTTGTTTAACCGTAAAATGTTTTCAATGTACGATTCTTCAATCGGCAGCATCCCTGGAATCGATGGGCCGGTGGTGGTCGGCATCGGTGTCGGGGCCGTAAACGTCGGCGCCTGCAAACCGAACGTTGGAGCGGCAGCCGCTTGCGGATAGTAATAATACGGGTACGCCGCCGGATAGTACGGCTGCGGATACGGATAGCCGTATGGATAGGATGCATACGGTTGTTGCCGTTCTTGACCGAACGGCGAATAATAAAATGATTGTTGCTCCTCATCAAGTGGATAAAATTGATTTTCTGGATTGTTCGGCATAAAGAACCCTCCTCAATATTAAGAATAGACACGTGGGCAGTCGGATGGAGTCGGTGCAAAAAAGCAATGCGATTTGTAGCGGCCGACGTTCCACTGGCCAAACCATTGCGGTGGGCACGGTTGACCTTCAGGTGGTTTAAAAAACCAAAGGGCGTTTGTCGCTGGGTGGTAGCGCCAACCGCGGAGCACTTGGCGGGCTAGGCCTATATCCAATTTTCGCGCCCGTTGGTAAAAGTACCCTTTTTGCACCGCCTCAAAGCCGCCCGGGCTTTGAAACACCATTTGCCGGATAGTGCGGATGCCGCGGAAGTCAAGGCAGTCGGCGATGACGCGGTTGACGCCGACGTTGCCGACCATGAGCATCCCAAGCCGCCCGTCTCCTTCCGCTTCGGCTCGCATGAGCCGAGCCAACAACTTCACTTCCTCTTCTGTGTGGGCTACAATGGAGGGAGCGATCTGACCCATATCGTCACCTCAGTCGTTGTGAATTTCGACAGTAATAGGCTATTGATGGAACAGGAAAATGGTGACAGACAGACAGGCGATTTCTCGGAGGAATTTCTGATTTATATGTATGGGGCAGTTGGGCTGGATATGACAGAAACAGGGGAGGTTGACCAAAAAGGGAAACCCGTTGCGCAAGAAAGACCCGTAACATGATGTGCAAAGGGATGACGGCGGAAGAAATCGCTCGTTTGGCTGACCTTTCAGGGGGAGGAGCTCGCCGGTTGCTTGAAGAACAGGAAAATAAGCGAAGGGCCCTGCCGCGTTTGGGCCCCTCTTTTTTATACATGGAAGAACGAAGGAACTTTTTCCACCGACAAGCGAGTGCCGACGAAAAATGAACCAAACTCGCCAAAGCGGGCGCTCACTTCATCAAAGCGCATTTCATAGACGAGCTTTTTGAACAGGAGTGCATCATCTGAAAACAAGGTGACGCCCCATTCAAAATCATCCAAGCCGACGGAGCCGGTGATGATTTGCGTCACTTTGCCGGCGTATTTTCGGCCGGTCATGCCGTGGGCGCGCATGAGTTCGCGCCGCTGTTCCATCGACAACATGTACCAGTTGTCGTTGCCTTGGCGCCGCTTGTCCATCGGATAGAAGCAAATGTAGTTCGTTTTCGGCAAAATTGGATACAAACGGCGGCGCACCTCTGGAATTTGGTACGGATCTTCGCTGCCGGACGCCAAGTAGTTGCTCAACTCCACGACCGAAACGTACGAATACGCAGGTAATAAATAGTCGGCGAGTTTCGTTTTGTTAAGCGCTGTTTCGATTTCATGCAGCTCATCCAGCGTCGGCCGCAAAATCATGAACAAAATATCGGCTTTTTGCCCGACGATCGTGTAGACGGCATGGCTTCCTTGCTTCTCGCTTTCCGTCGTCTCCCATTGGTCGATAAGCGCTAAAAACTCACTGATCGCTGCCTCGCGCTCTTCGTTTGGAAGTGTTTTCCACGCGCTCCAGTCGATCGTGCGGAAATCGTGCAAACAATACCAACCGTCCAACGTTTGGGCCGCTTCGCTCATCATCGTCACTCCTTTATTCAATCAATTGTACAGTACCACTATATCATAGTTTGGCCAAAAAAGCGGCTATCAGCGCATCAAAGTGGAAGTAGACTGAATTGTGGCAAAAGGTGAATTATTTGTTGTGAAGGCTTACCTGCGTTGCGTTTCTGGCGAGAAGCGGTATGCTTAATGTAGAGAAAGGCTGATGCCTGGAGACAGGCGGGCCAACCGTGAAGGAGGCATGAATCGTGACAACCGATTTATTTACGGCATTAAAAGCGAAAGTAACCGGTACGGCTCGAAAAATCGTGTTTCCCGAGGGAACCGATGACCGCATCTTAACGGCGGCGAGCCGTTTGGCGACGGAGCAAGTGCTTCAGCCGATCGTCCTTGGCGATGAGCAAGCGATAAGGGTGAAAGCAGCTGCGCTTGGCTTGCCGCTTGAAGGGGTGGAGATTGTCAACCCGCGCCGCTACGGCGGGTTTGATGAGCTAGTTTCGGCGTTTGTGGAGCGGCGCAAAGGGAAAGTGACAGAAGAAACGGCGCGCGAGTTGCTTTTCGATGAAAACTATTTCGGTACGATGCTCGTTTATATGGGAGCGGCCGACGGCCTCGTCAGCGGGGCGGCACATTCGACGGCGGATACGGTCCGACCAGCCTTGCAAATCATTAAAACGAAGCCAGGCGTTGACAAAACGTCCGGCGTGTTCATCATGGTGCGCGGCGACGAAAAATATGTGTTTGCCGATTGCGCCATCAACATTGCTCCTAACAGTCATGATTTGGCTGAAATCGCGGTCGAGAGCGCCCGGACGGCCAAAATGTTCGGCCTTAAGCCGCGCGTAGTGCTGTTAAGCTTTTCCACGAAAGGGTCGGCCTCGTCGCCGGAGACGGAAAAAGTCGTTGAGGCGGTGCGGTTGGCGAAAGAAATGGCGCCGGATCTGATCCTTGACGGTGAGTTTCAATTTGACGCCGCGTTTGTGCCAGAGGTGGCGAAAAAGAAAGCGCCGGACTCGGTCATTCAAGGGGACGCAAATGTCTTTATTTTCCCGAGCCTTGAGGCGGGCAACATCGGCTACAAAATCGCCCAGCGCCTTGGCGGCTTTGAAGCGGTTGGCCCGATTTTGCAAGGGCTGAACAAGCCGGTTAACGACCTATCGCGCGGCTGCAGCGCCGAAGACGCCTACAAGCTCGCGCTCATCACCGCGGCGCAGTCGCTTGGGGAGTAAAGAGGCGGCGAACTGAGCAAGAGGAGTCGGAACCGGTTCGTTTTGCCAAAGAATGGGCGATCTCTTGTTTCAGGCATGGATTCGTGTCAAAGAAGGCGGCTGGCTGCTGTTTAGCCGCTTTCTTTTTTAATGGCCGTAATCGTTCCAGTTTGATGTGGTATAATGAGAGCGGAACGTTCAACGTAAGGGGTTTGTTGCGATGAGCCATGAATTGCTGCGGCAGCCGAAATGGCGGGTCATCGACCAGTCGCATTTCGGTCCGCTGTTTGATGCGAAACAATCGTTTGCCATCGATGATGCATTATGCACCGCGGTTGGTGCGGGACAGTCGGATGCGGTCGTCCGCACGTGGGTGCATGAGAATACCGTCGTCTTAGGCGCCGCTGATACGAAGCTTCCGTACATCGATGAGGCCATTTCGTTTTTGCGCCAGGAAGGGTATCGCGTCGTCGTCCGTAATTCCGGCGGGTTGGCCGTTGTCCTTGACAGCGGGGTGTTGAATATTTCGCTCATTTTTCCGGAAACGAAAAACACGATTGCCATCGAGCAAGGGTATGAGGCGATGTATGCGCTCATGGCCGCCATGCTTGCCTCATACGGCGCCCGCGTTGAGGCGGGGGAAATCGTCGGTTCGTATTGCCCGGGGAACTATGACTTGAGCATTGGCGGCAAAAAGTTTGCCGGCATTTCGCAACGGCGCGTGCGCGGCGGCGTTGCCGTGCAAATCTACCTTTGCGTCAACGGGAGCGGAGCCGTGCGGGCTGAGCTTATTCGCCGTTTTTATGAGCTCGGCCGCCAAGGAGAGAAAACGAAATTCGCCTACCCCGATGTTGTCCCAACTGTCATGGCGTCGCTGTCTGAGCTTCTCGGCTGCGAGTTGTCGATCGATGAGCTGCTTGTCACCCTTTGGCGCACGCTGCAGTCGTTTGGCGGCGAGCTATATTCGTCTTCCCTCGAGAACGGCGAATGGAATTGGTATGAGCAGTATTGGGCGCGCATCGTCGAGCGGAATGAAACGGCGCTCAAGGGCGAGCTCCTAGCAGGAGAATAAGGGGGCGGTCCGCCCAGCAGCAAGAGCCTGCGTTCATCGCCTGACGCCGCCGGCAGGCAAAAAGGATGCTCCGTGTCTCGGCCGCACCGGAGAGAGTGCGATCAAGGCGCAGCCATGGACAGGGCATCCTTATTTTATTTACTCCGCGATTTTTTCCAAGTTGCCGTTCGGGTCCATGCGGAAGGTCAGTCCCCGCTCTTCTTCCTCTTTTAACACCATTTTGCGCGCTCGGTTGATGATTTTCACGAGCGTCTCAAAATCTTCTTGGACGGTCGACGAATTTTCTTCTAATTTCGCAACCTTTTCTTCAAGTTCTTTATTTTTTTGCTTTAATTCTTCAATTTCGCGGCGCAGCCGCTCGTTTTCTTTGATCAGCGTCTCCCGTTTCCGTTCATGGGATTGGAACGTTTTCAAAAAAGCGATCACTTGATCCAGCGTCACTTGTTGCGGCGGGGAGGACGGGATGACGGCAGGCAGCTGCATCGACTCGCCCAGCTCTTCGAGTGAGGGCATCGGGGGCTCGTACAGACGCCGCTTTTTCGCGCCGCCTTGTTTGGCCAGCAGCCGCAGCCGCTCTTTTCGCTGCTTTTTCGCCAGCTGTAGTGCTTCTTCGTACTGATGGCGGACGACGGCATTCCAGCGAAAGCCACAGGCGGCCGATGTCCGATTTAGCTTGTCGCCGACTTCTTCAAACGCGTTCAGCTGGGTGCTCCCTTCACGCACATGGCGCAATACGGTCTCTGCCAACAATAAATCGTCTTCTTCCGTCCAAGCGTCTTGCCGTTGTTTCACTGTTCTCCACTCCTTCTTTCCATGCTAGTAACAGCATGGGCAAAATGAATCATATTTATACATTGCAAGTTTACAGGATTGACAAGTTGAAAGAATGAAAGGCCGCAAACTTGCAATTTTCTTCGGGAAGCGGTAGAATACACAAAGCAAACGCTGTGGAAAGGGATGACGAGTGATGGCGAATGAGTTTCGCGTTTGCGACGACTGCAAGGCGCCGAATTTAAAAACATTGATTCCGCGCTTGAAAAAGCTTGATCCGGATGCGGTTATCAAGATCGGCTGCCAGTCGTATTGCGGCCCAGGGCGGAAAAAGACGTTTGCCTTCGTCAACAACCGTCCGGTGGCGGCGCTGACGGAAGACGAACTGATTGATAAAATTGCCGAAAGGTTGAAAAAGCGATAACCGATCACCTTCTTTGCCGAAAGAAGGTGATTTTTTGTTTTTTCCGTCAATAATGGAGAAAGACGGAGAAAAAAGTCAACTATTTCTTTGTCAAAAGAAACGGCGTATAATAGATGTATGTTGGAGACGGAAGAGGAGGATGCGATGTATTTCGGCGGGCAGCTTGACGAAGAAAAAGTGTTTAAAGATCCAGTGCACCGATACATACATGTTCGCGACAAAGTGATTTGGGATTTGATCGGCACAAAAGAATTTCAGCGCCTGCGCCGCATCAAGCAGCTCGGCACGACATATTTGACGTTTCACGGCGCCGAGCACAGCCGGTTTAACCATTCGCTCGGCGTTTACGAAATTATCCGCCGCATCATTGACGACGTGTTTGTTGGCCGCGATCATTGGGATCATAGCGAGCGCCTTCTTTGCCTATGCGCGGCGCTCTTACACGATTTAGGGCACGGCCCGTTTTCCCATTCATTTGAAAAGGTGTTTCGTCTCGACCACGAAGATTTTACACAGGCCATCATTTTAGGCGATACAGAAGTGAACGCCGCCTTGCGCGAAGTGGGCGACGATTTTCCGCAAAAAGTGGCGGAAGTGATTGCCAAGACGTACCCGAATAAGCTCGTCGTCAGTCTCATCTCGAGCCAAATTGACGCCGATCGGATGGACTATTTGTTGCGCGATGCGTACTACACCGGCGTCAGTTACGGCTATTTTGACATGGAGCGCATTTTGCGCGTCATGCGCCCGCGCGAAGACCAAGTCGTCATCAAACGAAGCGGCATGCATGCGGTCGAGGATTACATTATGAGCCGCTACCAAATGTATTGGCAAGTGTATTTCCATCCTGTGACGCGCAGTGCGGAAGTCATTTTGACGAAAATTTTGCATCGGGCGAAAAAGCTGTACGAGGACGGGTATACGTTTGCGACGAAGCCAACCCATTTTTTATCGTTTTTTGCCGGCCATGTAACGTTCGGCGACTATTTGGCGCTCGATGAAGCGATCATCCTGTTTTACTTCCAGCAATGGCAATATGAGCGAGATCCGATTTTAAGCGATTTGTGCCGGCGGTTTGTCCACCGCCGCCTGTTCAAATATACGGAGTTCCATCCGACGAACGAGCAAATGGCGAAGCTGATCGAGCTGACCGGCTTGTTCAAAAAGGCCGGGATCGATCCAGACTATTACTTGGTCGTCGATTCATCGTCCGACTTGCCGTACGATTTTTACCGGCCGGGCGAGGAAGGCGAGCGCCTGCCGATTTATTTGTTGATGCCAAACGGGGAGCTGCGCGAGCTGTCGCGCGAATCGGTGTTGGTTGACGCCATTTCCGGCAAGCGGCGCACCGACCATAAGCTCTATTTCCCCGCTGATTTCCTGGAAGACTTGTCGACGAAGCGGACAGTGAAGAAAAAGATTATGGAAATTTTAAAGGGTTAGGAGATGACGGAGAGTGCTCACAGAGCATGCGAAAGTAATGAAGGCGTTGGCGGCCGCCGGGGAAATTGTCGGCCGCAAAAAGCTGCAAAAAATGATTTACATCGCCAAAAAGCTCGACTTTCCGTTTTATGAGAAGTTCGACTTCCACTTTTACGGCCCGTATTCGGAAGAGTTGACGTGCCGCATCGAAGAGCTGTGCGCGCTCGGCTTTTTGCATGAAGTGAAAGAGAAAAAGAGCGGCTATGTGCAATACCGCTATACACTGACCGAAGCGGGCGAACAGTTTTTGCGCCATTACGACTGGGAGATGCCGGGCCTTGCCGAATGCATGCAGGCGATGAACGGACAAAACGCACGCTTTTTGGAGCTTGTCTCCACGGTGCTCTATTTTGAACATTTGTCAAAAGATGAGGTAAAAGAGAAAATCGCTGTCGTAAAAAGCAAGCAGCGCTATACGGAGGACGAGATCGAAGAGGCGTATGCGTATATTGAGGCGCTGCGGAGCCGTTGCAACAAGGGCGCTTGTGTGTAGGGAAGATGAAAAACACTGTTTCAACACACCATCAGCTGGCCATAGACGAAAAGGTGTCCCATTGTTTCCGGGACACCTTCTTCTGGATTAATGCGGCAAAAACGCCAGCTGCAAAAAGAACAGCACGGCAAG
This sequence comes from Geobacillus stearothermophilus ATCC 12980, assembly GCF_030369615.1. Lineage (NCBI taxonomy): Bacteria > Bacillati > Bacillota > Bacilli > Caryophanales > Anoxybacillaceae > Geobacillus > Geobacillus stearothermophilus. The sequence continues at coordinate 2,755,003 of NZ_CP128494.1, read as the reverse complement.
CACGTACAGCAGCAACGGCACATCGCGCCAGCGGCCGCGGGCGATTTTTAAGAGCGGGTACGAGATGAAGCCGAGCGCGATGCCGGTCGCGATGCTGGACGTGAGCGGCATGCTTAAGATGATGAGAAAGGCTGAGAACGCTTCGTCCAGTTCGCGCCAATTGATATGGGCGATGTTGCTGATCATCAAGCTGCCGACGACAATGAGCGCTGGGGCGGTGATGGCAGAAAGCCCGGCGACGGCGCCGACAAGCGGGCTGAAAAAGGCGGCTGCGATGAACAAGACGGCGACCGTGAGCGCGGTCAAGCCGGTGCGGCCGCCGGCGGCGACGCCGGTTGACGACTCGATGTACGCCGATGTCGGGCTCGTGCCGAACATGGCGCCGATCGTGGTCGCGACGGAGTCGGCCAAGAGCGCCTCGCGGGCGCGCGGCAGTGTGTTTCCTTTCATCAGTCCCGCTTGCTGGGCGACGCCGATCATCGTGCCGGTCGTGTCAAAGAGCGTGACAAGCAAAAAGGAAAAGACGACAGCGTACAGGCTGTGGCTGATGACATCGCCAACGGCCGTCAATGGATTGGCGGCGACAAGCCCTTCCGGCAGCGACGGCAGCGAGACGATACCTTTGTCAAAGTGAAGCTGCCCGGTCGCGTAGGCGATGACGCCGGTCACGACCATGGCGTAAAAGAGCGCGCCGTTGACGCCGCGCATCATGAAAACGAGCGTCACCGCCAGGCCGATGAGCGTCAACACGGCCGACGGGGCATGCAAGTTGCCAAGCGCGACCAAATTTTGCGGATGGGCTTGGATAATTCCGGTCAGCCGCAGGCCGATAAAGGCGATAAACAGCCCGATGCCGGCGGTGATGCCATGTTTTAAGCTGTCGGGGATCACTTCGATCAGCTTGCTGCGGAGCGGGGTGAGCGACAGCAACAAAAACAGCAATCCCGCGACAAACACAGCGGAAAACGCGGTTTCGTACGAAATGCCGCCGTGCGAGCCGACGACGGAATAGGCAAAATACGCGTTCAGCCCCATGCCGGGGGCAATGGCGATCGGATAGTTGGCGAATATTGCCATCCAAAGCGTGCCGACGACGGTGGCGATGACGGTGGCGGTGAACGCCTGTTCAAACGGGACGCCGGCGTCTGATAAGATGATCGGATTGACGACGATGATGTACACCATGGTGAAAAAGGTCGTCAGGCCAGCGAGAACCTCTGTTTTGCGATTGCTGGCATGGTGCGGAAGACGAATCATAGGCAACCTCCTAAAGACGAACAATATGAAAGACAACTATAATAATATTCGTTTTTATTTCAAAAAGCAATGGGGACGCCCAATGGCGTCCCCCTGTTTGTTACTCCGCGTCGCTCAGCCGTTTTCCAGCGATGGCGTAATGGTCTTTCGTCATTTCTTCAATGAATACGACAACGCTCTCCCGTTTCGCCCCTGTCGTCTCGACGACGGCGTCCGTCACTTTTTCAACAAGCGCTTTCTTCTGTTCATCCGTGCGGCCGGCGAGCATTTTGATCGTGACATACGGCATCATCATTCCCCCCATTTCCTTGTCGAGTGCTATCACGCTTATTATACCATGGAACCGTGAAGTTCAGTCCACTTTTGGCGGTAAATCATGTATACTAAGGATAGTGAATACAGGGGAAAAGGAGTTAATCAAGTGGAACACATTTTGCCGTATTCGTTAAGCGAAATTCCGTACGTGCTGTTGACGCTGGCGCTGGCGTTTTCTGTGCATGAGTTCGCCCATGCCTACGTTGCTTACAAGTTCGGCGATCCGACGGCGAAAAACGAGGGACGGCTGACATTGTCACCGTTTGCCCATTTGGATTTGCTTGGAACTTTGCTGATCTTTCTCGCCGGGTTTGGCTGGGCGCGCCCGGTGCCAGTCAATCGCTTTTATTTCAAAAACCCGCGCCTTGCCGGCATTCTTGTCTCGGTGGCAGGGCCGCTAAGCAACCTCGCGCTCGCCGGGCTTGGATTTGTCATTTGGTACGCCATGATCGATTTCGGCATCATGCGGGCGCTGCCGGATTGGTTTGCGGCCGGGTTTGATCTGTTTTTCCAAATTTTTATCAGCTTGAACGCCGTCTTGTTTGTGTTTAATTTATTGCCATTTCCGCCGCTTGATGGGTATCGTATTATTGAAGACTTGGCCCCGGATGGGCTGCGGGCGAAAATGACGCAGTGGGAAACGTACGGGGCGCTCATTTTCCTTGTTCTCGTGCTGACGCCGCTCGATCGCTATACGATTGAGCCGGTGTTTCAAGTGGCGCTGCCGTTTGTGCTTGAGAACTTGCAGTCACTTGTGGCCAGCTTGTTTATGTAGGAAGGAGGAACAAGCGGATGGAGCAAAAAAAGAAAAAAAACATCGGCTTTAATATCATCAAAGACGACCCGACCGACGGGCACCGCGGCTTTGGCGCCGGGGCGTTGAGCCTAGAAAACGTGTCGCCGGTCATCATTGACGTCGAAGCGGGTGAAGCGTTCGTTGATATGGGGGCGATGCATGCCCGCAGCTCTGTTGAGCGCGGCATCAAGTTTTTGCCGGATCGCTCCGCCGTGCCAAACGGCAAGCCGTATTGGATCGTCTGGGTGACGATCGAGCGCCGCGAGGACGGTCCGTATTACGCCGGGGTGACGGCGTGCGAAATGACGGTCGACCGTGAGGCGCGCCGTGGTTATAAGTTATTGCCGGAACATGTGAACCGGCTCGATAAATCGCTGAAACGGCATATCATCGTCGATCATATGGACGCTAAGTCGAAGCGGGTGCTCGCCGACTTTTTGAAAGGCCACGACATCGGGATGTGGAACCGCTCGAGCGATGAACTGAAAAAAGGACTCGAAGGCGAATTGTGACGGTTTTGTGAACATGTTTGCCTAAGGGCTTGTTCTTATCTGGAAAAGATCCATGGGCAATGGTTTGCCCTCCACCCAGGGATGAAAATCCCCCTTTTCTTCCCATAATGAAGAATAGGCGCAAACAGTTTAACAGGACGTTATGCTTAATGGTGGCTTAGACCCTGTACGGAAAAGTGTTTGAATCCACTGGGTGCACCACCCATTGTCCGCCCTTTCCTGTGATAGAGGAAAGGTGACGACGAACGGAAAACTGCCGCATGTCTCCCGTGGATTCACTGTTTGCGCACTCGATCATCGAAAAGGAGGATTTTCATCATGGATGTCATCTATCCTCGCTGCGCAGGATTGGATGTTCATGCCGAAACCATCGTCGCCTGCGCGCTATGGGAAGAAGATGGACACATTCAAAAGGACATTCAAACCTTCTCCACGTTCTCGAAGGGACTTGGCGACCTGCTTGAGTGGCTCGAAGAACATGGCGTCACCCATGTCGCCATGGAATCCACCGGCGTGTATTGGAAACCGGTCTTCGCCTTCCTCGAGGGCTATGTCGACTTGACACTGGCCAATCCGCAGCGGATCAAAAATGTCCCGGGAAGAAAAACCGATGTCTCTGACGCCGAGTGGATCGCCAAGCTGCTCCGCCATGGACTCGTTGAAAAAAGTTTCGTCCCCCCAGCGGATATTCGCGAATTGCGGGATTTTACCCGCCTCCGCAAAAAGTGGGTCGGACAGCTGACTTCGGAGAAAAACCGGATTCAAAAAGTGCTCGAGTCTTCCAATGTCAAACTCGGCTCGGTCCTCTCCGATCTCTTCGGCGTTTCCGGAAAAGACATCCTCGCCCGGCTGCTGGAGAAGGGATACGTGGACAAGGACGAGTTGGATGAATGCCTGCGCGGAAGGCTCAAAAAGAAAAAGCAAGCGGTGTACGATTCGCTGCTCGGCACCTTGACCGAACACGAGCTCCGTCTCCTTCGCCTCTTGTGGAAACACGTTGAGGAATTGGAGCGGCTCATCGAAGAAGTCGACCAACACATCGACCGCCTGCTCGAGCCGTATCGCGAGGAAGTGAACCTGCTGATGACCATGCCCGGAGTGAAAAAACAAACCGCCGCCGTCATCATCGCCGAGATGGGAACCGACATGAGCGTCTTTGAAACGCCGGAACGGGCGGCTTCATGGACTGGATTGTCCCCCGGCAACCATGAAAGCGCCGGAAAGCGAAAGAGCACGCGCACGACAAAAGGCAATCCCCATCTCCGATCGGCGTTATGCGAGGCGGCATGGTCAGCAGCTCGATCCAAGACGCATCCCTTGTCCCGAAAGTTTTGGTCGTTGGCGGCCCGGTGCGGGAAGAAAAAAGCCCTCATCGCCATTGCTCGGCGGATGTTGGTGATCATCTTTTGCATGATCTCCCGCAAAGAGCCGTTCCGCCAACCACAACTTATTTAGTCTAGCCAAAAGGCAGACAGGTTATACGAGATGCCTAAAATCGGGCACCTCTGCTTTCCTATTGCCTTTTTTGGCCATTTTCAGTATACCCTCACGGATCAGGAGCGTATACCGCACTCACCAAGTGGTGGGGATTTTCACGGAAAAAAGGATAAACTAAATCTACATGTATAACACAGGAAAACTAGGACAAGAAAATCCCCTGCGGGCAAACGCAGGGGATTTTCTTGTTTAAAACCATGGAAACCATTTCTCGAACCAGCTTTTTCCGTCTTCTTTTTTCTTCTTCTCCTCTTTTACATGATCGGTGCAATAGTCAACTGGTTCTGTGCCAGCGATATAATACGTTTTCCGCTTCACTGGGCACGAATCGGTTGCCAGCTTGCCGTTTTGCGGGTCGATGTAGACACCGATGACGCCTTTGGTCGGCTTGAACGATTTTTTCGGCTCGCCGGCGAGGCTTTTCTCCATAAAGCGGATCCATATTTGTTTCGCGTATTGCTTTTCGTCAAAGCGGCTCATCGTTTCGCCGCGGTCGTAGCCGGTCCAGACGCCGGCGACCAACTGCGGGGCGAAGCCGATCATCCAGCTGTCCGTTTTCGTCGTCCCGGACTTGCCGGCGTACGGGCGCGTCATTTCATCGGCGATCGATTGCCCGGTGACGGTCGTATAGCCGTTAAGCTTTGGGTCGAACATTCCGGTCATTAAATGGGTCGTCACAAACGCTGCGTCGCGGTCGAGCACTTGCCGGCTCTCCGACTTATGTTCATACAGCACGTTTCCGTTCGCGTCGACGACTTTTTGAATAAACACCGGTTCGGTTTGTTTGCCGTAGTTGGCCAGCGTGCTGTACGCGGCCACCATGTCGATCACTTTCACGGGCGAGGTGCCAAGCGCCAATGACGGCACTGCTTTCAATCTGCTTGTAATGCCAAGCGCTTTCGCTGTTTCGACGAGTTTGTCGGCGCCGATAAACTGGAGCGTTTTCACCGCAAAGACGTTGTCGGATACAGCGAGCGCCTGAGCGAGCGTGATCGGGCCATTGGCGTAGTAGTCATTGTAATTATGGGGGGTGTACGACGATCGGCCGCCGTTAAACGTAAATGTCGTCAGCTCGCTGCGCAGTTGGGTCGATGGGGTGAATCCTTGCTTGATCGCCGCGTAATACAAAAACGGCTTAAATGTCGACCCTGGCTGGCGTTCCGCTTGCACAGCGCGGTTGAACGAGCTTTCTTCGTAGTTGCGTCCGCCGATGAGCGCCTTTACTTCCCCTGTGCGCGGATCCATGGCCACCAATGCCGCCTGGATGGCAGAATGGGGACTGATGACTTGCTTAACTTGTTCTTCGGCGATTCGCTGCAGGCGTCGGTCGAGCGTTGTGTAGACGCGCAGCCCCCCGAGCTCAATCGTCCGCTCATCAAAGCCAAGCTTCGTGCGCAGCTGCTGTTTCACAACATCTTGGAAATACGGGGCCACAGGCTGCTCTCGTTCGCGGTGGCGGATGTAAACGAGCTTGTCACGGTACGCCCGCTCCGCTTCTTCGCGGCTGATGTAGCCGGCTTCCACCATAGAGGTGAGCACGATTTTTTGCCGCGCTTTTGCCCGCGCCTCGTTGACAAGCGGCGAGTAGTAATACGGCCCTTTCGGAATGCCGGCGAGCATCGCTGCCTCGCTGAGCGCCAGCTCGCTCGCGTGCTTGCCGAAATAATAGCGCGCTGCTGCCTCGATGCCGTAGGCGCCATGGCCGTAGTAAATCGTATTTAAATAGCCTTCTAAAATTTTTTCTTTGCTGTAATTGGCTTCAAGGCGGATCGTGTACAGCGCTTCCTGGATTTTTCGCGACCACGTTTTCTCATGTGTTAAAAACAAGTTGCGTGCATATTGCTGGGTGATCGTGCTCGCTCCTTGCACTTTGTCCATGGCCTCGAGATTGGCGAGCACCGCGCCGGTGATCCGTTTCAAGTCAAATCCGTGGTGTTCGTAAAACTTTCGGTCCTCAACGGCAATCGTCGCCTCGATGACGTGCGGGGAAATGTCACCGAGATGAACCCAGTACCGCTTTTGTCCATGGTCGCTTTCCCCGATTTTGCGGCCGTCGTCCGCATAAAAAATCGTTGTTTGCGGCACGGCGACCGGCGGGGCGCCTTCGATTTTGGCAAACAAAATAAAGCTCCCGAGAGCGGCGAAGGCAAAGATGGCGAGAAAAAAGCCGATAAAGACGGCGGCGCGCACATATTTCCACGTGCCGCGAAAACGGCTGCCCGGGATCGGTTCCATTGCGCATCACCTCAACGGTTTTGGCGTTGTTTTAGACATGCGGGCGGACGCCTGGCTGGATGTGCCGCCTTGCTTTTGTCAAGGCTTCGCCAGCGAGGTTTTCCGCTTTTTCTTACCAGTATGAAAAAAAATTTTTTATTTTAAACTTGTTCCTCTTGCATTTTTGCTAGATTGCTCTATACTTTTTCGTGTTTAGTTTTTCGTTGGCTAAGGAAAACTTGTATAGTAAGCAACGCTCGGAGAAAGGATGTTACCGATGGAACTTTGGTTTACCGAAAAGCAAACGGAGCATTTTGGCATCACCGCACGCATCGTCCGCACTTTACATACAGAACAGACGCCGTTTCAAAAGCTTGATATGGTCGAAACGGCGGAGTTTGGCAACATGCTCATTTTAGACGGCATGGTGATGACGACGCAAAAAGACGAGTTCGTCTATCATGAAATGGTCGCCCACGTCCCATTGTTCACCCATCCGAAGCCAGAGAACGTCCTTGTCGTCGGCGGAGGCGACGGCGGCGTCATTCGTGAAGTGCTGAAACACCCGAGCGTCAAAAAAGCGACGCTTGTCGAAATTGACGGCAAAGTGATCGAGTATTCGAAAAAATACTTGCCGGAAATTGCCGGAAAACTCGACGATCCGCGCGTCGAAGTGAAAGTCGATGACGGGTTTATGCATATCGCGCAAAGCGAAAACGAATACGACGTCATCATGGTCGACTCGACGGAACCAGTCGGCCCGGCGGTCAACTTGTTCACAAAAGGGTTTTATGCCGGCATCGCCAACGCGCTGAAAGAGGACGGCATTTTCGTCGCTCAAACGGACAACCCGTGGTTTAAAGCGGACTTGATCCGCAACGTCTACCGCGATGTGAAAGAAGTTTTCCCGATTACCCGTTTGTATACAGCGAACATTCCGACGTATCCGAGCGGGCTCTGGACGTTTACGCTCGGCTCGAAACAATACGACCCGCTTGCGGTGAGCGACGACCGGTTCCATGACATTGAGACGAAATACTACACGAAAGAATTGCATAAGGCGTGTTTCGTTTTGCCAAAATTTGTCGCGGACCTAGTGAAATAAGGGGGCAGATCGATGCGTTTTGATGAAGCTTATTCAGGCAACGTCTTTATTGGCAGCCACCCGAACTTCGAAGAGAGCGAAGCGGTCATTTACGGCATGCCGATGGACTGGACGGTCAGCTACCGGCCTGGCTCGCGGTTTGGCCCGGCCCGCATCCGCGAAGTGTCAATCGGGCTTGAGGAGTACAGCCCATATTTGGACCGCGAACTCAAAGACATCCGCTACTTTGACGCTGGAGACATTCCGCTGCCGTTTGGCAATGCGGCCCGCAGTTTAGAGCTGATTGAGCAGTTCGTGAAAAAGGTGCTTGACGCCGGCAAGTTTCCGCTCGGCCTCGGCGGCGAACATCTCGTCTCTTGGCCGGTCATCAAAGCGGTGTACGACTATTACCCGGATTTGGCCGTCATTCACATGGACGCCCATACTGACTTGCGCGAACATTACGAAGGCGAGCCGCTGTCGCACGCGACGCCAATCCGCAAAGTCGCTGACTTGATCGGCCCGACGAATGTCTTTTCGTTCGGCATCCGTTCCGGGATGAAAGAGGAGTTTGAGTGGGCGAAAGAAAACGGTATTTACATCGCCAAGTTTGAGGTGCTTGAACCGCTCCGCTCCGTGTTGCCAAAGCTCGCCGGCCGCCCGGTGTATGTGACGATCGACATCGATGTGCTTGACCCGGCCCATGCCCCCGGAACGGGAACGGTCGATGCCGGCGGCATTACATCGAAAGAGCTGCTAGCCGCGATCCATGAGATCGCCCGCTCCGACGTCCGCGTTGTCGGCGCCGATTTGGTGGAAGTCGCGCCGATTTACGACCACTCCGAACAAACGGCCAATACGGCGAGTAAGCTTGTGCGGGAAATGCTGCTTGGTTGGGTAGGGAAGTGAAAAATGAGAAAAAGCGCCTAAATCGCAAGTTTGCGAGGTCGCTTTTTTGGTGGGACAAAAGATGCAGGAATATGAGCGTACGGAGGATCATAACATGTAATGTTCTTACAGAGAAAGGGAAGGAGGGAATGAAGATGGGCGTGAAGCTGATCAAAATTTCTGTTGTGTACTTTGTCATTGGCGTCTGTATTGGGCTTGGCATGTCGATGACCCATTCGTTTGCGCTGACCCCGGTCCATGTCCATATCAACTTGCTTGGCTGGACGGCCTTGACGCTTGCTGGCATCATCTATCATTTATTTCCACAAGCGGCGGCGGCGAAATGGGCGAAAGTGCATTTCTGGCTGCACAATATCGGCCTGCCGGTCATGATGATCGGTCTCATTTTCGTCGTTTACGGTAACGAAGCGTTCGTGCCGGTGACAGCGATTGGCGGGGTGCTCGTCGTGATAGGTGTCATTCTTTTTGCTATTAACGTGCTAAAAAATGTTCGGGCGTCATCATAAAATACCGATGGAACAAAGAGGGTGTCCCAAAAGGATCGGGACACCTTTTCTTATTACCGTATGTAGGCATAAAACAATCATTAAGATAACGATATGTTGTGTTTTGTTTAAGGAAAAACAACCTTTTGGGCCAGCCCTTTTTTTGCCCACTGGAGCGGAAATCTGCCATCGGGTTTGTCCCCTCTTGAATGGAGCGGAACAGTTCATTATACTATAAACTATGACTGTTTGTTCGCAAAGGTGTGTTCATCGATATGAAGGAAACAAACGGCATCCCGGCGCGCCTCCGCCAAGTGGCTGTCATTCGCGACGGTCCGCGCCAAGAGACGGTTGTGCTTGAGGCGGACGGGGTGTATTACATAAAAGGGGAAACAGGCTATTTGCAGTTTGAGGAGGAAAACGAACTCGGGCGGGTGAACAACATTGTGAAAATCGCGCCTGACGAGGTGACCATCCTTCGCTCCGGAGCGGTCGAGATGCGGCAAACGTTCCGCCGCCGGCAAGAAACGCCGGGCCATTACGGAACGGTGTTTGGGCGGTGGGCGATGGCGGCGAAAACGGATGCGATCGAGTTTCACTATGACGATAAGCGGAAGCGGGGGCGGCTCTTTCTCTCCTACGAGCTTTTCTTGCAAAACGAGCGGAGCGGACGCCATACGTTGACGTTGACATTTAAGGGGGTATAAGCCGATGAACATTGTCGGACAAATGAAAGAACAGCTGAAAGAAGAAATTCGCCAGGCGGCGGTGAAAGCCGGGCTCGTTTCGGCTGATGAGCTGCCGGACGTCTTGCTGGAGGTGCCGCGCGACAAGACGCATGGCGATTACTCGACGAACATCGCCATGCAGCTTGCCCGCATTGCGAAAAAGCCGCCGCGGGCGATTGCCGAAGCCATCGTCGGGCAGCTTGATCGCGAGCGCGTATCGGTGGCGCGCATTGAGGTGGCGGGGCCGGGATTTATTAACTTTTACATGGACAACCGCTATTTGACGGCGGTCGTGCCGGCGATTTTGCAGGCGGGACAAGCGTATGGCGAATCGAACGTCGGCAACGGGGAAAAAGTGCAAGTCGAGTTCGTCTCCGCCAACCCGACCGGCGACTTGCATTTGGGCCATGCCCGCGGCGCGGCGGTCGGCGATTCGCTTTGCAACATTTTGGCGAAAGCCGGGTTTGACGTGACGCGCGAATACTATATTAACGACGCCGGCAAGCAAATTTACAACTTGGCGAAATCGGTCGAAGCCCGCTATTTCCAGGCGCTCGGTGTCGATATGCCGTTGCCGGAGGACGGCTATTACGGCGACGACATTGTCGAAATCGGCAAAACACTTGCTGAGGAATATGGCGATCGGTTCGTCCACGCCGATGAAGAGGAACGGCTTGCTTTCTTCCGCGAATACGGCCTTCGTTATGAGCTCGACAAAATTAAACAAGATTTGGCCGCATTCCGTGTTCCGTTCGACGTCTGGTACTCGGAAACATCGCTTTATGAAAGCGGCAAAATCGACGAAGCGCTTTCCACTTTGCGCGAGCGCGGCTACATTTACGAGCAGGACGGGGCGACATGGTTCCGTTCGACGGCGTTTGGGGACGACAAAGACCGAGTCTTAATTAAGCAGGACGGCACGTATACGTACTTGCTTCCGGACATCGCCTACCACCAAGACAAGCTGCGGCGCGGATTTACCAAGCTGATTAACGTTTGGGGAGCGGATCACCACGGCTACATTCCGCGCATGAAAGCGGCGATCGCCGCGCTCGGCTACGATCCGGAGGCGCTCGAAGTCGAAATCATCCAAATGGTGAACTTATACCAAAACGGCGAGCGCGTCAAAATGAGCAAGCGCACCGGCAAGGCGGTGACGATGCGCGAGCTGATGGAAGAAGTCGGCGTCGATGCCGTCCGCTATTTCTTTGCGATGCGCTCGGGTGATACACATTTGGATTTTGACATGGACTTGGCCGTGTCGCAGTCGAATGAAAATCCGGTTTACTACGTCCAATACGCGCATGCCCGCGTCTCAAGCATTCTCCGCCAAGCGGAAGAGCAAAACGTGTCGTACGAAGGCGACCTCGCTTTGCATCATTTAGTGGAGACGGAAAAAGAAATCGAGCTGCTCAAAGTGCTCGGCGACTTCCCGGACGTCGTCGCCGAGGCAGCGCTCAAGCGGATGCCGCACCGCGTCACCGCCTATGCGTTTGAGCTGGCTTCGGCGCTCCATAGCTTCTACAACGCGGAAAAAGTGCTTGATTTGGACAACATCGAAAAAACGAAAGCCCGCCTCGCGTTGGTGAAGGCGGTGCAAATTACGCTGAAAAACGCGTTGGCGTTGATCGGCGTTTCCGCCCCGGAACAAATGTAACAGATGCAACAAAGGAGGGAAGCGACTACTTCCCTTTTTGTCTGGGCATCATAAGGAAAAACAACGATGGAGGATTTGCTTGTGAAAGAAGTGGTGCTGTCGCTTGTCACCGGCATCGTTGTCGGTTTTTTGTTCACGCTGTTCCGCCTGCCGATTCCGGCCCCTCCGGCGTTGGCTGGCATTGCCGGCATTGTTGGAGTGTATCTTGGGATGCGGCTGTTTCAATGGTTGACATTGTTTTGGAAATGAATAGAAGATACAGGATGGCCAACTGATTCAATCCCGGCCGGCGCCTGCAGCGATCTCACATCGCCAACATGGAGCCGGCCGGGTTTTTTGTTTGGCGGTTTCGGCCGGGATTCCTTTGCCCTTTTGTCCGGGCGTTCGTCCAAGCGCCGGGTTTTGCACGAAAAAAGGCTGATTTTTCCAAGTTCCTCCTCGGGGAAAGCCGCTGTTAGGCGGGTTGGTGATGAACATCGCCGGCTTTTTTCGTGTTGCCTACAACCAGGCGGAAATCAGCTGGGAAATCGATTCTTTGCCGCGGTCAAGGAGCGAACGCTTCCGCCAAAAATCGAGCGTCAGCGGCTCGGCACGCGTCAGGTCGCGTTGGATCGCCCGCTTGACCACCTGCGTGAACGCGCGGTCGAATACATAGCAGTTGATTTCGCCGTTGAGAAACAGACTGCGCCGGTCAAAGTTGGCGGTGCCGACATCGCACCATTCCTCATCGACGACAATCGTTTTGGCGTGGTAAAATCCTTGGTAAAAGCGGTAAATGCGCGCTCCGGCCTTCAGCATTTGATAAAAATACGGGTAAGCGGCCTCGCGGACAAATAAATGGTCCGCCCGCAGCGGCACAATGACCGTGACGCGCACCCCGCGCCGGATCGCGCGCATAAGCTCGTCAAACAACGGCCGGCTCGGGATAAAGTAGGGGCTGCCGATCATAATTTCTCGTTTTGCCTGCCGGATCGCATCGATATACTGCTCTTCAAGCGCGGCGCCGTCAGTCGCGACAAGCTGGTGGCGGATGGCGCCGGCGTGAAGGGGTGGGAAGTAGCGGCGTTTGTCAGCGACGGTTTTGCCCGTCGCCTCCTCCCAATCGTGCAAAAATTGTTCTTGCAAGTCGTGCACCCCTTCTCCGCTGATTTTTAAGTGATAGTCGCGCCATTCTCCGATGTTAGCGTCCTTTCCACTGTATTCGCGGCCGATGTTAAAACCGCCCATATACCCGACCTTTCCATCGATGACCGTAATTTTTCGGTGGTTGCGGCGGTTGAGGCGGTAAATGAAAAACGGAAAGCGCGGCGGGCGGGCGTAGGCGAATTCGACACCGCTTGCCTTCAGCGAACGGATGAGCGTTTTCGGCAACCCGAGGCTGCCGACCCAGTCCGTCAACAAGCGCACTTCCACCCCTTCCGCCGCTTTTTCCTTTAAAAGTTGGAAAAATGGCGCCGTCGTTTCGTCATGCTTGATGATATAAAACAAAATATGGATATGATCGCGGGCGCGGCGCAGCTCGGCAAAATAATCGGCAAATAAATGCCGTCCATTCACATACAAGGCCATATCGCTCCGCCGCTTTGGGTACACGACTTTTTTGCGCCCGTTGCGGAGGATCAGCCGGCCAAGCTTGTCATCAAGATAAACGAGTGCGAATATGATCACAATAACGGCAATGATGAGCATATTTTTCCCTCCTGTGCGTCGCTTCAGTACTTATTAATGTGTCCTACAACGCGCAAAAATAGCAGAGCGAACACCCGCTTCCGACCTGTCCGCGTTCTTCGCTGCTTGACGTTCCGCTGCACGGGCCCGGCAACGGCATGAGCATGATTTGGCATGGCGAGGAAGCGACATGGAGCGAACCGGGCGCCTCGCTCATCGCTGGCGCGTTTTCCCGGGTTGGGGAAACCAGCCATTTTTGAGCATATTTTGCGCACCTGCGTGGAAAGCGGGGCGCTGTTAGGCGAACGGATCCGGATGAATGCCATCCATTCGCCGCGCGTCTATATGCGGAGCCTTGCGACGCGCCATTCCCGCTCTGAGCTGTCGCCGGCGATCCGCGACGCCATTTCGGTCGTCAAAGCGGCCGGTTTTGATCTCGTCATTGTCGAAACGAGCGGGATCGGCCAGGGCGATGCCGCCATTACCGAAGTATGCGACGTTTCGATGTATGTGATGACAAGCGAATTCGGAGCGCCAACGCAGCTTGAGAAAATCGATATGATCGATTACGCCGATTTGATCGCCATTAACAAGTTTGAACGCAAAGGCTCGGAAGATGCAAAACGGCAAGTGCAGAAGCAGTATCAACGAAGCCATCAGCTGTTTGACCGTGATCTATCGGAAATGCCGGTATACGGCACGATCGCCAGCCAGTTTAACGACCCGGGCACGAATACGCTTTTTGTCGCACTTGTCGATACGATCAACCGGAAAACGGGAACGAACTGGAAGACGAATTTGAAAACCGTTGCCAACGTTGAAAAGCATAACGTCATCATCCCGAATGAGCGCCGCTACTATTTGCGCGAAATTGCGGAGACGGTCCGCTCGTACCACCGCCGCGCCGAGCAGCAAGTCGAGGTGGCCCGACGCCTCTTCCAAATCGAAGGGGCCATCGAAGCGGCGAAGGAACGGGACGAAGCTGAAGACGTGATCCGCGCGCTCGAAACGCTCAAAGCCGATTACGAAGCGAAGCTGACGCCCGAATCGAAGCGCATTTTGGCGACATGGGAAGAGACGAAAGCGAAATATGCGGCGAAGACATTCGTGACAAAAGTGCGGGACAAAGAAATTGTCACCGAACCTCTCTTTTGCTTTTTTCGCCAAATATGTAGCATAAACCCCGACAATTTGTTTATAATGAATGGTATGTATTCCACTTGCATTCATTTGTTTCATTATATAGAAGGGGAGTGCTGAACTTGAGCCTGCAGCAGCAATACTCGCCAGAGGAATTGCAGGAGATGTCGTTCGTCGAACTGGTGAACCTCATTTTGCTTGACAAGCGCGAGGCGCTGCCGTTCGACCAAATCGTCCGCGAAGCCGCGGCATTAACCGGCATGGCGGAAGACGACATCGCCGCGCGGCTTGCCCAATATTATACCGATTTAAACATCGACGGGCGGTTTATTTGCGTTGGGGAAAACGTCTGGGGGCTGCGTGCGTGGTATCCGTTTGACCAGACGGAAGACGAAACGGTGACGATCGTCAAGCCGAAGAAGAAAAAAGCGCTTGATGATGAATACGATGATTACGAAGAGTTGCTTGACGAAGAGGATCTCGATTACGACGATCTTGATGACTACGATGAGGAAGAGCTCGAGCTTGACGACGAAGAGCTGCTCGAAGACGAGGAATTCGATCTGGACGAAGACGTTGCTTTTGATGATGAGGACATTCTCGACGACGAACCGTTTGATTTGGACGATGAACCGCTTGACGAAGAGCTGGATCTCGAGGAAGCGGAGGAAGACGAATAACCGCTTGACTTTGTTTGAGGAACTCAGTACAATGTGTGTTGGGCTCTTGAAAAATGGACGAATTCATCAGTCGCTCCCTTACATATGGTAAGTGGAGCATTTTTTATTTGCCCTTTCGCAAACACTGTTATTGTAACTTCGGCAAGGGGGAAGACAAAATGACGAAATACATTTTTGTGACGGGCGGTGTCGTTTCTTCGCTCGGGAAAGGGATCACAGCTGCGTCGCTCGGGCGGCTCTTGAAAAATCGCGGCCTGAACGTGACGATTCAAAAGTTCGACCCGTACATTAACGTCGACCCGGGAACGATGAGCCCGTATCAGCACGGCGAAGTGTTCGTCACCGATGACGGCGCGGAAACGGATTTGGACTTAGGCCATTATGAGCGGTTCATCGATATTAATTTGAACAAATACAGCAACGTCACGACCGGGAAAATCTACTCCGCCGTCATCCGCAAAGAGCGGCGCGGCGATTACCTCGGCGGCACGGTGCAAGTCATTCCGCACATCACGAACGAAATCAAAGAGCGCGTCTTCCGCGCCGGCCGGGAAACGAACGCCGATGTCGTCATTACGGAAATCGGCGGTACGGTCGGCGACATTGAATCGTTGCCGTTTTTGGAAGCCATCCGCCAAATCAAAAGCGACGTCGGCCGCGAAAATGTCATGTACATTCATTGCACGCTTGTGCCATACATCAAGGCAGCCGGGGAAATGAAAACGAAGCCGACGCAGCACAGCGTGAAAGAACTGCGCAGCCTCGGCATCCAGCCGAACGTCATCGTCGTCCGTACAGAAATGCCGATGCCGCAAGAGATGAAAGACAAAATCGCTCTCTTTTGCGACATCGACCCGAAGGCAGTCATTGAGTGCCGCGATGCGGACACGCTCTATGCGGTGCCGCTTATGCTTCAAGAACAAAAGCTCGATCAAATCGTCTGTGAACATTTGCGCCTCAACTGCCGTGAAGCAGATATGACGGAGTGGAAAGCGCTCGTCGAGAAAGTGCGAAACTTGTCGAAAACGACGAAAATCGCCCTCGTCGGCAAGTATGTTGAACTGCCGGACGCCTACATTTCGGTCGTCGAGGCCCTTCGCCATGCCGGCTATGCATTTGATACGGGCATTGAGATCCAATGGGTGAATGCGGAGCACGTCACGCGCGACAATGTGGCGGAGTTGCTGAAAGACGCGGACGGCATTTTGGTTCCGGGCGGGTTTGGCGACCGCGGCGTGGAAGGGAAAATCGAGGCGATCCGCTACGCCCGCGAGCAGCGCGTGCCGTTTTTGGGCATTTGCTTAGGAATGCAGCTCGCCTCGATTGAATTTGCCCGCCATGTTGTCGGGTTGTCTGGCGCCCATTCGTCCGAGTTTGACCCGAATACGCCGCATCCGATCATCGACTTGCTTCCAGAGCAAAAGGATGTCGAAGATTTAGGCGGCACGCTTCGCCTCGGCCTGTATCCGTGCAAGCTGCAGGAAGGAACGCTCGCCTACGCTGCGTACGGCGATGAAGTCATTTACGAACGCCATCGCCATCGGTATGAATTCAACAATCAATACCGCCATCTATTAGAAGAGCATGGCTTCGTCTTCTCCGGCACGAGCCCGGATGGACGGCTTGTGGAAATTATCGAGCTGAAAGACCATCCGTGGTTTGTCGCCGCGCAGTTCCATCCTGAATTCACCTCGCGCCCGACGCGGCCGCAGCCGCTCTTCCGCGAGTTTGTCAAAGCGGCGCTGCAATCAAAAGAAGGATATGACGCCCTAGGCAAGGGGACGGTATAGCCTCCGGCGGCGCAGCAAGAAAGAGGGTGTCCCAACGCAACGGGACACCCTCTCTTTTTAGGCATATTCTTGCAAAATGTCATCAAGCAACACGACAAGCCCATAGTAGATGAACGAAGCGGCGGTCACGGTCGGCATGGCGATGCGACGCCCGTCTTCCGTCGGCACGAGCGGGCGGGACAGTTTGCTGTCGATATGGACAGTGGCCAGCTCCGCCAAGCCCGGCTCGTCTTTGACGAGCGCTGAGACGGCAACCGTATCAACGCCGTGCCCCTGCAGCTGTTCCACGAGGCGGATCGCTTCGTTGTCGTTGGAAAAACGGGCGAATACGAGCGCCCGGTCCGTTTCGTTCCAATCGCCCACTTCCCTTGATTCGATGCGGGCCGCCTTTGGCAGCCGATCCGGACCGAGAAGCGCGGCGGTGACAACCGCGTCCAATTCGCCTGCTCCGTACAGCCAGATGCGCCCGTCGCCGACGACCGCCTGGGCGAGCAGACGCGCCCCGTCCTCAAGCGCCCACTCCTCGTCCGCCGCGATTTTTTGCAGCAACCCGATCGTTTGCGTCGCCAAAATTTTCATCACTTGGCCTCCTTTCTCCGCCATTATACAAAATCCGTAATGATCCGAAAAGCAAGCAGGAAATACGTTCAGGAAATGCGAAACATTAATAGGGAGAAAACAGGGAATAGAGGTGCATAAATGTGGGAAACAAAATTTTAATCGTCGACGACCAGTACGGCATCCGCATCTTGTTAAATGAAGTGTTTCAGCGGGAAGGGTACGTGACTTATCAGGCGGCCAACGGCATGCAGGCGTTGGAAATCGTCCGCAAACACCATCCCGACCTCGTGCTTCTCGATATGAAAATTCCCGGCATGGACGGCATTGAAATTTTAAAGCGGCTCAAAGACATCGACCCGGACATCAAAGTGATCATTATGACCGCGTACGGCGAGCTGGATATGATTCAGGAAACGAAAGAGCTTGGGGTGCTCATGCATTTTGCCAAGCCATTTGACATCGACGACTTGCGCGCCGCCGTCAAAAGCCATCTTTCTTCGTAAAGCTCTTTTTTGTGTCAGCTGCACTAACGAAGGGAATGGTTGCTGTTTTGCCGGCAAGTTGGTATGCTTATTAACGTAGATGCATTTCGCGCCTGTCGGCCTATGTTTCGCCATGGCGACAAAGACGATAATCAACTAAGGAGGATGGAACCATGTCGTTAGTATCGATGAAAGAGATGCTCAACGAGGCGCTGCGCGGCAAATATGCGGTCGGCCAATTCAACATCAACAACTTGGAATGGACGCAAGCGATTTTAGCGGCCGCCGAAGAAGAAAAATCGCCGGTCATTCTCGGCGTCTCCGAAGGGGCGGCTCGTTACATGGGCGGGTTTAAAACGGTCGTCAACATGGTAAAAGGCTTAATGGAAGACATGAACATCACCGTTCCGGTCGCCATCCATCTTGACCATGGTTCGAGCTTTGAAAAATGCAAAGCGGCGATCGATGCTGGGTTCACCTCGGTCATGATTGACGCCTCCCATCATCCGTTTGAGGAAAACGTCCGCATTACCTCACAAGTCGTAGAGTACGCCCATGCGCGCGGCGTCTCGGTTGAAGCCGAGCTCGGCATTGTCGGCGGGCAGGAAGATGACGTCGTCGGCGAAGGCGTCATTTACGCCGATCCGAAAGAATGTGAAGAACTTGTCAAACGGACAGGCATCGACTGCCTTGCTCCGGCGCTCGGTTCGGTGCACGGCCCGTACAAAGGGGAGCCGAAGCTCGGGTTTGCCGAAATGGAGCAAATCCGCGATTTGACCGGCATTCCGCTCGTTTTGCACGGCGGCACCGGCATTCCAACTGAACAAATTCAGCGCGCCATTTCCCTTGGCACATCGAAAATCAACGTCAATACGGAAAACCAAATCGCCTTTACCAAAGCGGTCCGTGAACTGCTTGCCAAAGACCCGAACGTCTATGATCCGCGCAAAATTATCGGTCCGGGCCGCGACGCGATCAAAGCGACGGTCATCGGCAAAATGCGTGAATTCGGCTCGTCCGGAAAAGCGGCGCAATAACGAGCAAACGGCAAGATCGGCCTGGCAGGCAGCTTTCGGTCGTCACCCGGGCTTGCCTGCCTGCGTCCAAATAATGACAAGGAGGGATACGTAGTGAAATTTTTCATTGATACCGCCAATTTGGAAGAAATTAAACACGCCCATGAGCTCGGCATTTTGGCCGGCGTCACGACCAACCCGAGCTTAGTGGCGAAAGAAAACGTTTCGTTCCATGACCGGCTGCGCGAAATTACATCCATCGTCTCCGGTTCGGTGAGCGCCGAGGTCATTTCGACCGATGCGGCCGGCATGATTGAGGAAGGAGAAGAGCTGGCGAAAATCGCTCCGAACATTACCATTAAAGTGCCGATGACGCCGGAAGGGTTAAAAGCGGTAAAAACGTTCAGCGAAAAAGGCATTAAAACGAATGTGACGCTCGTGTTTACCGCCAACCAGGCGCTATTGGCGGCGCGCGCCGGCGCGACATACGTTTCTCCGTTCCTCGGCCGCCTCGATGACATCGGCCATAATGGCTTAGAGCTCATTTCCACGATTGCGGACATTTTCAACATTCACGGCATCGAAACGGAAATCATCGCAGCTTCGATCCGCCACCCGCACCATGTGACGGAAGCAGCGTTGCGCGGGGCGCACATCGCCACCGTCCCGTACAAAGTGCTGATGCAATTGTTCCACCATCCGCTCACCGATCAAGGAATCGAGAAGTTTCTTGCCGACTGGAATCGGCAACAATGAAAATAAGGCGTTTGCCTCTAAAGGCAAGCGGGCTCACCCCGCCCGGCCTTGTCTTCTCATCCGAAAGGTGAAGCCACTTCCGAGCAAAGAAGGGAGACGACGATGGATAAAATCAAAATCATCGGCGGGGATCGGCTGCAGGGAACAATCAAAGTGAGCGGCGCGAAAAACAGCGCGGTCGCCTTGATTCCGGCAGCGATTTTGGCCGAGTCGCCGGTGACGATCGAAGGATTGCCGGACATTTCCGATGTGCGCATTTTAGGAAGCTTGATCGAAGAAATCGGTGGTTCGTTTTCATTTGACGGCAAGAAGGCGGTCATCGACCCGACGAACATGGTTTCCATGCCGCTTCCGAACGGAAAGGTGAAAAAGCTGCGCGCCTCCTACTATTTGATGGGCGCGATGCTCGGACGCTTCAAAAAAGCGGTCGTCGGCCTGCCGGGCGGCTGCCACCTCGGACCGCGCCCGATCGATCAGCACATTAAAGGGTTTGAAGCGCTCGGCGCCACCGTTACGAACGAGCAGGGCGCCATCTATTTGCGCGCTGAGGAGCTTCGCGGAGCCCGCATTTTTTTGGACGTCGTCAGCGTCGGCGCGACGATCAACATCATGCTGGCGGCGGTGCGCGCCAAAGGGCGGACGATTATCGAAAACGCGGCAAAAGAGCCGGAAATCATTGATGTGGCGACGCTGCTCTCCAACATGGGCGCGAAAATTAAAGGCGCAGGCACCGATGTCATCCGCATCGACGGCGTCGAAAAATTATCGGGCTGCCGCCACGCCATCATTCCGGACCGGATTGAAGCCGGCACGTACATGATTGCCGCTGCAGCGATGGGCAATGAAGTCGTCGTCGACAACGTCATCCCGCAGCACGTCGAATCGCTGACGGCCAAACTGCGCGAAATGGGCGTGCGCGTCGAGACGGGAGAAGACCAAATTCTCGTCTGCGGCTCTGATGTTTTGAAAGCGGTTGACGTCAAGACGCTCGTCTACCCCGGTTTCCCAACCGATTTGCAGCAGCCGTTTACCGCCTTATTGACAAAAGCGAACGGCACAAGCATCGTCACGGATACCATTTACAGCGCCCGCTTCAAACACGTCGATGAGCTGCGGCGCATGAACGCCAACGTAAAAGTGGAAGGCCGCTCGGCCATTGTCACCGGCCCGGTCCAATTGCAAGGGGCGAAAGTGAAGGCGAGCGATTTGCGCGCCGGGGCCGCGCTTGTGATTGCCGGACTGATGGCTGATGGGGTGACGGAAATTACCGGCGTCGAGCATATCGACCGCGGCTACAGCGGCTTAGTCGAGAAGCTGTCCGCACTCGGCGCCGTCATTTGGCGCGAAAAAATGACCGATGAAGAAATCGAGCAAGTGAAAAACGCGTAACGTCCAGTCGACAAAGGGGAGAGGGAGAACGACGATGGAACGAAGCTTATCGATGGAACTCGTGCGCGTCATCGAAGCGGCGGCGCTTGCCGCCGCCCGCTGGATGGGGCGCGGGAAAAAGAATGAGGCTGATGACGCCGCGACGTCGGCGATGCGCGATGTGTTTGACACCGTGCCGATGAAAGGGACGGTCGTCATCGGCGAAGGGGAGATGGACGAAGCGCCGATGCTGTATATCGGGGAGAAGCTCGGCAACGGCTACGGTCCGCGCGTTGACGTCGCCGTTGACCCGCTTGAAGGGACGAACATCGTCGCGTCCGGGGGCTGGAACGCCTTGGCGGTCGTCGCGGTCGCTGACCACGGCCATTTGCTTCATGCGCCCGATATGTACATGGAGAAAATCGCCGTCGGCCCGGAAGCGGTCGGCATGATTGATATTGAGGCGCCGATCATCGACAATTTAAAAGCGGTGGCGAAGGCGAAAAACAAAGATATTGAAGACGTCGTCGCGGTTGTTCTCAACCGTCCGCGCCATGAGCGTCTCATTCATGAGCTGCGTGAAGCCGGCGCCCGCATTAAGCTCATCAATGACGGCGATGTCGCCGCCGCCATTAACACGGCGTTCGACCATACCGGCGTTGACATTTTGTTCGGCTCGGGCGGCGCGCCGGAAGGAGTGCTCGCGGCGGTTGCGTTAAAATGCCTCGGCGGCGAGCTGCAAGGAAAACTGCTGCCGCAAAACGAGGCCGAGCTCGAGCGCTGCAAGAAAATGGGCATTGACGTCAACAAAGTGCTGCGCATGGACGACCTGGTGAAAGGGGACGACGCCATTTTTGCCGCCACCGGCGTCACGGACGGCGAACTGTTGCGCGGCGTTCAGCTCAAGGGGGCGTACGGCCTCACCCACTCGGTCGTCATGCGCGCCAAATCCGGCACCGTCCGCTTTATCGAAGGGCGGCACAGCTTGAAGAAAAAACCGAATTTGGTCTTTAAGTGAGACGTTCCGCCGACGGGCCGGAGCGCCTACACCGCTCATTGGAATCAAACGACAACAATCCCGCGGCTTTCCTTTCCATCCGTCTTGGCGGCGCCGGCATCGAGAGGCGCCGCTTTGCCCGGAACGAAAAAAAGATTGATTAAAAAGCGGAAAAAAGGGTAAAATAGTCGTGTTGCTTATGCAAAAATAAGCTCTGCCATTCTACTTCATTTCAGCCTTCATTATCTTCTTATACGAAATGATCCCTTCGCCTGTCGAACGATGCCCGAACAAAAACGATGGGAGAATAGGAAACTTTGCAAAGTGTGGTGTCAAAATGGACTTAACGTTAGCGGCTTTAGAAAACATGAAGCTCAAAGAGCTGTATGAGCTCGCCAAGCAATACAAAATTTCTTATTACAGCAAGTTGACGAAAAAAGAGCTTATTTTTGCCATTTTGAAAGCACGTGCCGAACAAGACGGCCTCTCGTTCATGGAAGGCGTTCTCGAAATCATTCCGTCGGAAGGATTCGGTTTTTTGCGTCCGGTCGGCTATTCCCCGAGCTCGGAAGACATTTACATTTCCGCTTCCCAAATCCGTCGTTTTGATCTGCGCAATGGAGACAAAGTATCCGGCAAGGTGCGGCCGCCGAAAGAGAACGAACGCTACTTCGGCTTGCTTCATGTCGAAGCGGTCAACGGCGAAGACCCGGAAATCGCCAAGGAACGCGTCCACTTTCCGGCGTTGACACCGCTTTATCCGAACCGGCAAATGAAGCTCGAAACGACTCCGGACAAGCTGTCGACCCGCATCATCGACTTGATCGCGCCGGTCGGCTTCGGCCAGCGCGGATTGATCGTCGCGCCGCCAAAAGCTGGGAAAACGATGCTGCTGAAAGAAATCGCCAACAGCATTACGACGAACCATCCAGATGTCGAGTTGATCGTCTTGCTCATTGACGAGCGGCCGGAAGAAGTGACCGACATTGAGCGGTCGGTGCAAGGAGAAGTCGTCAGCTCGACGTTTGACGAGGTGCCGGAAAACCATATCCGGGTGTCTGAACTCGTCCTGGAGCGGGCGATGCGGCTTGTTGAACATAAGCGCGATGTCGTCATTTTGATGGACAGCATCACGCGCCTCGCCCGCGCGTACAACCTGGTCATTCCGCCGAGCGGGCGCACGCTCTCGGGCGGGATCGATCCGGCGGCGTTTCATCGGCCGAAGCGCTTTTTCGGCGCGGCGCGCAACATTGAAGAAGGCGGCAGCTTGACGATTTTGGCGACCGCCCTCATCGACACCGGGTCACGCATGGATGACGTCATTTACGAAGAGTTCAAGGGGACGGGCAACATGGAGCTCCATCTCGACCGCTCGCTCGCCGAGCGCCGCATTTTCCCGGCCATCGACATTCGCCGCTCCGGGACGCGCAAAGAGGAGCTGCTCATCCCGAAAGAACATTTAGAAAAACTGTGGGCGATTCGCAAAACGATGGCCGACTCGCCGGATTTTATCGAGCGGTTTTTGAACAAACTGCGCCGCACAAAATCAAACGAAGAGTTTTTCGCGCTGCTTGAGCAAGAATGGAGAAACGGCGGCCCGCTTCGCCTATAACAAGCTGGCGGAATTTGTCGGGAATCGCCCGTTGCAAATGAGCGGAAAAGCTGTTATAATCTTAACATGTGTGTTTGGACCAACATCGATGTGTTCATACGATGAACCGTCTGCACCGGCCGGGCCGCTTCCGCGAAGCCCCGGCCGTTCCATGCGCGGCGCCCGGCCAAACCGGGAGAAGTCTTGGCTTGGCTGAGCCCGCGCGAACGAATAACTCTGTTTCGATGAGATACAGGGCGGAAGGAGATGAAAACGATGAAACAAGGGATCCATCCAGCGTACAAAAAAGTAATCGTCCGCTGCGCATGCGGAAACGAGTTCGAAAGCGGTTCGGTCAAAGACGAACTGCGCGTTGAGATTTGCTCGGAATGCCATCCGTTCTTCACGGGCAAACAAAAATTCGTTTCGGCAGCGGGCCGCGTCGATAAATTCAATAAAAAATACGGCCTTAAGTAATCAAGGACGGACGAAAGCAGGCAAGCGGTGCGCTTGCCTGCTTTTTCGTGAAACTAGATGGACGGCCCCTGTCGCCAGGGCGCCCCGGCCGTTTTGGCCTGGCCTGGCAGGGGCGCTCATCGTTTCGATGACAGTGTGGAGCGAAAGGAGAGGGCCCGATGTACGTGATGACGCAGTCCGGCTGGCTCGAAGTCATTTGCGGCAGCATGTTTTCCGGCAAATCGGAAGAGCTGATCCGCCGCATCCGCCGCGCTCAGTTTGCCAAACAGGAAGTGAAGGTATTCAAACCAACGATCGACAACCGTTACCGCGAAGATGCCGTCGTGTCGCATAACGGCAATTCGGTGATCGCCATTCCGGTCGCGACGCCTGCGGAAATGTTTCGTTACATTTCCGCCGCCACCGATGTCGTCGCCATCGATGAAGTGCAATTTTTTTCTGATGACATTATCGACGTCGTCCAAACGCTCGCCAACCGCGGCTATCGCGTCATCGCCGCCGGGTTGGATCAAGATTTCCGCGGCGAACCGTTTGGGCCGGTGCCAGCGCTGATGGCGATCGCCGAGTCGGTGACGAAGCTGCAAGCGGTATGCACGGTGTGCGGCTCCCCGGCCAGCCGGACGCAGCGGCTCATTAACGGGGTGCCTGCCTCTTATGATGATCCGGTCATTTTGGTCGGCGCCAGCGAAGCGTACGAACCGCGCTGCCGCCATCACCATGAAGTGCCGGGCAAACCGAACAAATGGTACGGCCGCCCGCTTTCCGAACGGGCAGGCGAATGAAGGCGTACATATTCTTGCCTGTTGCGGACATCCTAACAGCAGGGAGGAGAAATGATGAAACGCATCTGGCTGTTAGGGGTTGTTTTGCTTCTTTCTGCCTGCTCGCTCAACCCAGATCACCCGTCCTACCGTCAGCAAAGCGAAGACAAAAACGGCACGCGGCTGATGACGGACGGACGGCCGAAAATCGATGCCGACCGCGACTTGTACAACAACTTTGACGATCCGGAAAAAACGCGGCAAAATCCGAACTTCATCAGTTTGACCGAAGGAAGCGAAAATCAGCGCGCCGATACGCGCAAAGCAATGCAGCTGATCGAGCGGCACACCGACTATCGCCCCGTTTCCGTTTGGTTTCACGGCGGCAATATGTATGTCACCGTCGATGTGCCGGATGAGTTGTCTGCTGCAGAGCGGCGGCGCGAGGCGAGCCGCATCGACAAATTGTTGACAAAAGCGATTCCGACATACGAAATTGTTGTGCGCTTGAACTAAAAGCTCCCGCTTGCGAACAGCGGGAGTTTTTGTTTGGCCTTTTTTCATGATATAATTTGAAATTAGACTGTGTGGAAAAACAGAGGTGAGTGATGTGTTTGACCGGTTGGAAGCTGTCGAACAACGGTATGAGAAGCTGAATGAACTTTTAATGGATCCGGAAGTCATCAATGATCCGAAAAAACTGCGCGATTATTCGAAAGAGCAGGCTGATTTGGCGGAAACGGTGCAAACGTACCGTGAATACAAATCGGTTCGCGACCAACTCGCGGAAGCGAAGGCGATGCTTGAGGAAAAGCTCGATCCGGAGCTGCGGGAGATGGTGAAAGAGGAAATTGACGAGCTGGAAGAACGGGAAGAGGCGCTTGTTGAAAAGCTGAAAGTGCTGCTTTTGCCGAAAGACCCGAACGATGAGAAAAACGTCATTATGGAAATCCGCGCGGCCGCCGGCGGTGAAGAGGCAGCGCTGTTTGCCGGCGACTTGTACCGGATGTATACGCGCTATGCGGAATCGCAAGGGTGGAAGACGGAAGTGATCGAAGCGAGCCCGACCGGCCTCGGCGGCTATAAAGAAATCATTTTTATGGTCAACGGAAAAGGCGCATATTCGAAGCTCAAGTTTGAAAACGGCGCGCATCGCGTCCAGCGCGTCCCGGAAACGGAGTCAGGCGGGCGCATCCATACGTCGACGGCGACGGTCGCCTGCCTGCCGGAGATGGAAGAAATCGAAGTCGAAATCAATGAAAAAGACATTCGCGTCGACACGTTCGCCTCAAGCGGACCGGGTGGGCAAAGCGTCAACACGACAATGTCGGCCGTGCGCCTCACCCATATTCCGACCGGCATTGTTGTCACGTGCCAAGACGAAAAATCGCAAATCAAAAACAAAGAAAAAGCGATGAAAGTATTGCGTGCCCGCATTTATGACAAGTACCAGCAAGAAGCGCGCGCCGAATATGACCAAACGCGCAAGCAGGCAGTCGGCACCGGCGACCGTTCCGAGCGCATCCGGACGTACAACTTCCCGCAAAACCGCGTCACGGACCACCGCATCGGATTGACGATCCAAAAGCTCGATCAAGTGCTCGATGGCCACCTCGACGAAATTATCGAGGCGCTCATTTTGGACGATCAGGCGAAAAAATTGGAGCAAGCGAACGATGCGTCGTAACGTCCACGAAGTCCTCGCCTGGGCTTCTTCTTTTTTGCGCGCCCATGGAAAAGAAGAACGGGCGGCGGAGTGGCTGCTGTGCCATCATTTGGCCGTCGATCGGGCCGGGCTGTTCGCCCGCTGGCGGGAGCCGGTTGAGGAAGCGTTGTACGAACGGTTTGCGGCCGATGTGCGTCGCCATGCGATGGAGCATGTGCCGATTCAATATTTGATTGGCTATGAATGGTTTTATGGACGGCCGTTTCTCGTCAACCGCCACGTGTTGATCCCGCGTCCGGAAACGGAAGAGCTTGTGCTCGGGGTGCTCGAGCGCCTTCCCCGCCTGTTTGCCGGCCGCCGACGGATCGATGTCGTTGATGTCGGCACCGGTAGCGGGGCGATCGCCATCACGCTGGCGCTTGAAAACGAGCGGCTGTCCGTGACCGCTACCGACATTTCCAAAGAAGCGCTCGCTGTCGCCAAGGAAAACGCCGAACGGCTTGGCGCGCGCGTCGCATTTCGATGCGGCGATTTGCTGCAGCCGTTTATACAAGGCGGACAGACGGTTGATGTTGTCGTGTCCAACCCGCCGTACATCCCGGAGATGGATGCGGCGGTCCTTTCGCCTGTCGTAAAAGAGCATGAGCCGCATACGGCGCTGTTTGGCGGCCGCGATGGGCTTGACTTTTACCGCCGCTTTGCCCGCGAGCTCCCGCTTGTGCTCGGTGTCCCTTCGCTCGCGGCATTTGAAATCGGCGCCGGGCAGGGAAAAGCGGTGGCGGCGCTCTTGGCTGCAGCGTTTCCAGATGCTGAGATTGAGGTCGCCGTTGATTTGAACGGCAAAGAGCGGATGGTATATATGACAAGAAAAAAATTAGATTGATAGGTTTAAAATGAAGCGGCGCCGTCCACAATGGAAGATGAAAGGACGGTGCCGATCATGGTGATCAAGGGACATTCGCTCGCGATTTGTTTATATATCACTCTATTAATCACAGGTGTGCTCATTAACTTGTACGGCCAGCAGACGAACGCCGGGGCAAACGCCGTTGTCGCCATTCCCGATGAGGCGATTCGCCTGCGCATCTTGGCGAACAGTGACGCCGACAAAGATCAACAGCTAAAGCGAAAAGTGCGCGATGCGGTCAATGCGCAAATCAACGGCTGGGTGGCGGAGCTTACGTCGGTGGACGAAGCGAAGCGCGTCATCCGCTCGCACTTGCCGGAGATCGAGCAAACAGTCGCCCGCGTGCTTCGCGAAGAGCAAAGCAGCCAGTCGTACCATGTGCAGTTTGGCTCAGTTCAGTTTCCGACGAAAGTGTACGGCAATTATGTGTATCCAGCCGGCACGTATGATGCCCTTCTCATTACGCTCGGGGAAGGAAAAGGGGCAAACTGGTGGTGCGTCTTGTTTCCACCGCTTTGTTTTCTCGATTTTTCCAACGGCGATGCGGTCATGATGGCGGCGAACCGATCGCCCGCCGGAACGAATGAACCGGTGTCGGCTGAGAGCGTCCGGTCAATGGAAGCCGGGTCGACGCAAAACAGCGAGGCCGCCGAAGCGGAAGCTGAGGCGATGCGAAGCGGCGAGCAGGCCATCGAGCAGGACGAACCGAAAGAGGAGAGGGATGCGATGGCGGAAACCGAAGATCGCGCCGCTTCGTCCATCCATGCGGATGGCGAGAAGGACAAAGGGGACACGGATGATCAAGAATCGTCCTTCGTCGTCATGGCCGAGCCGGAACAGCCGGTGGAAGTCAAATTTTTCTTCAAAGAATGGCTCAGCCATCTCATTCCATAAGCATCTATCCACAAAGTTATCCACAAAAATAACAAGTTTATTCACAATTTGTGTATAACTGTGGAAAGAAATCGGGCGGCGATCTGACGCTTGTAAAAAAATCCGCCATTTTCAAGATGAATCATGGAGAAGGTGAAACGAGTGAAAACACGTGTTTGGATTGTGGATAATATTGTTGATAAACAGCAAGTTTATCCACAAATACGAGAGGCGGCCGAATGGCTGCGGGCGGGGGAAGTAGTCGCGTTTCCGACCGAAACGGTGTACGGTTTAGGAGCGGATGCCGCCAATACGGCGGCAGTGGAGAAAATTTTTGAAGCCAAAGGGCGGCCAAGCGACAACCCGCTCATCGTCCACGTCGCCAGTCGTGCGCAAGCGGAGGCGGTCGCCACGCCGCTTCCGCCAGTGGCTGAGACGTTAATGGAGCGGTTTTGGCCGGGGCCGCTCACCCTCGTTTTGCCGAAACGAGCGGGGGCCGTGTCCGAGCGAGTGACGGCCGGGCTGCCGACGGTGGCGGTGCGCATGCCGGATCACCCGCTGGCTCTGGCGTTGATCGAGGCGAGCGGTCTGGCGCTTGCCGCTCCAAGCGCGACCGCTCCGGCAGGCCGAGCCCGACGACAGCCGCGCACGTGCTCGCGGACTTAAACGGGCGAATCGCTGGGGTGATTGACGGCGGTCCGACGGGCATTGGCGTGGAATCGACCGTGCTCGACTGCAGCGGGGACGTGCCGGTGATTTTGCGTCCGGGCGGGGTGACAAAAGAAATGTTAAGCGAAGTGATTGGTCATGTCGCCGAGGCGGCCGGCGGCGGGGACGAACAGGCAGCGCCGAAAGCGCCCGGCATGAAATATACGCATTATGCCCCGAAAGCGCCGCTTTGGATTGTCGCCGGCCCACCGGCGTTTTTGCAGCAGCTCGTGGACGAAAGCCGGGCGGAAGGGAAAACGGTCGGCGTGTTGACGACCGAGGAAAACAAGGACCGGTATGCGGCCGATGTCGTGCTGCCGTGCGGAACGCGCCAGGCGCTTGAGACGGTCGCGAGCCGGCTGTACGACACGCTGCGCCGATTTGATGAAACGAACGTCGATCTCATTTACAGCGAGGCATTTCCGGAAGAAGGCCTCGGCGCGGCGATTATGAACCGGCTGCGCAAAGCGGCCGGGGGGCGCGTGATCAGCGGCTAGATGATGGATGACGCGGCCGGCAGGCGAGAAAAAGCGGCGCCGTCGGGCTGAACCGGCAACAAAACGGAGACGGTTTGGGGGCGGTCTATCTTTCATCCGCGCGGCTCGCAACAAAATGGAGACGGTTTTCAAGGGCGGTGGCAACGGCCTTTGGAAATCGTCGTTTTTTTGTCCATCGCTGCTTTGCCGGGCTGCGGCCGTTCCGTGGGCGTGCAGGGCGGGACAACGCCGCCATTCGCCTTTGGGTTGGCAGGAAGCGGCTGGGCCACGCGCCGCTTCTAAAGAGCTCCGGACGCGCATATGCTAGCAGTAAGGCCAGTCCGGGAGGGAAGAGAAATGGGCGCGTTAATCGGCGAGATCATCGCCTTGTCGCTGATGGCGCTGGCGTTAGGGATGGATGCTTTTTCGGTCGCCCTAGGGATGGGGCTGCTGCGCCTTCGGCTCCGGCAAATTTTTTATATCGGGGTGACGATCGGGTTATTTCATATTGTAATGCCGCTAATCGGCATGTTGGTCGGCCGTTTGTTGTCGCGCGAGTTTGGAAGCATCGCGACATATGCAGGCGGGGTGCTGTTGCTATGGCTGGGCGCGCAGATGATTATGGCTTCGTTCCAGCGGGAGGACGGGTCGCAACTATTTCCGCACGGCGCCGGGCTGCTTTTTTTTGCGTTCAGCGTCAGCCTAGACAGCTTTTCCGTCGGGCTGAGCCTCGGCATTTTCGGAGCGCGGACGATGGTGACGATTTTGCTGTTTGGCCTGTTCAGCACGGTGCTGACATGGCTTGGGCTCTTTGTCGGCCGCCATTTTCAACAATGGCTCGGCTCGTACAGCGAAGCGCTCGGCGGCAGCATTTTGCTCGCGTTCGGGCTGAAGCTGCTTTTTTCTTAACAAACGGGGCGGACCGGTTTTTTCTTCCCAGTCGGGGAAAAAGCGGGCTGCCTGCTTTTTTTGCTCTTTTCCCTATGGTATATTGATGGTAAGTCATTGATGTGAAGAGGTGGTTGTATGCCATATCGCATTTTGTTCGTTTGCACGGGCAATACATGCCGGAGCCCGATGGCCGCTGCGCTGCTGGAGAATAAGCAGCTGCCAGGCGTCGAGGTGAAATCGGCCGGCGTGTTTGCGGCGGAAGGGAGCGAGGCGTCGGTTCACGCCAAGATGGTGTTGAAGGAAAAAGGAATCGAAGCGGCCCACCGCTCCTCGCAGCTGAAAAAAGAGCATATCGACTGGGCGACGCACGTGCTGGCGATGACATCCGGCCATAAAGACATGATCGTCGAGCGTTTCCCAGAAGCGAAGGACAAAACGTTTACATTGAAGCAGTTCGTCTCGGGAACAGACGGCGACATCGCCGATCCGTTCGGTGGGCCGATTGAAGTGTACCGGGCGGCGCGCGATGAGCTGGAGACGCTCATTGACCGCTTGGCGGAAAAGTTGCAAACAGAACAATGAGGTAAAGAAGTGAGGGAGAACACAAATGGGGGGGACAAGTCATCGGTTCGGTTTGCGCCTGAAGCTCGTCGTCTTTACGACAGCGTTGGCGCTGATCACGTATTCAACGAGCGCCTTTTTCTTGTACGTTTTGTATGATCAGTGGTTCGCCTCATGGAACAAAAGCGTGTTCACGATGATCGTGTTGCTCCTTGGCATCTTTTGGTCCGGAGTGCTTGCCTATTTGGCCGCTGGCTGGATTACAAGGCCGCTGCAACGGCTCGAGGAAGCGGCGGCAAAGGCGACAGAAGGGCATATCGATGAGGATGTTCCGCTGCCCTCTTCCCATGACGAAATTCGCTCGCTGGCTGTCGCGTTCAACCGGATGCTCGGCCATTTGCGCGCCGTCGTCGCCAATGTGGAAGAGAGCGCAGCGCGCACGACGGAAAAGACGGTGGAAATGAGGCAGGCGTCCGAAACAGCGTCAAGCCGTGCACGCGATATTGCAGCGACGATTGACGACATTTCCAAAGGGGCGGCGTCTTCGGCCGAGGCGATCCAAGAAGCGGCTGCGGCGGCCGAGGATGTGCTTGCCATCGCCGTGCAAGTCAAAGAAACAGCCGAGCGAGCGGAACAGTCGGTATATGGGATGGCCGAAACGTTGAAGGCAAGCCGCGATATCACCGATTCGCTCATTAGCGGCATCGATCAGCTGGCTGACGATCAAGAACGGTCGCGGGCGGCTGTCAAGCAGCTCGAAGCACACGCCAATCAAATCGGCAACATTACGTTGCTTGTCGCGGACATCGCCGAACAGACGAACTTGCTTGCGCTCAATGCTTCCATTGAGGCAGCCCGCGCCGGCGAGCACGGCCGGGGGTTTGCGGTTGTCGCCGAGGAAGTGCGCAAGCTGGCGGATGAGAGCGCCAAGGCGGTCAAGAAAATCGCGGAACTGGTCGGCAACATTAAAAATGAAGTCGCCCGTGTGGTGGCGCAAATGGACAAGCAGGTGGCTGCTGCCAACGCTGAGGCGGCGAAAGGGGAGCGCACGAATGAGGCCATTGCGGCCATGGCGGCCTCAGCTGATGAAGTGATCCGCGCCGTCCATGACATCGCTGAGCTGGCGAAGCGTCAAATGGGGCATATGGAGCGGGTCGCGGCGCAAACGCAAGAAGTGGCGGCGATTGCTGAGCAGACGTCCGCCGGCGCGCTCGAAGTGGCGGCGGCGACCGAGGAGCAGGCTGCATCGATCAACGATGTGCATCAACTGGCTGGCGAGTTGGTGGAACAGGCCGAACAATTGCAGGAGGCTGTCGCCCGGTTTCGCACCCGTTGATGCACAGGCAAATATGATTTGTCGAAAGGAGGAAGGGCGATTCCTCCCTGGCTTTCGCTATCACGGCGAAGCCTAGGGTTCCTCGTCCGAATGTGATGAAAGTTGCGATTGCTTCTGACCATGGCGGAGTTCGCATTCGTGAAGAAATTAAAGCACTGTTGGATGAAATGGGAATCGAGTACACCGATTTCGGCTGCGATTGTGAAACATCGGTCGATTATCCGGATTACGCGCTCCCTGTCGCGGAAAAAGTGGCGCGCGGCGAATTTGACCGCGGCATTTTGATTTGCGGCACCGGCATCGGTATGACGATTGCCGCCAACAAAGTGAAAGGGGTGCGCTGCGCCCTTTGCCACGACGTCTACAGCGCCAAGCTGACGCGCATGCATAATGACAGCAACATTCTCGCGATGGGGGAGCGCGTCATCGGCCCCGGCCTGGCGCGCGAAATCGCCAAGGCATGGCTTGAGACCGAATTTGAAGGCGGACGCCATGCGCGGCGAATCGGCAAAATCGCCGACTATGAAAACAAGCATTTGTAGGCAGAACCAGGGCCGCATCGGAGCGGATGCGGCCTGTGGGCCATAAGCGAAAGGTGTGGGCGTCTAGCTTCATGAGGGCAGCAGCGCAAAGGCTGGGAATCCGGCGATGTTCACAACAAACGCCGTTCATCTTTCGCGAATCATTGGTGAAAATACTATATAATAATAGATGCAATTTAAAGCTTTAACATTTTTCGTTTTGACCGGTCATTTCATCCAACTGTCGAGTGACCGAACAACACCGCTTAAAGACCCATGAATGGGTCTTTAAGCGAGTCGTGGTTCGGTCTTCCGTCACGCCTTAGCGTGACGGAGGCAAGCCTACGGCTTGCCTTCGACAGTCAAAAATGGATGAGCCACTTTTCCGTCAAGGATATGTTAAACGATTTCGTTGCATCTATATAGAAGGCCATTGAAAAACAGCCGTTTTTTGAAATGGATGATTCTAAAGTGAAGGAAGAGCAGCATGTATAAGGTTTCTCCATTTGAAAAGCAATGTGATGGAGCCGCATTTTCCGTTACATCACTAGACTTCTAGTGTTCGTCAAGGATCGTGTGGGGCACACCGTGCGAAGGAGGAAAAGGAATGGACGCCCGATTGACCGAATGGCGGCAGCAATGGCAAGCCATCTTGCATGAGTTTCGCAAACAGGCTCCGCTTGGCCGCGGCGATGTCGTTGTGATCGGCTGCAGTACGAGCGAGGTACTTGGCGAGCGGATCGGCACGGCTGGATCGATGGACGTTGCCGCCATGCTGTTTGCCGAGCTTGACGCGTGGCGGCGCGAAACCGGCATTGCGCTCGCGTTTCAATGTTGTGAACATTTAAATCGGGCGCTTGTTGTCGAACGGGAAACCGCCAAAACTCACGGGCTGGAGATCGTTTCGGTCGTTCCGGTGCCGAAAGCGGGTGGGGCGATGGCCGCCTACGCCTATCGAAAGTTCGCTGACCCGGTCGTTGTCGAGGCGATTCGCGCCGATGCCGGCATTGACATCGGCCATACGCTCATCGGTATGCATTTGAAGCCGGTTGCCGTTCCCGTGCGCGTTTCGGTGAAGCACATTGGATCGGCGTGCGTGACGCTGGCGAAGACGCGGCCAAAGCTGATCGGTGGCGCCCGCGCCGTCTATACGTTAGAAAACCCGAACAATTTCTGTTCTTTCTAACAATTTCATTCATTTTTCCTTTGAACTTGCCTAGCTGAAGCTGATAAAATAAAAACGAATATTCACTGATTTCGCATAAGGGGGAGCTATTGATGAACTACTTGCCACAACAAGATCCGCAAGTGTTCGCGGCCATTGAGCAAGAGCGGAAACGGCAGCATGCCAAGATTGAGCTCATCGCCTCGGAAAACTTTGTCAGCCGCGCGGTGATGGAAGCGCAAGGATCGGTGCTGACGAACAAATACGCGGAAGGCTATCCGGGCCGCCGCTATTATGGCGGCTGCGAGTACGTAGACATCGTCGAAGAGTTGGCGCGCGAGCGGGCGAAGCAATTGTTCGGGGCGGAGCATGCGAACGTCCAGCCGCATTCGGGGGCGCAGGCGAACATGGCCGTTTATTTCACCGTTCTTGAGCACGGCGACACGGTGCTTGGCATGAATTTGTCGCACGGCGGCCATTTGACGCACGGCAGTCCAGTCAACTTCAGCGGTGTGCAATACAACTTTGTCGCATACGGCGTCGACCCGGAAACCCATGTCATCGATTATGACGACGTGCGCGAGAAAGCGCGCTTTCATCGGCCGAAGCTGATCGTCGCCGGCGCGAGCGCCTATCCGCGCATTATCGATTTCGCCAAATTCCGGGAAATCGCTGATGAAGTCGGCGCCTATTTAATGGTTGACATGGCCCATATTGCCGGTCTTGTTGCGGCAGGTCTCCATCCGAACCCGGTGCCGTACGCCCATTTCGTTACGACGACGACGCATAAAACGTTGCGCGGTCCGCGCGGCGGGATGATTTTATGCCAGGAGCAGTTCGCCAAACAGATCGACAAAGCCATTTTCCCTGGCATTCAAGGCGGGCCGCTGATGCATGTCATTGCCGCCAAGGCGGTGGCGTTCGGCGAAGCGTTGCAGGACGACTTTAAAGCGTACGCGAAGCGCGTTGTCGATAACGCCAAACGACTTGCCTCCGCCCTGCAAAACGAAGGGTTCACCCTCGTATCCGGCGGCACGGACAACCATTTATTGCTTGTCGATTTGCGCCCGCAGCAGCTGACCGGAAAAACGGCGGAAAAAGTGTTGGATGAAGTTGGCATTACAGTGAATAAAAACACCATTCCGTACGATCCGGAAAGCCCGTTTGTCACGAGCGGCATTCGCATCGGCACGGCTGCGGTGACGACGCGCGGCTTCGGATTGGAAGAGATGGACGAAATCGCCGCGATCATCGGCCTTGTGCTGAAAAACGTCGGCAGCGAACAAGCGCTTGAGGAAGCGCGCCAACGCGTCGCCGCTTTGACGGAAAAGTTTCCGCTCTATCAAGACTAAGCGCCGCCGCTTCGTCCGAAACCGTACGGTGCACCGCCTCCGGATTTGGCGGTGCGCCTTTTTCCGTTCGTTCGGCAGTTGAATAGGCGCTCGTTTTCCAGTAGAATGTATAGAAGTGTAGTGCATACATACGGAAGAGGAGAGTTGACCCATGGGAAAAGTGTACGTCTTTGATCATCCGCTCATCCAGCATAAATTGACCTACATTCGCGACAAGAATACGGGCACGAAAGAATTTCGAGAGCTTGTCGACGAAGTGGCGACGTTGATGGCGTTTGAAATTACACGTGATCTGCCGCTTGAGGAAGTCGAGATCGAAACCCCCGTCAGCAAAGCGAAAGCGAAAGTAATTGCCGGCAAAAAGCTCGGCGTCATCCCGATTTTGCGCGCCGGCATCGGCATGGTTGACGGCATCCTGAAGCTCATCCCGGCGGCGAAAGTCGGCCATATCGGCTTGTATCGCGATCCGGAAACGTTAAAGCCGGTCGAATATTACGTCAAGCTGCCGAGCGATGTCGAAGAGCGCGATTTTATCATCGTCGACCCGATGCTCGCAACCGGCGGATCAGCGGTGGCGGCGATCGATGCGCTGAAAAAGCGGGGTGCGAAAAGCATTAAATTTATGTGCCTGATCGCGGCGCCGGAAGGGGTTAAAGCGGTGGAAACCGCGCACCCGGATGTGGACATTTACATCGCTGCCCTTGATGAGCGGTTGAACGACCACGGCTATATTGTCCCTGGTCTTGGCGACGCCGGCGATCGGCTGTTTGGCACGAAATAACCCGAAGCAGGCCGTTGCCCGTACGGTCGAAAGAGGGGGCCGTGTCCATACCCATCAAGTTAAGAATTTTGGTCTTTGTGCATCGTCAAAAACACGGTATCCTTTCTAACGAACACTCCACGTTAGAAAGGATTTTTTTCATGGAAAAACAAATGAAAGCATGGATTCAAACCATTCGTCAACTCTTTTCTCCCGAAGAATGAACCCGTCTCGCACGGAAAACAGGCTTTATCCGGCGGCAGCGTTCGTTAACGGCGGAAGCCTTTCTGACTCTCTGTGCATGGGGATGTTTCAAGCTCGGATGTATTGGCATCAAAAGGAAGACATTGAAATCAGTGAACGGAAAGCGCTCGATCTTCTCCAATCGTATTGGCACCAGTTGCTTTTGCGTTCGCATATGGCGGAAATCAACCTTTTCTCTCTCCTTTCCCTGTTACGAAAACATGCCAAGAAAGGTCGAAGGAAAGGGGAAGAAACGGCATCAGATATCGTAACGAAATTAGAGATATGGTAGAATTAGATATGGATATAAATACCAAACACCCCTCTTCTGGAGGGGGATTTGGTATGCCCAATAATGGATGTGATCCCCATCATTCACTGCGGGGATGAACACGAGTATCGTCTTAAAAATTTTATACCGCTAAACTTGACGGGTGTGGGGGCCGCGTCCAAACGGGGCCCCCTCTTTCGACATCGAAACAGGGACGCGTCCAGAGTGAGTCGGTTGCTGTAGGCAGGGAAGTGTCCAAAAAAATATATCATTATACACCATTTTTGTGAAAAGAAAATGAGGAATTGTCCCAAATTATTAATATTTACTCTGTGTGAATGATGTTTTATGTGGGAACACATTGACATTGACCAAGCGGTATTGTATGCTTACAATAGGTAGATGCTTACAATTAGGTAGATTGAGAAGGTTTTCACTGTCGGAAATGATCTCTGGTCTAAACGGGCGAGGTATGGTAACCATTATGAAAAAAAATAACCGTCATCCTTTTCGGGCCATCGGCTTGATGTCAGCGATCACATCACAGCTAGTCGGCTGTACATTAGTTGGTTTATTTGGCGGCAGATGGGTTGACCGACAATTGGACAGTGAACCGCTTTTCCTTGTTATTGGTTTGTTGCTCGGCTTAGCAGCGGGAGTGTTCGCCACGCTGAAAACAATTCGGCGTTTTTTTGGGGAATAAGAAACAATGATTGATAGGATCATAAAACGAATACAAAAGCAATCGTCGGTGCTAATGGTAGGTTATGCGGTAGGATGGATATTGACCAGTTATGAAGCGTGGTTTTTTAGTTTGCTCATTGGAACAGCAACAGGGCTGTACAGCATTCGCTTGCTGGCCCGGCGTGTCATAAAAGCAGGAGAAGCGATGGCCGAGGGACGGCGCCCTCCTTCGCTTGGGACCATGATTCGATTTGCGCTGGTTGCCGCCGTTGCGCTGTTTGTGTCCCGGTATCCCCAACATTTGTCCGTTATGCCGGTCGTCATCGGCTTGGCCACCCCATATATCCTATTGGTAGCAAATCATTTTTTACATA
The DNA here is from genome assembly GCF_030369615.1 of Geobacillus stearothermophilus ATCC 12980. NCBI lineage: Bacteria > Bacillati > Bacillota > Bacilli > Caryophanales > Anoxybacillaceae > Geobacillus > Geobacillus stearothermophilus. The sequence goes on along the minus strand of NZ_CP128494.1, from coordinate 2,717,474 downwards.
ATGACTAATCAGCTGTGTAGAAAGCGAGGTGAGAGAGGATGGAGCATAAAGCGCCGCTTGTCGAATTTTTAGGCCTTACGTTTAATTTATCTGATATGTTGATGATTACGATCACCTGTTTGATCGTTTTCATCATTGCTGTTGCGGCTACTCGCTCGCTTCAGTTGCGCCCGACGGGGATGCAAAACTTTATGGAGTGGGTCTTTGACTTTGTTAGAGGCATCATTAACAGCACAATGGATTGGCAAACGGGCGGCCGCTTTTTGACGCTGGGGGTCACGCTCATCATGTATGTGTTTGTGGCCAATATGCTTGGACTGCCGTTTTCCGTCCATGTCAACGGCGAACTTTGGTGGAAATCGCCAACCGCGGATGCGACCGTTACGTTGACGCTGGCGGTGATGGTCGTCGCCCTCACCCACTACTATGGGGTGAAAATGAAAGGGGCATCCGACTATTTGCGCGATTACACCCGTCCAGTCGCCTGGTTGTTCCCACTTAAAATCATCGAAGAGTTTGCCAACACGCTGACGCTCGGTTTGCGTCTTTTCGGGAACATTTACGCCGGGGAAATTTTGCTTGGCTTGCTCGCCAGCCTTGGCACGCATTACGGTGTGCTTGGCGCTGTTGGCGCAGCCATTCCGATGATGGTGTGGCAAGCGTTCAGTATTTTTGTCGGAACGATTCAGGCGTTCATTTTTACGATGTTAACCATGGTTTATATGGCTCATAAGGTCAGTCATGACCATTGAGCATTCCTTATCATTTCATTAAGGACTTGAAACATTACTTTAACATGGTGAAGGAGGATCTATCAACATGAGTTTGGGTGTACTTGCAGCTGCGATTGCGGTAGGTTTAGGGGCGTTAGGCGCCGGCATCGGCAACGGATTGATCGTCAGCCGTACCATCGAAGGGATTGCTCGTCAACCAGAATTGCGTCCGGTTTTGCAAACGACGATGTTCATCGGGGTCGCGTTGGTTGAGGCGCTTCCGATCATCGGTGTCGTCTTCTCGTTCATTTACTTAGGTCGATAAGAAATCGATATGGAAAGTGATGGCGAAGTTCGTGTCAACGACCACCTTCGCCATTCCTTTATGTGCGGTTTTGCGAGACCGCGTCGGTGCGATAGCTGTCGAAAGGAGTGAAACGCGGTGTTGTGGAAGGCAAACGTATTGGTGCTCGGCGAAGCGGCGCATGGCATCAGCGGCGGCACGATTATTTACCAATTGCTGATGTTCATTATTTTGCTGGCCTTGTTGCGCAAATTCGCTTGGCAGCCGTTAATGAATATCATGAAACAACGTGAAGAACATATCGCGAACGAAATCGACCAAGCGGAAAAACGCCGCCAAGAAGCGGAAAAACTGCTGGCAGAGCAGCGTGAACTGATGAAGCAATCGCGTCAAGAAGCGCAAGCGCTCATCGAAAATGCGCGCAAGTTTGCCGAAGAGCAGAAAGAACAAATCGTCGCCTCGGCCCGTGCGGAAGCGGAACGGGTGAAAGAAACGGCGAAACAAGAAATCGAGCGCGAAAAAGAACAGGCAATGGCCGCGCTCCGCGAACAAGTGGCGTCGTTGTCTGTCTTCATCGCTTCGAAAGTGATTGAAAAAGAGTTGACCGAGCAAGATCAACGCAAGCTGATCGAAGCGTACATCAAAGACGTTCAAGAGGCAGGAGGAGCGCGATGAACCAAGAAGTGATCGCCAAACGGTATGCATCCGCTTTGTTCCAAATCGCGCTCGAACAACAGCAGCTTGACTGGATCGAGGAAGACGTCCGCGCCGTACGCCAAGCGTTGGCGGAAAACGGCGAGTTTTTATCTCTTCTTTCCAACCCGAATCTTTCTTTAGAAAAGAAAAAAGCGCTTGTTCGTGAAGTGTTCGCCGGCGTTTCTGCTCCGGTGAAAAACACGCTTTTGCTTCTTCTTGAGCGCCATCGCTTCGGCCTTGTGCCTGAACTGGCCGATCAGTTTATCGCCCTTGCCAACGATGCGCGCGGCATCGCTGAAGCGATCGCCTATTCGGCGCGCCCGTTGACGGACGAAGAACTGCAGGCGCTTTCTGACGTGTTTGCCAAAAAGGTTGGCAAAGCAACGCTCCACATTGAAAATATCGTCGAGCCGGAACTGATTGGCGGCGTGAAGCTGCGCATCGGCAACCGCATTTATGACGGCAGCGTCAGCGGGCAGCTTGAACGGATTCAGCGGCAGCTCATTGGTTAACATTTGGAGACAGGGGTGAAAGGCATGAGCATTAGAGCGGAAGAAATCAGCGCGCTCATTAAGCAGCAGATTGAAAACTACGAATCGCAAATCCAAGTGAGCGATGTCGGCACCGTCATCCAAATCGGCGACGGGATCGCGCGCGCTCATGGGCTTGATAACGTCATGTCCGGCGAGCTTGTTGAATTTGCCAACGGCGTGATGGGCATGGCGCTCAACTTGGAAGAAAACAACGTCGGGATTGTTATTTTAGGGCCGTATACCGGCATCAAAGAAGGAGACGAAGTGCGCCGCACAGGCCGGATCATGGAAGTGCCGGTCGGGGAGGCGCTCATCGGCCGCGTTGTCAACCCGCTCGGCCAGCCTGTCGATGGCTTAGGCCCGGTGGAAACGACCGAAACGCGCCCGATCGAGAGCCCGGCGCCGGGCGTTATGGACCGGAGATCGGTGCATGAGCCGCTGCAAACCGGGATTAAAGCGATCGACGCGCTCGTGCCGATCGGCCGCGGCCAGCGCGAGCTCATCATCGGCGACCGGCAAACGGGGAAAACGTCCGTCGCCATTGACACGATCATCAACCAAAAAGACCAAAACATGATTTGTATTTATGTCGCCATCGGGCAAAAAGAATCGACGGTCCGCACCGTTGTCGAAACGCTCCGCAAACACGGCGCGCTCGACTATACGATCGTCGTCACCGCTTCGGCGTCGCAGCCGGCTCCGCTTTTGTTCTTGGCGCCGTATGCCGGTGTGGCGATGGGCGAGTATTTCATGTATAAAGGCCAACACGTGTTAGTGGTCTATGACGATTTATCGAAACAAGCCGCGGCATACCGTGAATTGTCGCTCTTGCTTCGCCGTCCGCCGGGTCGTGAAGCGTATCCGGGGGATATTTTCTACTTGCACTCCCGCCTGCTTGAGCGCGCAGCGAAATTGAGCGATGCCAAAGGCGGCGGTTCGTTGACTGCGCTTCCGTTCGTCGAAACGCAAGCGGGCGACATTTCCGCCTACATTCCGACGAACGTCATCTCGATTACGGACGGGCAAATTTTCTTGCAATCGGACTTGTTCTTCTCCGGCGTCCGCCCAGCGATCAACGCAGGGTTGTCCGTTTCGCGCGTCGGTGGGGCAGCACAAATCAAAGCGATGAAAAAAGTAGCCGGGACGCTTCGTTTGGACTTGGCCGCTTACCGTGAGCTCGAAGCGTTCGCCCAATTCGGCTCCGACCTCGATAAAGCGACGCAGGCGAAGCTCGCCCGCGGGGCGCGCACGGTCGAAGTGCTGAAGCAAGATTTGCATCAGCCGATTCCGGTCGAAAAACAAGTGTTGATCATCTATGCATTGACGCGCGGCTTTTTGGACGACATTCCGGTTAAAGATGTGCGCCGTTTCGAGAAAGAGTTTTACTTGTGGCTCGACCAAAACGGCCAACACTTGCTTGAGCACATCCGCACGACGAAAGATCTTCCGAACGAAGACGATCTCAATCAAGCGATCGAAGCGTTCAAGAAAACGTTTGTCGTTTCACAATAAGGCCGGCGGGGGCATATCGCCCCCTCATGCCTGTTAGAACCCGTGCAGCAAAAAGGTGGTGAAACCTTTGGCATCGTTACGCGATATTAAAACGCGCATCAATGCGACGAAGAAGACAAGCCAAATTACAAAAGCGATGGAAATGGTCTCGACGTCGAAGCTGAACCGCGCGGAGCAAAACGCGAAATCGTTCGTTCCATATATGGAGAAAATTCAAGAAGTCGTGGCCAATGTGGCGCTTGGCGCCGGAGGGGCTTCGCATCCGATGCTCGTTTCGCGCCCGGTGAAAAAAACCGGTTATCTCGTGATCACGTCGGATCGCGGTCTGGCTGGCGCGTACAATAGCAACGTGTTGCGCCTCGTGTACCAAACGATCCAAAAACGCCATGCTTCTCCGGACGAATATGCGATCATTGTCATCGGCCGCGTCGGGTTGAGCTTTTTCCGCAAGCGGAACATGCCGGTCATTCTCGACATCACCCGCTTGCCGGACCAGCCGTCGTTTGACGATATTAAAGAAATCGCCCGCAAAACGGTTGGGTTATTCGCCGACGGTACGTTTGACGAGCTGTATATGTATTACAACCATTACGTGAGCGCGATCCAGCAAGAGGTGACGGAACGGAAGCTTCTTCCGCTCACTGACTTGGCGGAGAATAAGCAGCGCACGGTGTACGAATTTGAACCGTCGCAAGAAGAAATTTTGGACGTCTTATTGCCGCAGTATGCGGAAAGCCTCATTTACGGCGCATTGCTCGATGCAAAAGCAAGCGAACACGCCGCCCGCATGACGGCGATGAAGAACGCAACGGACAATGCGAACGAGCTCATTCGCACATTGACGCTTTCCTACAACCGCGCTCGCCAAGCGGCGATTACGCAAGAAATTACGGAAATTGTCGCCGGAGCAAACGCCTTGCAATAGCGGACTAGCAAGTTAGGAGGGAAAACGATGACAAGAGGACGCGTTATCCAAGTCATGGGTCCGGTTGTAGACGTCAAGTTTGAGAACGGCCACTTGCCGGCGATCTACAACGCCCTGAAAATTCAACATCAAGCGCGCAACGAAAACGAAGTCGACATCGACTTGACATTGGAAGTCGCCTTGCACCTTGGCGATGATACAGTACGGACGATCGCGATGGCGTCCACAGACGGCCTCATCCGCGGCATGGAAGTCATCGATACCGGTGCACCGATTTCGGTGCCGGTCGGCGAAGTCACGCTTGGCCGCGTGTTCAACGTCTTGGGAGAGCCGATCGACCTCGAAGGCGACATTCCGGCTGACGCCCGCCGCGACCCGATTCACCGTCCGGCGCCAAAATTCGAGGAATTGGCGACCGAAGTCGAAATTTTGGAAACGGGGATTAAAGTCATTGACTTGCTTGCCCCGTATATTAAAGGCGGAAAAATCGGTTTGTTCGGCGGCGCTGGCGTAGGAAAAACGGTCTTGATTCAAGAGCTGATCCACAACATCGCCCAAGAGCACGGCGGGATTTCCGTCTTTGCTGGCGTCGGCGAACGGACGCGCGAAGGGAACGACTTGTACCATGAAATGAAAGACTCCGGCGTTATCAGCAAAACCGCCATGGTGTTCGGGCAAATGAACGAGCCACCGGGGGCGCGGATGCGCGTCGCCTTGACCGGTTTGACGATGGCGGAGTACTTCCGCGATGAGCAAGGGCAAGACGTGCTGCTGTTTATCGACAACATTTTCCGCTTCACGCAGGCTGGTTCGGAAGTATCGGCATTGTTAGGACGCATGCCGTCGGCTGTTGGTTACCAACCGACATTGGCGACGGAGATGGGCCAATTGCAAGAGCGGATCACGTCGACGGCGAAAGGCTCGATCACCTCGATTCAAGCGATTTACGTCCCGGCCGACGACTATACGGACCCGGCTCCGGCCACGACGTTCTCGCACTTGGATGCGACGACGAACCTGGAGCGGAAGCTCGCGGAGATGGGGATTTATCCGGCCGTTGACCCGCTCGCCTCGACGTCGCGCGCGCTGGCGCCGGAAATCGTCGGCGAGGAGCACTATCAAGTCGCCCGCAAAGTGCAGCAAACGCTGCAACGTTATAAAGAATTGCAAGACATCATCGCCATCTTGGGGATGGAAGAACTGTCGGACGAAGACAAACTCGTCGTTCACCGCGCCCGCCGCATCCAGTTCTTCTTGTCGCAAAACTTCCACGTGGCGGAGCAGTTCACGGGCCAACCGGGCTCCTACGTGCCGGTCAAAGAAACGGTGCGCGGCTTTAAAGAAATTTTGGAAGGCAAATACGACCATCTTCCGGAAGATGCGTTCCGCTTAGTCGGCCGCATTGAAGAAGTCGTTGAAAAAGCGAAAGCGATGGGTGTCGAAGTGTGACCCGGGATAGGGGGATTGGACAATGAAAACGATCCACGTGAGCGTCGTTACTCCTGATGGCCCGGTGTACGAAGACGATGTTGAAATGGTCAGCATCAAAGCGAAAAGCGGCGAGCTCGGCATTTTGCCGGGGCACATCCCGCTTGTCGCCCCGCTCGAGATCAGCGCGGCCCGGCTGAAAAAAGGCGGCAAAACGCAATACATTGCTGTCAGCGGCGGCTTTTTGGAAGTCCGCCCGGACAACGTGACGATTTTGGCTCAAGCTGCTGAACGGGCGGAGGACATTGACGTCCTCCGCGCCAAAGCGGCGAAAGAGCGGGCGGAGCGCCGCCTGCAAAGCCAGCAGGATGACATCGACTTCAACCGGGCCGAACTGGCGTTGAAACGCGCCTTGAACCGTTTGAATGTAGCGGAAATGAAGTAAGCAGAGGAGCGGATGTTCCTCTGCTTTTTTTATTGCCAGATCACTTGAAGCCGCGGCTTTCTCCTCTGCGTTGCGGTCTTTCTGCAAGCCGAAACATGCGTCATTCCTCGTCCTTTCCCCCTTTCCCCTTTGAGGCGGCAACGATCAAGGGGCATCATTGCAGCCATGGCATTGGCATCATACTCCGCGGAGCTTTGCCATCATGTTGACAGGGAGAACCCGAAGTTTTGCTGAAACGGCTAGATATAAATGTTATAATTAATAAAATCGAAGGAATTATTGAAAAATTTAACATTAACACCATACGTATGTAGTAAACCGGAAGGGGGGCGAGCGTGTTGAGCAACGTCTATGCGAACAGTTATTTGATTATTTTCGTCTTCCTTTGCCTCGGGGTGCTGCTGCCGATCGGGGCGCTTGCGGTTGGACGCTTGTTGCGGCCGCATGTGCCGGACGAGGCGAAGGCAACGACCTATGAAAGCGGTAACATACCCTTTCACGACTCGCGCATCCAGTTTCAAGTCCGCTATTATTTATTTGCCTTGCTATTTGTGATTTTTGACGTCGAGACGGTGTTTTTATATCCTTGGGCGGTTGTTTACGACCAGCTCGGCCTGTTTGCCTTGATTGAAATGGTGATCTTCATCTTCTTGCTTGCCATTGGTTTGATCTACGCTTGGAAAAAGAAGGTGTTACGATGGATGTAAAATGGGATGGCTTCTCGCAAGCGGAAATGGAAGAAGTGAAGCGCAACGTTTTTTTGACGACGCTCGAGCAGTTAAAAGGGTGGGCGCGCAGCAATTCGCTCTGGCCGCTGACGTTCGGCCTTGCCTGTTGCGCGATTGAGATGATGGCGGTCGGCGGCGCCCATTACGATCTCGACCGGTTTGGCTCGTTTTTCCGCGCCTCGCCGCGGCAATCAGACGTCATGATCGTCTCGGGAACGGTGACGAAAAAAATGGCGCCGCTGTTGCGCCGGTTGTACGAGCAAATGCCGGAGCCGAAATGGGTGATCGGCATGGGTTCGTGTGCAACAGCCGGCGGGCCGTATGTGAAATCATACAGCGTCGTCAAAGGGGTTGACCAAATCGTCCCAGTTGACGTGTACATACCTGGCTGTCCACCAAACCCTGCGGCGCTCATTTACGGCATTCATAAAGTGAACTACCCACCACCTACGCTTCGCTTAGAGGTGGGGGCTTCAAGCGACTTGTGTGTGTTCGCTGAACGGTAAGCCACACACAAGAACCCTTTACGCTTCCCTTCGTTCCGAAGGTGTCCGTTCTAGCCATATTCTATCCTATTCGTTGGCTAACGCCAACCAATATTCATCTCCCACTTTCACTGGTGCTGGCGCACCTTCACGTTTAGAAGTAGGAGACTTCTTTCGGAGGGAAGTTAAAGCGCTCCTCTTTTTGGCCGCCGGGAGCGTCATTCATGCCGTCCGTACGCAAAACATTGAGGAAATGGGCGGACTTTGGCAGCGGCTGCCATGGACCGCGCCGCTGTTCCTCATTGGGGCGCTGTCGATCAGCGGGGTTCCGCTATTCGCCGGCTTTTTCAGCAAGGACGAAATTTTGGCCGCCGCCTGGACGAACGGGCCGCGCCTCCTCTTTTGGCTCGCGGTCGCTGCCGCGCTGTTGACGTCGTTTTATATGTTCCGGCTCTTTTTCCTCGTCTTTGCCGGCAAAGCGCGGCATCATGAGGATGCTCATGAAGCGCCGGCCTCGATGGTGGCGCCAATGCTTGTGCTCGGCGTGCTGTCGATTGCATCCGGATACATGCAAACGCCGTGGTTCGGTTCGTTTCTCGGCGAGTGGCTGACGGACGGATCCTACCATCATGAAGCGGCGCCGGGATGGATCGCTGTTTTGGCGACCATCGTGTCGTTTGCAGGGATTTTTCTCGCCTGGCTGATGTACGGGGCGCAGAAAATGCCGCGCGATTGGTTGTCCGCGCGTGTTCCGTATGTTGATGAGCTGCTGCGTCGTCATTACTACATCGATGACATTTACCGTTTGACGGTCGTGTCGCTTGTGTCATGGATCAGCCGCCTGTTGGCGTATGTCGACCGCTTCCTTGTTGAAGGGCTCGCCCGGCTTGCCGCCGGCATTGTCGGCGCGGCCGCCTCGGCTGGGTCGCGCGGGCAAAACGGGCAGGCGCAGACGTATGGGGCGGTGACGGTGGCCGGATTGGCGATTTTGGTCGTCATTTTCGCCTTAACAGGGGGGTACTGGCTATGATTTTTTTATCGCTGCTCGTCTTTTCGCCGCTGTTAGGCATCATGTTGCTGCTGTTTGTCCGCAAAACGGATGAACGAATGATTCAATGGCTCGGAACGGCCGCCACCGTACCGCCGCTCATTTTGGCGTTGTTTGCTTTCATTCAGTCTGGACGCGGGTTTCGCCTCGAGCGGCTCGATGAGGCGCACGATTGGGTGCGGCTTGCCAACCTTCCGTTTTTAACGGATGCAGCGTATGTGATCCGCTATGAGCTCAGCATCGATGGGCTGTCGCTTGTCTTTATCGTTCTGACCGCGGTGTTGGCGACTTTGGCGGCTGCCACGTCCTTGTTGGTCAAAGCGGAGAAAAAAGGATATTTTATGTGGCTGCTCGCATTGGAGATCGGCATGCTCGGCGTATTTGCAACCGCCAATTTCATCTGGTTTTTCCTCTTCCTCGAAGTGACGTTGGTCGCCATGTTTTTGCTTGTCGGCAAGTGGGGCGGGTTTGAGCGCGAGCGGGCGGCGTACAGCTACTTGTTGTACAACGGGCTCGGCTCGGCTTTGCTGCTTGTTGTGATCGCCGTCCTTGTCGCCCGCACCGGGACCGCAAACTTCGCGTTGCTCCGTGAGATGTTACATAACCCGGTCGCTCAAGGGCAGCTGATCGCCCCGCTCACCGAAGAGGGGCGGCATTGGCTGCTTGGCGGGCTGTTGTTGGCGTTTGCCGTCAAGCTGCCGGCCGTTCCGCTTCACCGCTGGCTCATTCGCGTGCACGTCGAAGCGCCGCCGCCGGTCGTCATGCTTCACGCCGGGGTGCTGTTGAAGATTGCGGCGTACGGGATGATCCGCTTCGGGATCGGCTTGTTTCCGGACGAGTTTCGCACGTTTGCTGGCGTCATCGCGGTGGTGGGAGTCATAAACGTATTGTACGGCGCGCTGTTGGCGATCCGGCAGAGCGAGTTGAAACATGTGCTCGCCTATTCAAGCATCGCCCACGCCGGCTACTTGCTCGCCGGGGTTGCCGCGATGTCGTGGGCGATGATCGATTCGCTTTGGATTTACTTGCTCGCTTATGTGTTTATGAACATCGGGGCGTTTGCCATCGTTGCGCATATCGCGCACCAGACCGGCTCCGATGATTTCGATGGGCTGTCCGGCTTGTACCGCCATCGCCCGCTGCTCGCTGCAGCCCTCGGGCTGTTCTTGCTCTCGCTCGCCGGCATTCCGGGGACGGCCGGCTTTATCGCCAAGCTCTATTTGTTCATCGGCCTTGTCGTCACCGAGCCGGGCCATTACGTGCTCGCGGCGGTGATGGCGGTGACGACGGTGATCTCGTATGTATACTACTTCAATTTGCTCGTTCAACTCTTTTTCCGTCCGGCTTCCCTCGCGCCGCTTGGCCGGCTGCCGGCCGGGCTGTCGGCCGATGTGGTCGTATGCGCGCTCGGAACGCTGGTGATCGGCTGGATGCCGGGACTTGCCTACGATGTGCTCGCCCAATTTGGGCATTTTGGCGATTTTTTGCCGTAACGGTACAATAAGGGGAGAGGGAACCCTCTCCTCTTTTTTGTTGAACAGAGGGGAAACCGCCTCATCAAGAGGATGGGGGACGTTTGCATGGTTTAGGAGGAGGTGGAGCGCGGTGATGCCCATCATCGGTCAACAGGCGCTGCTGTCGATTATCATTCATTTAGTGTTCATGGCGGTGACGTGGTGGACGCTGCAAGCTGTCCGGCTTGAAGTGCTTCTGAAGCCGAACCGCGTCGTCCAAGGGCGGCTGCTGTACATTTTATTGACGATTGCGATCGGCTCAACGGTTGCGAACTTTTTCCTCGACTATTGGGCATGGTCGACCGATTTGCCGTATTTGTTTCGCGACTAGCAGCGCCCCGTCTGCGGCAGGGCAGGCTTCATGCCGCCGACACGCTCGTTTTGGCCGCAACAGGCTATGCGATCGGCCGCGCGCGGCCGACGCATCTTCCATATGGCGCCATTGATCTGCATGGGTGGCCGGGTCTTTTTCGGCCGAGTGGACGATCCGTCCACTCTATTTTTATGCATGAAAACGATTTCAAAAATCACCGGTTGTCGATTTTTTGGACGTATGTTCCCTGTCCTGGTGGCAACAATAACAAGTAAGGAGAGGAAGGGAACGAAGATGAGAAAAAACCGGATGAAATGGCTGCTGGCGCTCATGCTGGCCAGCCTGTTTTTCGCCGCCTGGCAATACCGGACGGAAGGCGCGCAGGGGGACGAATGGTCAAAACCGATGGAAACGATGGCGCGCACGCTGGCGCAACACGGTGCTTCGCTTGGCCGCTGGGTCATTTACACAAGAGAGTATGCCCGCGATATTCAAAATGATGCGGACTTTTTCAAAAAAATGGCGGAATTGAAACAAACATATCGTTCGTTTCACTGGTCGTTTGCCAAAAGCGGACATTGGCAAAAAGCGATCGGCAAAAACGAGCACGCCTTCTTCCAAGAACAAATCCAGCTCGTGATGACCGTCACAAACGGTACGCCGCAAACGTATATCCTCTATGAAGCAACGGGCCCCAAATGGAGCCGGATTGGGTGGAAAGAAGCAGCACGCCAGATTCAAATGAAGACGAACGGCCTATTTGTGAACGACCCTACATTTTATGCTTGTATTGAAGGCGAATTCAATGGTAATATGAAAGGTGGTTTGTTCGATCAGGCTTCTCGGCTGGTGCGCAACTTTCAAGCGAAACCGGTTGAGTGGTTGCGGGAAGAGTCATTCGTTTCCCTGTCTGCATATACTGGGCAGTGGAAGAACGTTCTCCCGGCCGCCAAGCAACAGCCGATCAACCTGCAACTCGCCTTGAGGGAAAGATTGGGCGGCAAGACGCGCGTCGTTGTTGGAACCCCAATCATTACCATTGAATATTAATATAGAGAAATTGGACGCGGAGGGGAATGCCTTGGAAAAGATCATCGTCCGTGGCGGAAACCGGTTGAGCGGCACCGTCAAAGTGGAAGGCGCAAAAAATGCCGTTTTGCCCGTCATTGCTGCCACCTTATTAGCGACAAAAGGAACTAGCACGATTCATGATGTGCCTGCTCTTTCCGATGTATATACAATCAGTGAGGTGCTCCGCTATTTAGGCGCCGATGTGCAAATCGCCGGCAATACGGTAACGGTCGATGCGACCGCTCCGCTGACGGTGGAAGCGCCGTTTGAATATGTGCGGAAAATGCGCGCTTCCGTGCTCGTCATGGGACCGCTGTTGGCCCGCAACGGCCGCGCCCGCGTCGCCTTGCCGGGTGGCTGTGCCATTGGTTCGCGCCCGATCGATCAACATTTAAAAGGATTTGAAGCAATGGGCGCCTCCGTGAAAGTCGGCAACGGCTTTATCGATGCAGAAGTGAACGGCCGTCTCCGCGGCGCCAAAGTATACTTGGACTTTCCAAGCGTTGGGGCAACGGAAAATATTATGATGGCCGCGGTGCTCGCGGAAGGTACAACTGTGATCGAAAACTGCGCCAAAGAGCCGGAAATTGTCGATTTGGCGAACTTTTTGAACGCGATGGGCGCCAAAGTGCGCGGCGCCGGGACCGGCACGATTCGAATCGAGGGAGTTGACGAGCTCGTCGGCACGTCCCACACCGTCATCCCGGATCGCATTGAAGCTGGCACCTTTATGGTGGCAGCCGCCATCACCGGCGGCAACGTCCTCGTGCAAGGAGCGGTTCCCGAACATTTAAGCTCGCTCATTGCCAAAATGGAAGAAATGGGCGTGACGATTATCGAAGAAGAAAACGGTGTGCGCGTCATCGGTCCGGAAACGTTGAAAGCCGTCGACATTAAAACGATGCCATACCCAGGTTTTCCAACTGACATGCAATCGCAAATGATGGCTCTCTTGTTAAAAGCCGAAGGCACAAGCATGATCACCGAGACGGTATTTGAAAACCGCTTCATGCATGTGGAAGAATTCCGCCGGATGAACGCTGATATTAAAATTGAAGGGCGCTCTGTCATTATTAACGGTCCGTGCCAGCTGCAAGGCGCTGAAGTAGCGGCCACCGATTTGCGTGCTGCCGCCGCTTTGATTTTGGCTGGACTTGCGGCGGACGGCTACACGCGCGTGACCGAGCTTCGTCATCTTGACCGCGGCTATGTCCGCTTTCATGAAAAACTGGCCGCGCTTGGCGCTGACATTGAACGCGTTCGGGAAGAAACAGAACAACTCGACCCGATCCAAGCGATCGAATGGAACGGATAATGGCGAAAAAACGACCGTGAACTGCCTGTTTCGGCGGGGAATGGTCGTTTTTTGCATTTTCTCACGCCCAGACCTAAAAACGGGAATTGACGCTTATCGAATGGTCGTTTTTTGCATTCTCTCCCCCCCGCTTGGCCGGCCAATGCCGGCTCTCCGCTTTCCGCTGCACGGAAGAGGGCGCGCATCCGCTCGTTCAAGGACAGGAGGAGACGCGAAAGAAAACAGTCATATATACTTGTCCGAGCCCATAACTATAAGTAACGAACGGAAGCCATGCAGGCATTGATTGATCATGTCCGCTTGGGCTTAGAAAATGCATATTGGGGGCTCGGCTATGGTGAAACGACTGAAACCGGTCATCGTACTTGCACTATGCCTGTTTGTGGCCATCCTCGTCATTCCTGCAGCGCTTGTCCTGCCGTTTTACGATGGGAAGGTGGCGAAATTGACGGAACAGTTGCAGAAGCACGAACAACTCCAGCGTTCGCAGGCAGCCGAAGGGCCGTCCATTGACGTGGCGGTTTACCGAAGCAAAGAACAGCGCGTGGAAAAAATCCCCCTTGAACAGTACGTCATCGGAGTGGTGGCGGCGGAAATGCCGGCCGAATTTGAGCTCGAGGCGTTAAAGGCGCAGGCCTTAACGGCACGAACGTATATCGTCAAACAGATGCTCGCCAACCAGCCGTTCCGCCTGCCGCAAGGAGCGAATGTGACCGACACAGTGGCGCACCAAGTGTATTACAGCGATGACGAACTGCGGAAGTTATGGGGAAGCGATTACGACTGGAAGATCAAAAAAGTGACCAAAGCGGTTCTGGATACGCGCGGGCAAATTTTAACGTACAACAACGAACCGATTGAAGCGCTCTTCTTTTCCACAAGCAACGGGTATACAGAAAATTCTGAAGCGTACTGGAAAAACGATATCCCGTATTTAAAAAGCGTCGTCAGCCTATGGGACAAACAATCCCCGAAGTTTTATCAGCGAAAAACGATGTCTGTCGTCGAATTTGAGCGGAGGCTCGGAATCGTGCTGCCAAAAGACGGATCCGTCGGTGTCATTTTATCGCGCACGCCCGGCCGTCGAGTCGGCGAGGTGAAAATCGGCGGAAAGACGTTCACGGGCCGCGAAGTGCGTGAACGGCTCGGCTTGCCGTCGAGTGATTTCACCTGGGTGCGTAGCGGGAATGACATCATCATTACGACGAAAGGTTACGGCCATGGCGTCGGCATGAGTCAATACGGCGCCAACTTTATGGCCAAAGAAGGGAAAACGTACGCCGACATCGTGAAGCATTATTACCGAGGCGTCCGCATCTCTTCAGCGACCGCCTTTTTGAACAAGTTGACCGCCAAACAATGACGGGGCGTCCGCTCCGATTTTTTTTTTTTGCATAAAATGCGGGGGAATATCAAAAAATAAGCGAAAAAATTGTATTCGGCGTGTATATCTTTTCCTCTTTCTGTTCAAAATGGTTGTTGAGGTGATGAACATGAGAGAGGAACAAAAACAACCGTCGCTGAAGCGTTTCTTCCGCAAGCGTTGGGTATTTCCGGCTATTTATCTATCTTGCGCAGCGTTGATCGTCGCAGGCGCACTTTGGTTCCAAGTGGGCAAACAAGAGAAGTCGGGTGAAAACGACACCGTGAAAAACGGCACCGCCCAGCAGGAAAACCCGGCTGTTCCGGTCAATGAAACGGTCGAAAACATCGCGATGCCTGTGCTTGACCCGAACGCCGTGCAAGTCAAAACACCGTTCTATGATGACAACGCATCAGAACAGGAACAGGAAGCAGCCCTCGTCTTTTACGATCATACGTACCATCCGAACCAAGGGATCGACCTTGTGCGCCAAGACGGCAAAACGTTTGACGTTACGGCTGCATTAAGCGGCACGGTAACGAAAGCGGAAAAAGACCCGATTTTAGGCTACGTTGTGGAAATCAATCATGAACAAGGGGTCACGACCGTCTATCAATCGCTGGCCGACGTGAAAGTGGAAGCAGGCGATACGGTGAAACAAGGCGAAGTGATTGGCAAGGCAGGGCAAAGCGAGTTTAACAAACAAGCAGACATCCACGTCCACTTTGAAATTCGCAAAGACGGCAAACCGGTCAACCCGATCGACTATATCGACAAACCGTTGACCGCCTTGACCGACAAAGCCGAAGACAACGCCGGAACAGATAACGCCAACGCAAGCGAAGAGAAGAACGTGACGCCAAGCGACGAAACCGCGCCGAGTGAACAAAGCCCGGCCAAGGAAACCGAACAAACGCCGGCTGATGACAACAAAACGGCGCCAAGCGACCATGAGCAAGACCAACATGATGACGCGTCTTCCTACAAAACGCCAGACGCCTCGATCGGCATGGCGAGAGCGTAATCGACAAGGCGTCGAGCAAGAGGAAACGAAAAACGCGACGAAAAGGCCTGTCCGTTTGCCAAGACAAGCGGGCGGGTCTTTTTGGTTTTGATGTTTCGAAATCCAAACGGGGAAGCACAGCGACCAAAAGGGTACGTTCTCCATATTGACGAACGAGTGCCTTCGTGACAGCATGGTTCACATCCGTCATCCAACGGTTTTCTCGTTGTCCGATTGTTTTCAACTTCCGACGCGCAGAAGCCGTCCCTTTTTGCTGGAGGGTTTTTCGCATTCGTTTGTACTTGGCACGCTTGATCGAAGTAGACGATAGGTCATGTCGTGTAACTTGGCTTGTGCAAGCACTTTTGTGTCAAGTATCGCCGGTGCTGGGCAAATACTGGGCGAACGCTTATCGGGTGTACAAAGAAGCGCTGAACGGGCCGGAGTTCGCCTCGTGGTTTGCGACGTTTGCGCCGGGCGGCCGCGCGCCGAAGATCGGGGAAGTGTGGGCTTCTCCGGATCATGCGGCGACGCTGCGCTCCATTGCCGAAACGGAGGCGGAAAGCTTTTACCGCGGCGAGCTGGCGGAAAAAATCGCCGCCTTCTCGAAGCAATACGGCGGCTTTTTGGCGGCGGACGACCTCGCCGAGTACGAACCGGAATGGGTCGAGCCGATCTCCGTTTCCTATCGCGGCTATGAAGTGTGGGAAATCCCGCCGAACGGGCAGGGGCTTGTCGCGTTGATGGCCATCAACATCATGAACGGGTTTGACGTGCCAAGCGTCCCGTATGTCGAGACGCACCACCGGCAAATCGAGGCGATGAAGCTGGCCTTTGCCGATGGAAAAGCGTACATCGCCGACCGCCGTTATATGAGCTGCAGCCCAGACGAGCTGTTGTCGGAGTCGTTTGCCGCCATGCGCCGGGCGCAAATCGGCGCGGAGGCGCTGACGCCGGAGCCGGGAACGCCGCCCAAAGGCGGCACGGTCTATTTGGCCGCCGCCGACGGCGAAGGGAATATGGTGTCCTATATTCAAAGCAATTACATGGGCTTCGGCTCCGGCCTCGTCGTCCCAGGCACGGGCATCGCCCTGCACAACCGCGGCCATAACTTTGTCTTCGATGAACGCCATCCGAACGGGCTGGCGCCAAGGAAAAAGCCGTACCATACGATCATCCCCGGCTTTTTGACGAAAGGCGGCGCACCGGTCGGCCCGTTCGGCGTCATGGGCGGATTTATGCAGCCGCAAGGGCATTTGCAAGTGATCATGAACACCATCGATTTTGACTTGAACCCGCAAGCGGCGCTCGATGCGCCACGCTGGCAGTGGATGGAAGAAAAAACGGTGCTCGTCGAGCCGCACTTCCCGCGCCATATCGCCGAAGCGCTCGCCCGCAAAGGGCATGACATTCGCTTTGCCTTAGACGGAGGTCCGTTCGGCCGCGGACAAATCATTTGGCGCGATCCTGACACCGGCGTGCTTGCCGCCGGGACGGAGCCGCACACGGACGGGGCGGTCGCCGCTTGGTGAGACTCACGATAAAGGGATGACTTCGATGAACCAATGGCATTTATTTCTTGCTTTTTTTCGCGTCGTCATGCTCGGGATCATGGCGATCGACTTTTTTCGCGAGTCGTACGAAGGAGCCGGGCTCGTCCAAATGGTGTGTCTCGCTGCCACCAGCGCCCTGTTGATGTTCGGCAAATGGCGCCTCCATCCGGCGTACGTCATCGCCTTGGCGCTCGTGTACGGGGCGGTGTTTCTCTCGCCATGAATGGCCTCTATGGCTAAAGAAAGATGGAAGGGATGCTTCCTCACAGTGACGGAAACATCCCTCTTGTCGTCATTGTTGCCGTTGACAGGCGAACGGACGCCCTCTCTCACCGGGCTGTTGGCCAACTCGGCACGAGCGGCGTTTGGCATGCGCCGCATGCGGCCGGCCGTTTGACTTGTCATTCGCCCGAAGCCTCATTGCACCGTAAACGTCACTTTCGCCCGCGCGTTCGGCCAGTTTTGGTCGGCGAGCCACCACTCAAGCGTATACGTTCCGGGCTCCAGGCCGCGGAACGTCTCCTGAAACGACAGCTCTTCCCCTTGTTTTAACGTGCGCTCTTCGTAAATTTGTGCAAACATCTTCCCTTCGCTGTACTGCTTCACCTTTTGGCCATCGCGGTACAAAATGTAGTCATACTTTTTCGAGCTCGTGAACGTCACCGTTTGCACGCGCTCCGTTTGGTTTTTGACCGTAAACGTAAACACGTAAGCATCGTTTTGCTTTTCGTATGTGAGTGACGGCTCCAACGTTCCGGCGATGATCCCTTTCCCGCCTGTGGGCGCTGGTTTGCCCGCTGGAGCGGGGCCAAGCAAATCATCTTTCGCCTGCGGGCGCTCGTTGCCGCTATTATACATAAACAGCGCACTCGCCGCCGCCACCCCGGCCAACACGGCTGCGACGCCGATCATTTTTCCTTTGCCCATGCCAGATCCTCCTTTTTTCCTCTCTATACATAGTCGTTTCCCATTTCCCTTCCGTTACAAACCGCAAAAAAATTGTGAAAAAACCGTTGTCCGCCTTGATATTTCTGGTATATATTCCCGTTTTGTCTAATAAAATGTTACAAATTGAACAGCAATGAGAGTGGTTGAGGTGGGGATCGTTCACAACCGGCAAGCGACGCGGCGAAGACGCTTCCAAGACATCCAACGAAAGCGGCGCTCATCAGTGGCAAGACGAGTCTCATTTCACACTTCTCACTTCTCACATCCAACTTAGGGAGGGCGAGTGGTGTGCACGATTACATCAAAGAGCGTACGATCAAGATTGGCAAGTATATCGTGGAGACGAGGAAAACCGTTCGCGTCATCGCGAAAGAGTTTGGCGTGTCGAAAAGCACCGTGCATAAAGACTTGACCGAACGGCTGCCGGAGATCAATCCGGAGCTGGCCCAAGAAGTGAAACAAATCCTCGATTACCATAAATCGATCCGCCATTTGCGGGGCGGGGAGGCAACGAAGAAAAAGTATAAAAAGCAGACGGTGAAAAACAACTGACTTTTTCCTTGCCATCTGCCGTTTGCAGTATCATTCCGGGGGGCAAATATGGTAGAATAATCTATTAGGAATGATTTCAGAGCAGAGGCAAGGAGGAGCATGTATGTTCTCACGAGATATCGGCATTGACCTAGGCACGGCGAACGTCCTCATTTTCGTCAAAGGCAAAGGCATCGTGCTCAATGAGCCGTCCGTCGTGGCGATCGATAAACACACGAACAAAGTGCTCGCAGTCGGCGAAGAAGCACGACGAATGGTCGGACGTACTCCTGGGAATATTGTTGCCATTCGGCCGCTCAAAGACGGCGTCATTGCCGACTTTGACATTACAGAAGCGATGCTGAAGCATTTCTTAAGCAAGCTCGACCTAAAAGGCTTTTTCGCCAAACCGCGCATTTTGATTTGTTGCCCGACGAACACGACATCGGTCGAACGGAAAGCGATCAAAGAGGCAGCAGAAAAAAGCGGCGGCAAAAAAGTGTACTTGGAGGAAGAGCCGAAAGTCGCAGCCATTGGCGCCGGAATGGACATTTTTCAGCCGTGCGGAAACATGGTCGTTGATATTGGCGGTGGCACGACCGACGTGGCGGTTCTCTCGATGGGGGACATTGTCACCGCCTCTTCCATTAAAATGGCCGGGGACAAGTTCGATATGGAAATTTTAAACTACATCAAGCGCGAATATAAGCTGCTCATCGGGGAACGAACGGCCGAGGAGATTAAAATCAAAGTCGCAACGGTATTCCCAGGCGCACGGACCGAAGAAATCGACGTCCGCGGCCGCGATCTCGTCACCGGACTGCCGCGCACGATCACCGTCCGTTCGGAGGAGATCGAACGGGCGCTTCGCGAGCCGGTGTCCTTGATTGTACAAGCCGCGAAAAGCGTGCTCGAGCGCACGCCGCCGGAACTGTCGGCCGACATCATCGACCGAGGCGTCATCTTAACGGGCGGCGGCGCCCTCTTGCATGGAATCGATCAGTTGCTTGCCGAAGAGCTGAAGCTGCCGGTGTTCATCGCCGAAAATCCGATGGACTGCGTCGCCCTTGGCACCGGGCTGATGCTTGAGAACATCGACCGCGCGTCGAAATCGCAGTTGGTGTAAAAAAGGAAAAGCAGGGGATGCGGCTGCCGCCCCCGCCCGCCTATAATGGAATCAACAAGCCGCCCGCCAACGCCGGCAGCGGCTTTCTGCCACGAATTTTCATGGACAAGCGAGGGAGCTGTCATGCTAAGAGGATTGTATACCGCCGCGAGCGGCATGCTCGCCCAGGAGCGGCGCGTCGAGATGCTGACCAACAACTTGGCGAACGCCGAAACGCCGGGATACAAAGCTGATGCAGGAGCGATGAGAGCGTTTCCGGAACTGTTGATGAGCCGCCTCGAGGACGAGCCGATTCCAACCGCCCCGCCGCGCGCCATTCTGACGCAAACGGCGATCGGGCCGCTCCAGACGGGTGTCTATATGCAAGAACTCATCCCGAACTTCCGCCAAGGGGATATTAAAGAAACCGGTCTCTCCACT
>NZ_CP128494.1:0-215000 GCF_030369615.1 Geobacillus stearothermophilus ATCC 12980 | reverse complement strand
GAAGGAATTATGCTATACTTTACGATGTGCTCGTTACCTCTTCCCCTTCCAGATAATTCAAGGAGGCAAGATGCGTCGAGACAACTCGTAGTGAATTCGACGATGCTAATGCTCATCGTTGAACTATTGTGGAACGGCTCAGATTTCCTACACTTTCACAATCGACATTATCTATTATATTGAGCTGTCGACTCTTTGTCAACATGTTTTTTGCTGTTTGTTTCATCGCCGTTTGGCGACGGCTTTTATAATTTAGCATATGGCCAATTTAATTGTCAACCACTTTTTTTTGCAAAATGTGATACTGCTCTCTTTTCGAAGAGGACGTTCGCATATCCGTGCCGTGATACAAGAGCTCCATAAAAAGTTTCGTTTCCTTCGGGAAAGACACGGCGGATGTTCCTAATAGGGTTCGGCATAAGCAAGGAAGCGTTCAACGGCGTTGGTTCGCTAGTTTAAGCCGCCCGCGGCAGTTCCCGCAGACGTAGCGGGCGGTGTTCATGCGCTTTTTTCGAGTGTACGTCAGGCCGCAAGATGTGCAAATGTATGTATAGATCGTTTTCGACCTGTCTGTTTTTTGGCCGATTGGACGACAATAGCGAGGCGCCCCCACTTTTTGCAGCAGTTCGCGGAAGTCGCGGTCGCGATGGCGGTAGCCTTTTCCCTCAAGGTGCAAGTGGTAATGGCAAAGCTCATGTTTGATAATGGCGATCAATTCTTCCTCGCCGAACTGCTCGTAATGTTTTTGATTGAGCTCAATGTTATGCGTCTGCAACATGTAGCGCCCGCCGGTGGTGCGCAAACGAGGGTTGAAGAAAGCGGTATGGCGGAACGGCTTGCCAAATGTGCTTATGGAAATTTGTTCAACGAGCGCTTGCAAGCGTTTTTGATCCATGACAGGCGCCCCCCTTTTATGTTTTCAGCACAGGACAATGCGCAGCTACATACATTATATACTACCTTTCCGTATGTTAGGGAGGTGACTGTTTTGCCTACGTGGCTAAAAAATCAGATGAGACGAGCCTATTATGAGAAAAATCTTGATCAAATTAAGCTGTTAAACCAATGCTGGTTTTTTTATCAAAGGAAGCACTGTCCGTAACATATGTTTGAGGCTGTCCCTGCTGTTCATTGGGCAGTACGGGACAGCCTCTCCAGCTTATTCCGGCGGAAGCATCGATAATGAAATTCTTCCTTTCGCTGCATCAACCCTTTCCACCCACACTTTGACGACGTCGCCGACGGAGACGACATCAAGCGGATGGCGGACGTATTGTTTGCTTAGCTTGGAAATGTGCACGAGCCCGTCCTGTTTGACGCCGATGTCGACAAAGGCGCCGAAGTCGACGACGTTGCGCACCGTTCCTTCGAGCTCCATGCCTGGCTTTAAGTCTTCCATTTTCAAAACGTCTTTTCGCAATATCGGCTTGGGCAGCTCGTCGCGCGGGTCGCGCTCTGGGCGGCACAACGCGTCAATGATGTCGCGGAGCGTCAGTTCCCCGATGCCGAATTCGGATGCCGCTGCTTTCACATCGATGGCTTGCAGCGCTTGGCGAAGCTCATTGCTGCCGATGGCGGCGGTTGTAAATCCTAACTTTTGCAACAACTGCTTCACTTCCGCGTACCGCTCGGGGTGAATCGGCGTGCGGTCAAGCGGCTCGTCGCCGTCGACAATGCGCAAAAACCCGATGCATTGCTCATACGTTTTCGCCCCAAGACGCGGGATCGTTTTCAGCTCCTCGCGGCTGCGGAATTTCCCTTGCTCTTCGCGGCGTTTGACAATGTTTTCGGAGACGGTTTTCGTCAGTCCCGAGACGTATTGGAGCAGCGAAACGGACGCCGTGTTGACGTTGACGCCGACTTGATTGACGACCGTCTCCACGACGAAACGGAGCGACTCCGCCAGCTTTTTTTGCGACACATCGTGCTGGTATTGGCCGACGCCAACCGATTTCGGGTCAATCTTCACCAGTTCGGCGAGCGGGTCTTGGACGCGGCGGGCGATTGAGACGGCGCTCCGCTCTTCAACTTGCAAGTCGGGAAACTCGGCGCGTGCAAGGTCGGAAGCCGAGTAGACGCTCGCTCCTGCTTCATTGACAATCAAATAAAAGATATCGCGTTGCACATGCTTCAGCGTGTCGGCGACAAACTGTTCAGTTTCCCGAGAGGCTGTTCCGTTGCCGATAGCGATCATATCCACATGATAGTCGTCAAGTAAACGAAGAATCTTTGTCCTCGCTTCATCCTTTTTCTCTTGCGGCGGGTGTGGGTAAATGACATCGATATGAAGCAGCTTCCCTGTTTCATCAACAACGGCAAGCTTGCATCCCGTTCGGTAGGCTGGGTCGATACCGAGCACCGTTTTTCCTTTCAATGGCGGCTGAAGAAGCAGTTTGCGTAAATTCTCGGCAAAAATATGGATCGCCCGCTCTTCCGCTTTCTCCGTCAACTCGTTGCGGATGTCGCGCTCAATGGCGGGCTCCATCAGCCGTTTGTATCCGTCTTCCACCGCTTCAGCCACGAGCCGGGCGGCCGGGGACGCCTCGTTGACGATCGTTTGCCGCTGCAAATAGCGGATGATTTCTTCGGCAGGGGCTTGGACCGAGACGCGCAGCACCTCCTCTTTTTCGCCGCGGTTCAGCGCCAAGACACGATGGGGGACGATTTTCGCCACAGGTTCTTCGTAGTCGTAATACATCTCGTATACGTTTTTTTCGTCCTTCTCCGACGCCTTCGCGGTCGACACGATCATCCCTTTCCGCCACGTCTGTTCCCGCGCCCATTGACGAAGAGCGGCATCGTCGGCCACCCGCTCGGCGATGATGTCCTTCGCCCCTTGCAGCGCCTCGTCTGCCGTTGCGACCCCTTTTTCTGTATCAATGAACGCCCGGGCCTGCTCTTCCGGAGTTGGGGCGGCAGGGCAGGAAAGAAGCCAATCGGCAAGCGGCTCAAGCCCTTTTTCTTTCGCAATCGTCGCCTTCGTGCGCCGCTTTTGCCGGTACGGGCGGTACAAATCTTCGACTTGCTGCAGTTTCGTGGCGCTGATAATCGCGTTTTTCAGCTCTTCGGTCAATTTCCCTTGCTCATCGATCAGCCGAATGACTTCTTCTTTCCGCTGCTCTAAATGCTGCAAATACTCCCAGCGCTCAAGCACCGCACGAATTTGCACTTCATCGAGCGCACCCGTCATCTCTTTCCGGTAGCGGGCGATAAATGGAATCGTATTTCCTTCCTGATGCAGGCTGATGACGTTTTCAACTTGTTTGGCTGCCAGCCGTTGTTCATCAGCGATCGTTTGAATCAAACGCTGTTCAATCGCCAACACGTTCCCTCCTTATGCACAGCCTTGCACGTTCTCCCATCTACACTCGCTCCTGAAAATGAGCAATGTTTGCAAACAGCTGCCCGCTAGACCGTCTCTGCGTATTCCACACTTCGGCCGCCTTCCGAAGACGGCAAACGACGTTTCTTCACGCAACATATTCCCGTTAGCACGATGTCCCAGCCGCAACCGCACCGCAATCCGGACGCACCCGCTGATCTTTTGTCCATTCGAAGCAAGAGGAAGCCATCATTCCCCGCCGGTTGCACCGAGCTTGGGCAGGGAGAGAGTTCCGGACCGGGGATGACAAAAAAAGAGCTACTTATTCGTAGCCTCTTTGTGAAAGAATACACATAAATGCCAATAGAGGGGACAGACCGTTCCATGAGCCGATCTGCCCGTTTGGCCGGTGAGCCGACATCGCTGCCATGAGACGTTGCGCACCCATGCTGCTTCCACGCGCATCGATTGATCTTCCCACAGCAACACTTGCTGTTTTGGCGTCCCTCACGCTGAAGCGGAAAGATTTCCTTGCGCTTGCTTCAAAAGTCGATCAGCCCTAAGCTGATTTGCAGCGCTTCATCGACTTTGTCCATCATCTCATCATCCAGATGGGTGATTTTGTCAGTCAGCCGCTGCTTATCAATCGTACGGATTTGTTCAAGCAAAATGACCGAGTCCCGCTCAAACCCATAGCGCTTCGCATCGATCTCGACATGCGTCGGCAGCTTTGCCTTTTGGATTTGCGCCGTGATCGCCGCTACAATAACCGTTGGACTGAAGCGATTGCCGATATCGTTTTGGATCACCAACACGGGGCGGACGCCGCCCTGCTCTGAGCCAACAACCGGGGAAAGGTCCGCAAAATACACGTCGCCACGTTTGACAATCAAAGCATTACCCCCCGCTAACTAAGCGTTCAACGGTGTGATCGGCCTCGTATTCAGCATGAAACGCTTCAGAAGCAATAGATAAATTGATTTTCGCCATTTCCATGTAGCCACGTCTCATCGCTTCGCGAATTTGCCGCTTTTTCCGCTCCCGGATATACATTTTCGTCGCCTGGTAAATAAGTTCATTGCGATTGCCGTTCTCCTGTTTGACGAGGACGTCGAGCTCCGTCAGCAGCGACTGCGGCAAACGAACGATGATTTCCGTCGTTGCGCCAGATTCCGACACAAATATACACCTCCACGAACTGCAGCCATTCATTGCTTCCACTTCATGATACCATTAAACAACGGCGCTGCAAAGTCATTTCTCCATTTTCTATCCTTTGTCTTTTGAAGCAGATTATGCACTGCTTTCCCCGCGGCCAATGGCGTTTCTCACTTCCATTATACGCTTATGGCGGAAAAAAATACGGGGCACTCGATAACTGATCGTGCAAGGCACTTCGTAGTTGATCGTTTCCAAATGGCGAGCGACATCATCAATGGAAATTACCTCGTCCCCTTGGCGACCAATCAGTGTCACCTTCGTGCCGACCGGCAGCGGACCAGGCAGGCGGATCATGCACTGGTCCATGCAAATGCGGCCGACAATCGGCGCCTTTTGTCCGTCAACAAGGACATGAAAGTGCTGCAGGCGGCGGAGCCAGCCGTCCGCATAGCCGATCGGAATCGTCCCGATCCACTCCTCCGTCTGCGCAGTGTACGTCGCACCATAGCTCACCTTTTCGCCTGGTTGCAGTTTTTTGACGTGTACGAGGCGGCTATGGAGCGAAAATGCTTCTTTTAATGGATACGGCAGCAGCGGCTTGATGCCGGGCGACGGGGCAAGCCCATACATGGCAATGCCGAAGCGGACCATATTGAACGTCCGGTCAGGGAAACGGAGCGACGCTGCGCTGTTGGCGCAATGGACGAGCGGCGGGCGCGACGGCAGCCATTCGAGCATGTGCAAAAAACGGGTATACTGATAGGAAAAATAATCGGTGTTCACCTCATCCGCAGTCGCAAAATGCGTGTACACCCCTTCAAGCACAAAATGCGGATGGCGCTCAATCAGCGCTACGATTCGTTTCGTCTCTTCCTCGTCTTTCACTCCAAGCCGTCCCATGCCGGTGTCCATTTTCAAATGGAAATGAATAGGAAAAGGGCCGCTGTAAAGGGCGGACGCTTCTTCCAACCAGTCGGAGCGGAACACGGTCAGGGCAATGCGCTGCTGGGCGGCCAGCGCCGCATCAGCTGGACGGGAAGCCCCGAGAACTAGAATCGGCGCTTCGATTCCTTTTTCCCTTAAAGCGAGCGCCTCATCCAAAAAGGCAACCGCCAGGCGGGAGGCCCCCGCTTCGAGCGCTGTCCTTGCCACCTGCACATCCCCATGTCCATAGGCGTTCGCCTTCACGACCGCCATAATGTGCGTGTCGTCCGGCAGCAAACGGCGCAAATTCTCCACATTGTCGTAAATGGCGTCCAAATCCACTTCCGCCCACGTATCGCGATGAAAGTCGTTCATGGTTTCTCGCTGCCTTTCCTGTTGCGCAAACTTGAAAGCGCTCGAAATCATTTTTGTCCTTTTTTAGTTTACCATGCCATTGCGGAAGAAGGAATAGGGGAAAGCGTACAAAGACAGTGAAAAACGTTGGACGGGCGCTGCGGTTGGCTGCACCGGTGCCGCAACTCCAATCGGGCAATAGAAAAAAGACGGCTCCCCTGCTTTCGGAAGCGGGGAGACACGCCTTTTTTTCGGATGGCATCGTTATTTTGCCGCTTTTTCCTGCACTGTGCTGGCCACCATTATCATTTCTTGTGGAGTCAAATCGTCCGAGGCGAGCGTAAACTCCACCCCGTTGTACGACCATGTCAGCGTTCGATCGGTGAGAGCGCCGACGGTGAAGCCTAAATCGACGGGATCGCCGTTCACCAAGACGGGCATGCTCGTTGCCGGAAGCACTTCCGCTTTTTCTTGAACGAGCGTAAATGATTTTTTGCCGCCAAACGTCATAATCACTCGTTTGCCACTCTCACTTTTGACCTCTTTTTCCTCGAGCATTTTCACTCCTTCAGGCAGCCGGCTCAAATCAGGGTACATGACTTCCATCACTTGTTCTTTTCCTGCGGCCATCGTTGGCACCTCAAGACGCGCCCCGGTCATGTTTTTGGACGTGTCGAACGCATCGTCATCAAACTTTTTGTTAAATTCAACATTGGAGAATTCGACCGTCAACAATGCTTTCCGGTCGGTATCCATCACTTTGACCGAGACCGGCGCCAAATCTTTTTTGCGCAGTGTAATCTCCTGTGTTGGGACGACCTCACTGTTCGGGTAGTTCGTTTTTGTCTCGAACACGTAATAATTTTTCGTTTCCTTAAACTTTGCCTTTGGATCGCTCAAAATGTCTTTGACGAGCGATTCGTACAAATACGCTTGGCTGCTGTTTTTCGGCCAATCGCTGACAAACTTGAAGCTTTTGTTGAGGGCGGGTGTAAAGACGAATACCCCCTCATCATTGCGCAAAATCACTTGGCTTTGCCCTTTGTCGGCGTTTTTCAAGCTGACGCGGTAGTACGACGGCTGCTTATGCCACACTTCCACATGGTATACTTGCGGCTCGGCGCCGGTGTGGAACGTCATTTTCGTTTCCGCTTGGTAACCTGTCATCTCATCCATCTTTTCATTCAGCGCCTTGAACACTTCCTCCTGCGATTTGGACCCGCAGCCAGCTAACACAAATAGAAAGATGATGCCGACCAATGCCATAAGCACCTTTCTGCCCATCGCTTCAACCCCTTTGCCTCATATATCGGTTTCTGTCCATGCACTACAAATATATGAGACAACACCCGGGAATATGCAGACTAGCTATGACAAAGATCGAACGGCTTGAATGGTTCCAACCGCTCGATGACGACTTGGGCAACCGCATAATCGCGGCTATGGGAAATGGAAAGATGAACGACTTCGCGGTCGCAGTCAGCAGCAATGCGCGGTTTCCCGTAGGCATCTGTGGCGATTTCAATATCCTGAAATGACAAATGCCGTCCAATTCCTGTCCCGAGCGCTTTGGCGTACGCTTCCTTCGCCGCAAACCGTCCGGCGAGAAATTCCACCTGCCGGGCAGGCGGCAACTCATCAAACTGCGCCTTCTCCCGCGGCGTTAAAATCCGCTCCGGGAGTTTGCGGCTGCGGGCAAGGATGGACCGAATGCGCTCCAATTCCACAATGTCAATGCCGATGCCAATGATCATCGCGTTCCCCCCTGCTATCGGTTTGCCGGCCGCGGACAAATTTTTTCCGGCCGTCGCGCATAAGATGGCTTATAGCAATACATATGTTTGGTTTCCTGCCAAGAAAGGAGGCTCGTTCATGTTTCACCGTACCGGGGACGGTCGACCGCTGCCTCGCCTTTGCCCCGCCGTATTCATCCTGTTGCTCGTCCATGTTGGCTTATGGGGGTTGTTCACGCTTCCTCTTCCGGCGCTTGAGCCAGTCTGGCAGAGCATCGTCGGAACGAACGGCGCCATCCGCCATGGGGAGTATTGGCGGCTTGTCAGCCCGCTTTTATTGCACCTCGATTTCGACCATTTAGCCGCAAACAGCCTCTCCTTATGGTTGTTCGGCTCGTGGCTCGAGCAAGCGCTTGGGAAAAGGAAGTTTTTGCTTCTTTATATCGGGGGAGGCGTCGGCGCCAACCTTGCCACCGCCTTGCTTCTTCCGCCGATGTACAGCCATGTTGGGGCGTCGGGCGCCATTTTCTCCTTATTTGGCATGTACAGCTATCTCGCCCTTTTTCGCCGCGACCTCATCGCCCCCCGGCACGCCCAGTTGCTGTTGGCCGCTATGGCCATCAACCTGTTGCTCGGCTTGATGGAGCCGGAAGGCAACCTCATCGCCCATCTGTTCGGCTTTGTCACCGGCGGGCTGCTCGCTCCGTTTTTGACCGTCCGCCCCGAGCCGCCGCCGTTTCATGTCGCCCGGCCATGAAAAAACGGCGCTTAATGCGCCGTAATCCGCCGTTTTTTCGTCCGTCCGCGCGCGGAGCCGTCCGGGCGGCCGCCCCGTTTTTTCTCCCGCTTGACCGCTAATGGCGGCTCTTCGGTCAGTTTTACCGGCGTAGTATCCGGCTCGCGCGTCAACATTTTCAAGCAGGCGGCGACAAGCGTCACCGAATCATGCTCTTCCAGCAGCTCCTCGGCGGCCCGCTTGTAAAACGACAAGTTTTCCGTTTCCGCCACATTGAGAAGCTTCTCAATGGCAATGCGCTGTTGGCCTTCCAGCGCCTCATCGAGCGTTGGCGGCTTCATCCGCTCCACTTTCCCCTTCGTCGTCCGCTCAATATGGCGAAGTTGGCCGATCTCCCTTGGCGTGACAAACGTCATCGCCACACCCATTTTCCCGGCGCGACCTGTCCGCCCGATCCGATGGACGTAGCTTTCCGGATCCTGCGGGATGTCGAAGTTATATACGTGCGTCACGCCGGAAATATCCAATCCACGCGCGGCAACGTCGGTTGCGACTAAAATTTCGATCGATCCTTCTTTAAACTTGCGCAACACCGACAGGCGCTTCGCCTGGCTTAAATCGCCGTGGATGCCTTCCGCCGCATAACCGCGCAAGTTGAGCGCCTCGGCAAGCTCATCAACGCGCCGCTTCGTGCGGCCGAACACGATCGCAAGCTCCGGCGCCTGAATATCGAGAAGCCGCGTCAAAATGTCAAATTTCTTTTTCTCGTGCACTTCTAAGTAGTACTGTTGAATGTTCGGCACGGTCATCTCTTTCGCCTTGACCTTCACGAGCTCCGGTTCATTCATGAACCTCTCGGCGATGCGGCGGATCGGGTCCGGCATCGTTGCGGAAAACAGGAGCGTCTGCCGACCGGTCGGCACATGGCTTAAAATCGCTTCAATGTCCTCGATAAACCCCATGTTGAGCATCTCGTCCGCCTCATCGAGCACGACGGTATGCACGTGCTCAAGACGCAGCGTGCCGCGGTTGATATGGTCAAGAATGCGGCCCGGCGTGCCGACGATGACGTGCGGATGTTTTTTCAAGGCGCGAATTTGCCGTTCAATATCTTGTCCTCCATAAATCGGCAGGACGCGCACCCGCTTCACCGCGCCGATTTTATACAGCTCTTCCGACACTTGAATGGCGAGCTCCCGCGTCGGCGCGACAACGAGCGCTTGAACGGCGCCGTTTTTTACGTCCACTTTTTCCACAATCGGAATACCAAACGCCGCCGTTTTCCCAGTTCCGGTTTGCGCTTGGCCAATGACATCTTTGTTTTGCAGGCTGAGCGGGATCGTTTTTGCCTGAATCGGGGTCGTTTCTTCAAATCCCATCCGCTCGACAGCTTTCATCACTTCTTGACTTAATCCTAGTTCTTGGAATGTCGTCAATGTTATCCAAACTCCTTAAATTCAAAATCGTCCCTGATTCGTGAGAAAGGTTTGACAGTTATCATACCATGTTATGCGGTGATTTGCAATGATGGGCATGGGCAGCGCGCAAAAATGTTTCCACCTCAGCAAACAGAACGTGCCGATCGATACTATGACAAACATGATGGAACGAATTGGGCAAAAGCAACAGCTTTTTTTCCGCCGATCCAATCTGCTCATATAAATAATAGGCGCTTTTTAGCGGCACGAGCCCATCTTTTTCTCCTTGCACAATGAGCGCGGGTGCCGCGACGCGCGGAAGTCGGGGACGCACATCGCGGACGAGTTTGCGAAACTCCCTGACAGCTGAAAACGGCGTCGCCATCATTTTGTTTCGATAGCGGAGAAACAGTGGGTGCTCCCGCGCTCCTTTCCATCCATTGGCAAACATCTCGCGGATGTCGCGCCATAATTGGCGCGGGTTGACATAGTAAAACGCAGCGCTTAGCAGCACGAGTTTGGCGACCGGGTATTTTTCCGCCAGGTAAACGGCGATCACTCCGCCCATCGAAAACCCTATGACATACACCGTACGGCAGCGGCGATGGAGCGCTAGAAACGCTTGTTCCGCTGCCGCGATCCATTGGTCGTATGTAATTCCCTTCAGCTGCAGCTCGCTTCCGTGGCCCGGCAATGTCGGCGTTTCGATGACCCAATCGGTCCGTTCCCGCAAATAGTCGGCCAACGGCGCCACTTCCTCCGGGCTGCCGGTAAAGCCATGAATGCATAAGCAGCCGATCATGATCCCCACCCCCGCTGGAATGAAAAGCGGCGCCCATGACGCCGCTTTTAGTTTTTCGCGGTTGGCCTGATTTTACACCCAATAGCGGAGCAGTTCTTCCAATCTCATGCCGCGCGATGCCTTCAACAAGACAATATCGTCCGGCGAAGCGACCGAATGCACCGCTTCAGCCAACGCCGCCTTATCGTCAAACGCCCGAACTCGACCTTCGGCAAAAAACGGTGCAGCGGCTTCCGCAATATGGCGCGCCAGCGGTCCATAAGTGAACACGTAATCCGCCATCTCCGGCCGCAGCATCGCCCCGATCTCTTCATGAAACTCGGCTTCTTTTTCGCCAAGCTCCAACATATCGCCCAAGACGGCAATTTTGTTCCGATACCCGTCCAGTTCCCCAAGCAGCGTCAACGCCGCACGCGTTGAAGTCGGGCTGGCATTGTAAGCATCGTTAATCACCGTGAAGCCATGCTTTGTTTTGATCACTTCAGTGCGCATGCGCGTCACTCGCAGACGGGACAAGGCCGCATCAATGCTGTCCCAACCGACGCCAAAAAAGCGGGCTACCGCGATGGCTGCGAGCGCGTTGTATACGTGATGTTTTCCCAACACCGGCATAAAGAGCGTCCGACCCGGAAGCACGTTAATGGCAAATGACGTCCCCCCCGCTTCAATGCGCACATCGGTCGGGTAGTAGTCATTTTCCGCTCCCGCTCCAAATGTCACGACGTGGCGGGGAAGAGATAAATGCGGGACCCGCTCGGCCAACAGCGGTTCGTCGCCATGGTAGACGAACAAGCCATCGCGGTGCACCCCTTCCAAAATTTCCAATTTGGCTTTGGCGATGCCTTCCCGTGAACCAAGCTCTTGCAAATGTGATTCCCCGATGTTGGTAATGACGGCTGCATCCGGTTTGGCAATCAACGTGAGCCGCTCGATTTCGCCGAATCCGCTCATCCCCATTTCGACAACGGCAATCTCTGTGTCTTCCTCGAGCGAAAGCAGCGTCAACGGCACGCCGATATGATTGTTAAGGTTGCCTTCTGTTTTTTGCACGCGGTAGTTGGCCGCCAACAACGCAGCAATCATATCTTTTGTCGTCGTTTTGCCGTTGCTGCCGGTCACGCCAACCACTTTCAGCCCAAGCTGTTGGCGGTAACGGGCGGCAAGCCGCTGCAGCGCCGAAAGGGTATCGTCAACGATAATCGCCGGAACGCCTTCTGGCGGCGTCCCTTCCGCTTCCGCCCACAGCACTGCTGCCGCTCCTTTT
This sequence comes from Geobacillus stearothermophilus ATCC 12980, assembly GCF_030369615.1. Lineage (NCBI taxonomy): Bacteria > Bacillati > Bacillota > Bacilli > Caryophanales > Anoxybacillaceae > Geobacillus > Geobacillus stearothermophilus. The sequence continues at coordinate 203,286 of NZ_CP128494.1, read as the reverse complement.
TGCACCGCCTCGTTCACAAAGGCATGGCCGTTAAACTTCGCGCCAATAAGCGGAACGTACAAGTTGCCGGCTTGGATCGCTCTCGTGTCTGTCGATACGCCGCTGACGGCAATCGTCTCCCATTCCGACTTCACGCACCGACCGCCTGACATCTCCGCAATTTGCCGCAACGTCCGTTTCATCATCCGCTTTCACCCTCTTTATTTTTCAAATGTGTACGTGATCGTCTGCTTTTCTTGATGCCGTTCCAACGCCAGCGCAATGAGGCGCTCGATCAGTTCCGGATACGGCACGCCGCTGTGCTGCCAAAGAAGCGGAAACATGCTGTACGGGGTAAATCCCGGCATCGTATTGATTTCGTTAATATACACAGTGCCATCTTCAGCGAGGAAAAAGTCGGCACGCACGAGCCCGGACAAGTCAAGTGCTTTAAACGCGGCAATGGCCATTTCCTTAATCGTTTCATACTGCTCTGGCGTCACCTTAGCGGGAATAATCAGTTCCGTTTGTCCGTCTTCATATTTTGCATCATAGTCGTAAAATTCCTTTTTTGGCACAATTTCTCCGACGACCGAACAAATCGGTTCATCATTGCCGATGACGCCGATCTCGATCTCCCGGCCGACGATCGCTTCTTCAATGATGATTTTCCGGTCATACTTAAACGCTTCGGCAAACGCCTTGTGCAAATCGCCGCGCTGTTTGCATTTCGAAATGCCGACGCTCGAACCGGCATTGGCCGGTTTGACAAAGCACGGGTAGCCAAGCTCTTGTTCGATCCGGTCGTAAACGGCTTCCCCGCTTTTTTGCCAGTCATATTTGGTCACCGCCACATATTTCGCCTGGCGCAGCCCGGCTTGGGCAAACAAGTTTTTCATAATCACTTTATCCATGCCGACGGCCGAGGCAAGCACACCGTTGCCTACGTACGGGAGGTTTAACATTTCGAGCAGTCCTTGCACAGTTCCGTCTTCGCCGTTCGGCCCATGCAAAAGCGGGAAGATGACGTCAATCGTTTCCTCGCTGTCCGCAGACGACGATTCCGACGCCGGCACCTGGTTTAAAGATACCGGGATCATGGCCGTCGCTGTCGACGTGAACTGCAGCTGTTTCACTTCTTTGACCGGTCCGGTCAATCGCTTTCCTTTAATCCACTGCCCTTGTGGAGTAATGTAAATCGGAATCACATCAAACTTATGGGGATCGATGGCGTTCATCACTGCCATCGCCGTTGACAACGATACTTGATGCTCCGGCGACTTCCCGCCATACAACACTCCGACTCTCGTTTTCATCTTCGTTCCTCCTCTTTCCTTGGCCATCGTTCCTATTGTAACACGTTTCGCGCCCAACGGTCTGATATTTTATATGTACGGTGCAGCTTGTTTCGCTACTCTTGGGGCATCCACCCGGCACAAAAAAATGCCATCTAACGTCCGTTAGATGGCCCACGCTACGGGTGAAGCACACGCTGGGCGCGACGCCTCGGCATCGCCGCCACCATTTCGGCGAGCGCTTCCTGCCCCGTTTTCTCCACCCCGGCGAAATAGTCGGACACACGGCGGAAAAACCGGTTTTTCTCAACATCATCATTGAGCAGGCGCAACATGGCCCGCTCGCCGCGGTCTGGTTCAGCTAAATGGTAAATCAAGCCGTTCCGCTGCAAATATTGCAAATTGATGCGCTCCTGACCCGGCAGACAATCGATCGTAAACATCGGAATGCGTTTATGAAGCAGCTCGCTCACCGTCACTCCACCCGGCTTTGTCACCACCGCGTCCACCTCATCATACAGCCGGTTCATTTCTTCCGGGTCGGCAATGTACGGGAGCGGACGGATGTGCGGGAGATTCCAGCTGGAAATTTCGTCGTATAACTGGCGGTTGGCGCCGCATAGCACGGAATAGCGAAACAGCGTCGATGCCTGGGCCGCCCGCAAAAAGGCCATCATATTGCCAAGCCCTTGGCTTCCGCCGGCGACAAGTATATGGGCCGGCCACCTCTTTCGCCGCGTTTCCGTCGTGATCCGAAACGCATCATGAACCGGAATGCCTGTGACCACGATGCGCCCTTCGTCAATCCCGTATTTTGTGACCAGTTCCCATTTCGCCTCTGGATGGGGGACGAAGTGATAATCGATAAACCGTTTCCCCCAGACGCTGTTCATGAAAAAATCGGTATAGACGTTCACCACAGGAACAAACAACGCCTGTTTCCGCTTAAGCTGCTGCAAAATGCGAGACGGAAACGAGTGGGTGCAAACGATCAAATCCGGCCGTTCCTGCTCGAGCATTTTTTTCATTTTGCTTTCGAAATATGGCAGCCATGGCTCAAATGAAACAAACTCGAACCGCGGCGGCTCTTGATACATAAACGTTTTGTACACGCGATGATAGGAAGCGGGATGTGAACGAATCCAGCGCAAATACGCTTCTGACACCATTTTTTCCATCAGTTCATTGCAATAGCTCAAAAAATCGATTTTTTTGCTTTCGACCGCCGGAAACTGGCGCCGCAAAAAATCGATCAACGTATCCGCGACTTTATGGTGTCCCGTGTTCATTTGAAACAACGGCAAGAACAACACTTTCATCATCGATCGCACCCTTTAGCTTTCGAAAGATTTTTGCGCCTCCGCTGTCCGATCCACGCCGCAAGCAAAAACAGCAAAAACAACGCCAATCCGACAAGCGGGAAAGAAACGAGGGGAATATGGACATGCCGGCCGAGCAGCAGCCCAACGAACATCATCGGGGCGACCCATCCAGCCGTTCCAAGCGCTGCAAGCAGCAAAAACGGCCGAAACGGAAACCGGCTTACCCCCGCCATATACGGGAAGATTTGCCGGACGCCTGGCGCATAACAGCTGAACAAAATGCCCCATTTCCCATAACGGCGGAACCAAAGCTGAGCCCTCCCCCACCGCTCGTCCGTAATTCCCACGTATTTGCCGTACTTTTTCATAAACGGCGCCCCCCACCATCGTCCGGCGCCATACGCCGCCACCATGCCGGTCATCGCTCCTCCCCAGCATGACGCGAGCGACGGCCAAAGCAGCAGCTGCTCCTTGGCGACGATCAAACCGACGAAAAAAAGCAAACTTTCCTCCGGCGCTGGGATGCCGACAATGCCGCAAAATAAAAACAAAAACAGCGTCACATATCCGTACGACTGAACGTACGGCAACCATACACCTGTTTCCATGGCTCCCCCATCACATCGACGAGATTCGTTTGTTAGTTTGCGCGTTTCTCATTTCTGTAATCGTCACCCAGCGCATCTTTCTCGCTGCTTCATCTTTCAGCAGCAGCTCAAGCGCTGACAACATTTGCTCCGGCGCATGCCGGTCGGCCCCCAACGCATCGCCGTTGTCATGAAGAACAATCACAGCTCCGCCGCGCAACGCTCCTTTTAACCGGCGGAACAACTCCATTTCCCCCAGTTTGGCGTTCCAGTCGCCAACAATATGCGTCCATAACACGGTCGTATACCGTTTTTGTACGATCGGTGCCCATGCGTTAAAATGCCCCCACGGAGGGCGGTAATAAATCGGTCGTTGGCCCGTCGCCCGCTCAATCGCCGCAGCGGCGCGGCGCACCCCCCAATCGAGCCAAAACGGCGGCACAAGCCAGTTGCTTATATGGCGATAGTTGTGAATGCCGACTTCATGGCCTTCCTCCACCATGCGCCGCACAATGTCCGGATAACGTTCCGCTTTGCGGCCGACGACGAAAAACGTCGCCTTGACACCGTGTTTCTTTAATAAATCCAACAGTTTTGGCGTATAATACGGGTCAGGACCGTCATCAAACGTCAAAGCAAGGCAATCGGGCGCTGTTCCTTCCCGAAACAACAGTACCCGCTTTTTGCGAATGACGATCGTCGGCACAACCCCGTAAACGATGATTCCAGCGATCAGACAACCGAAAAGCCATGCCAACATCGTCCTCACCTCGCAATATTTTTTCCTTTAAAAAATCACAACGTGCGAACAGACTACTAAATTTATAATAAATAATATATAATACAGACTACTAAATTTAATAATAATATATAATTTCGATGAAAAATCAAAAGGAAAACAATGAAATTTTCATGTGACGCCCAAGCGTTCCCTTTTTCTATACGAAACGTCCAGCCGATCGGTTTCCTCCATAAATGACATTGCATCTGCTATAATACATAATCGGTATGAAACTCTAGCCGCAAAGAGCAATTCATCGGCATATCCGTTCCGCCGGACGGCCGGAACGGGACGGCCGCATTGTACGTTATTCATCTTGCAAAAAGACAGGTGATCTGCATTGCGAAAGAAAATCGTCTTAACCGGCGGCGGCACGGCTGGCCATGTGATGGTCAACGTCGCCTTGATTCCGAAACTAAAAGCACAAGGCTGGGACATCATCTACATCGGCTCTCACGAGGGAATTGAACGGGAGATCATCGGCCGCATCGACGGCGTACCGTACTATTCGGTTTCGACCGGAAAACTGCGACGCTATTTTGACTGGAAAAACTTTAAAGATCCGTTCAACGTGCTAAAAGGCGTTTGGCAGGCGTACCGCCTTATCCAAAAAGAAAGGCCGGACGTCGTGTTCTCCAAAGGCGGATTCGTCTCCGTTCCCGTCATTCTTGGCGCCTGGCTGAACGGTGTACCGTCGGTGATTCATGAATCCGACTTGACGCCTGGTCTTGCAAACAAAATCGCCATGCCCTTTGCGACGAAAATTTGCCTCACCTTTCCGGAAACGAAGCAACACGTCAGCGCCGATAAAGCGGTCTACATCGGCGCCGTCGTCCGCGAGGAACTGAAGCACGGCAGCGTTGCCCAAGGGCGGAGGATGTGCCAGTTCGACGGCAAAAAACCGGTGCTGCTGGCGATGGGCGGCAGCTTAGGCTCGAAAAGAATCAACGACGCCTTGCGCGCCAACTTATCAACGCTGCTTGCCGAATTTGACATCATCCACATTTGCGGCAAAGGAAACATCGACCCAAGCCTCGCAGACCAAAAAGGATACAAACAGTTCGAATACGTCAACGAAGAGCTGCCACACTTGTTGGCTTTGGCCGACATCGTCGTCTCTCGCGCGGGCGCAAACGCCATTTTCGAACTGCTCGCCTTGCGCAAGCCGATGCTGCTCATCCCGCTCTCGAAAGCGGCAAGCCGCGGCGACCAAATTCTCAACGCCCGCTCGTTTAAAAACGCGGGCTATGCGGAAGTGCTGATGGAAGAAGACTTGACAAACGAATCGTTCTATGCCGCCATTCGCCGCCTATATGAAAACAAAGAGCGCTACCGGAAAAACATGGAGAAAGCCGGCGGAAGCGATCCGCTGCAAACATTGCTTTCCATCATTCAAGACACCGCCCGCCGGTGAAAGCAGGCGATGCCTGACGCGGCTAACCACGGCCGTTTTTTCGGCATCGCCTTATTTTGCATAGGCATGGAAATAAGCAACTCGACTAAACGGCTTATCCGTATTATAATCCATAGTATAGATAAGCAACAACTATTTTTTTACTTTTCTTAACATTTTTTAGAAGACGGACTGGCGAAAAACAACGAATTCATGCGGTTTAGGGAGCTCGCCCAAAAGCAAATGATGATGTTTCAAGACTTTTCTATTTGAAAAACCTTGTTGAAGCACAACATTTCCCCTTAAATCCTTGGTCTTCTACAATCCATCATCTTTTGTTCCCCTAAGCGGAATGCATGCCAGCCAACAGAGTAAAAGTAGAAGATAACAAACAACCGCCCGGCGGAACACCTCCGCCAAGCGGCGCGACTAAAAGTATAACAAAGAAATAACAACGGCTAGCACGATCCGATATACCGCAAACGGCACGAGGCGGATGCGGTTGATGAGCTGCAAGAGGAAACGGATCGCCAGCAAGGCAAAGACGAAGGCGCTCAAAAAACCGGCGATGAAAAACGGGATGTCGGCAGCCGTGACGTATTGCCAGTTTTTCAACAGCGACAGCCCGCTCGCCCCAGCCATGATCGGAACAGCCATAATGAACGTGAAATCGGCGGCGGCGCGATGGCTCATGCCGACGAGCACCCCGCCGGCAATCGTCGAACCGGAGCGGGAAAAACCGGGCCATAACGATAAGCATTGCACCAATCCGACGAGAAACGCCTGTTTGTACGTAATTTCGTCGACCGTCTGCGCCCGCGCAGCTCTTTTCGCGAATTTGTCGGCGGCGATCATGAGCAGCGCGCCGAGCACAAGGCCGATGAGCACCGTTTTCGTAGAAAACAAATGTTCGTCGATGTAGTCTTCAAACAAGACGCCGAGCACCCCGGCTGGAAGCAGGCCGACGATGACGTGAAGAAGCGTCAGCCGCGGATGTCCGCCCGGATGGCGGCCGCGGAAACCAAGCAAATCGAGAAATCGGTCTTTAAACACCACAACAGCGGCCAAAATCGAGCCGAGCTGGATAACGACTTTAAACGTATTCGCCGCGTACTTGCCTAAAAACTCGGTCGATTTCAACCAAAGATCGTCCACAATGATCATATGCCCGGTCGAAGACACAGGGGCAAACTCGGTCAGCCCCTCGACCATCCCTAAAATAACCGCCTTCAACAGCTCGATCCAGTTCATTCGTTCCATCCTTTCTGCGCGGGGTCGTCCTTTTTATACATATGGGCCGGGCGGGCGAAATAACACCCTGCTTCGGCCGTGCCTGCTCTATTGTACTACAAATCATTCGTTTCTACTACCCGCACGTTTTTGGATGGGTGTGATGCCGGGAAGAGCGTCAGTCATCAGTCAGCGGGCGGAAATGGGCCTGCCCCCATCTCCCCACGCCGTTCTAGGTAGTGGTACAAAGCGCCGCACAGTTCGCATCATTTTCCAGCTCCACCGGCAGACCCGTCGCCCCGCCGAATACGTCTTTAAAGTTAGGGCCGTGAATGCACGGCAAGGCGCTGCTTCCGCCAATGACACCGATGTCGCTGTCGACGCTGCCTGCCGAACTGATCGCGATGCCAGAAAGTTCGTAACTCGCCTGCGCGTGGCGGACGACGCGAAGCAAGTCGTCGCGAAACCGTTGAAAGTCATGACGCTCCGAACGGTAGCGCCCCTTTTCCAAAAAATCACCGCGCTCGTTCATGACGGCATGTTTCACATACGTGCCGCCAATGTCGAAAACGATATAGCAACGCATCGATGGCGCCTCCTTCATTCTTTTCACTATTTCCTTGCTTTATTTTATGCTTTATGTATTCGTGATCCAATCGTCTGCACCTCCCTGCCGCAATGAAAGAAGCCGCTCCGTTGGCGGGAGCGGCTCGTTTCCATCATCGTTCATATCCCATTGACAACGCCTTTTGCGCATTACGGACATCATGATAAAGAAGCTGGGCGAGGTCGTACGCCGGATAGTAACCACGTTCATACATATAGTTGAACGCTTTTTCGTGCGTGTCAATGGCTTTGAGCAGATGTTTGACAAACGTTTTGCGCAACACCGGCGTCGCCGCCTCGGTAATGGCAGCAGCATAATTACGCACTGCCGTTTTTGAAAAGCCAAGCAAATCGCCAGCGTGCAAGGCCCGGTCGCCATCATCATGGTCGCGGCTTTCTTCCATCATCGGTGCCGCCGGAATGAAGGCAAGCAGCTCGCGCAAGTTCGTTTCCAATCCTTGAATCGTTTCCGTATAAAGCCCTTTCAACTCAGGACAGTCGATCTTGCCGACAGCCTTTTTCATTTTCATTAACGCGTTGGCCTGAAAAGCGATCAATTCATGCAGCTCCAACGTTTCATGCCATGCCAAATGGCGATGGCCGTGCATTTGCCCATGCATATGGTTCATCACGCTTCCCCCTCGTTTTTTATCAGTTCATTTCCATTTACTGTTATATGCCTATAAAAAGGAAACGGTCACCATTGTACGGGCCTTCCGTATCGGCAAAAAAGGCGTCTCGCCTCAGGCGAAACGCCTTCCTCCATCCTGTTTACAGCCAATCCCCGCCATCAAATCCATCGCCGCCGTCAAACCAGTCATCGACATCCAGACCGTCAGCCACATCATCAACTGCATCGTCGAGCAACTCCTCCGCTACCATTCCCGCCAACATGCCAGCCGCGAATCCGCCAATGGCTCCGGCCCATCCATGTCCGCCATGGTGCGAATGATGGACGGGTGAATAATGGCCTACGGGATGGCTATAGATTGGCGAATGTGGCGTTGCCAACGGATGCCCACTCAGCTGGCCGAACGCCCCAGCCGCCTGCACCGCCTCTTCGATGGCTTCTCGAAGCAGACGGGCTGCCGCCGCCGAATCGCGAAGCTGTTCGTGAGTAATCAACAGTTCCCGTTTCATTTCGCGTTCCCCGCCAAAGCCGTGGCGGACGTCGATCTCCATATACAAACGCACCCCTTCTCCCTCGACAAGGGCAAAAAACTCAACCTCCTGGACGATCCCTTGAAACTCACCCGTTGGGAAGAATGAAAATTCTTGTCCGTACGGTGTAATGCTCCCAGATGCCGGTTTCTCCCGGAATCCTAAGGCAGCCAATGCGGAAAACACTTGATCCAAGGCGGTCGGCGGCAAAATGTGAATGGCGTCTTGGTCATATGCATCCACCCCAGCGGCAATATCGAGCCGGGTGACGAACGTATAACGAACCGTGGGGCGGCTGATCGGCAAATGGTGCGGCAGTGTGTACGAAAACGGGAGCACTTTCCGCTCGCTAGGCTGAATCGTAAACGAAGACGCGACCGGGATCACCGCCGCGGTTTTGCGATATGCCTTCCCTTCCGCTTGCACTTCTAATTGCAATACGACATCTAAGTTCCGAATGTGTTGGGCGACTGAACCACCTTCCAGCAAAAATTCCCCTTCCAACGTTTCACCAAGGCGTACATGCGAGCGATGCAGCACGAGATCCACTTTGGCAGCGCTGATGCCGAGTCTCGATAAAAACTTTTTCCACATCGGACCTCTCTCCTTTTTTTCATCTTATTCACACTTGAATTACGAACAAGCCGCCAACATGGTGTCACCGAAATAATTTGATCAACCCCAAGACGATCAATACAACCCCAGGCAGCATGGTCGCCCTTTTCATGATTCTTGTTTTTGACACCATATACCCCAACGATAAGCCGAGTCTGATGAACACAAGATTGAACATACCAACCAGCAAGGCAAACGAAAGCGGCGGAAAATGCAAAAGCGACGAACTGATCCCGGCGCCAAAGGAATCCATCGAAAGAGCAATGCCGATTAATAACGCTTCTTTTTGACTGATCGTGCCTGAACGATCAAGATCGCCAAGTTCGGGGCGTTTCAATACTTGAACAGTGCCGCTGAAACGGTTAGCCCCCCCTGCTTCATCAGGCTCCATCGAAAACTCGCTCCCGTCTCCCTTTGGTTTATAGACGTTATAAATCGCCCAACCGCCAAGCGCCATGAGAATGACCGAAGCAAGCCCTCGCTCGACTTGCAACGGCAAAAAAAGCGCCAACAGGCGGCCGATGTTCATGGACGCAAACACCACCGCCCCGGACATGAATGCGATCAGCACCAACGAAACAAAGGAGAAACGGACACCTCTCATTCCATACGTCATGCCTACGCTCAAACTGTCCATGCTCACGCTGAAAGCGAGCAAAATCATGGACACCCATAACCACATAGGAATCCCCCCCCTGCCGTACGATATGCAATTCCGTACAGAGAGGGGACTTTCTTGCCATTCGACACGCATCGATTTCCGGGGAAATGTTTCCCCTTTTCTCGACATTATTCCCGCAAATGATACGGCAGCGTCGCAATGACCACATCTTTTTTCATGATCAAGAAAAAGCGCAAGATGATGGCGGTTTGGTTATGCAAAAATGTATGCCACCATTTTTTCACAATAAATTGCGGCAAGAGCACTGTCACCGGCGCGCGGTCTGCTTCTTTTTCCGCTTTCGTGATGTATTCTAATAATGGCGACAAAATGGTTCGGTACGGTGAATAGATGACTTCCAACGGAATGTCCGGATAAAACTTCTCCCACTTTTGCCGCAGCTTTTGTTCGTCTTTTTCGTCGAAAATAATCGACAGTGCCGTAATGTCGTCGGAAATGCTGCGAGCGTACTGAACGGATTGGGCGACCACTTTGCTGACGCCGGAAATGGGAATAATGACTTTTGGTTTCAACAGTTTCTCGCGCTGTTGCCACTCCCGTTCGTCAAGCCGCAATTGCTCGCCAATTTTTTTGTAATGCTCGTGAATTCGGATGAACATCCAGACGAACAGCGGAATCGCCACGATGACGCTCCAGGCCCCTTGCGTAAATTTAGCGATCATCGTGACGAGCGTGACGATCCCGGTGACCACCGCTCCCGTTTCGACGGTGAGCAGCACGCCGAATTTCCGTCCTTCTTCCCGATTCCATAATTTTTTAATCAACCCACTCTGACCGATCGTAAAGGAAAGAAAGACGCCAACCGCATAAAGCGGGATGAGCGAATGGGTTTTGGCATGAAACGCGATGATCAATGCGATCGCCAGCACGCTCAACAATATAATGCTATTGGAAAACACAAGGCGATCGCCCCGGGCCGCCAAGCTTCTCGGCAAAAAACCGTCCTTCGCCATAATCGACGTCAACTGCGGAAACCCGGCAAAACTCGTATTCGCCGCGAGCACTAAAATGACCATCGTCGCCAGCTGAAACAAGTAAAACAAAAGACCATTCCCAAACACATGGCGTCCGATTTGCGAAATGACCGTTTGATGCTCGGTCGGAGTAACGCCGAATCCCGCCGCCAACACGGTGATGCCTAAAAACATCACGCCAAGCAATGTGGACATCCATCCCATCGTAATGGCGGCGTTTTTTGAACTGTCTGGCCGGAACGCCGGCACGCCGTTGCTGATTGCTTCGACCCCAGTCATCGCCGAACATCCCGATGAAAAGGCGCGCAGCAAAATAAACAAACTGTAACCGGACGCAAACATGTGAGCTGTGGAAGCATGCTCATGCATCGTAAACCCATGCCATCCTTCCTGCCACAACTGCCACCCGCCGACAGCGATCATCACAAGAACGAAGCCAATGAACACATACGTCGGGTAGGCGAAAACCGTTGCGGATTCGGTAATGCCGCGTAAATTGAGCACCATTAAAAGCAAGACAAGAGCGACAGCGAGCTCCACTTTCCACGGCAGCAGCCCCGGAAACGCCGATGTCAGCGCGGCGACGCCGGAGCTGATGCTGACGGCGACAGTTAAAATATAATCGATCATCAGCGCCGCCCCGGCCACTAAACTAATTTTCGTCCCCAAATGGTCGCGGGCGACGACATACGCCCCGCCGCCGGACGGAAACGCGTAAATGATTTGCCGATACGACAAGGTCACTAACAAAAGCAATACTAAAATCGCCACCGCGATCGGCAGCGAATAGAAAAAGACGCTTGTCCCTAATAAAGCAAGCACAAGCAAAATTTCTTCCGTCGCGTAGGCCACCGATGACAGGGCATCGGAAGAAAAAACGGCCAACGCTTTCCATTTCGGCAATTTTTCATGTTTGAGCCGTTTTGTCTCCATCGGTTTCCCAATCAACAAACGTTTTAACGAAGCCATGCTTCCGTTCCTCCCAAAGCATATTCGAGTTGATTCAAAAAGAAAAAACCGCTGAGGACGCGCTCAACGGCTACGTTTGGTTCAAAACCATACTCGTCCCTCCCCAAAGCGCTTGCGAGGTTAGCTGTCGGGTTCGGGCTTGGAGAGATGCCCGTCCTTTCGGATTCACCCCTAGCAACGAGCGTTGCAACAAGTGGGTCCCCCGCTCCATGACGGATTCAGCGCTAAATATTCAGTTGTTTCTGCTTCCATATATTACTCCTCCTCCTTTTCTCCGTAAACAGTGAAAAAGCGGAAAAAACAACAATTTTCTCTGCCTTTGAGCCGCTTTTTCGCATAAACCGTCCTTATCTTTACACTTTCTTTCTTTTTCCTGTCTTGCCTCTATCCAATCATAATTTTCCCTTTCGGATAGCGGAACGGATCAGGCTGACGGCGCAGCGTGACCGCGTACGCGATCGTCAGCGGACCGACGCGGCCGGCAAACATCGTCAAGATAATGACCGTCTTTCCAAGCGGAGACAACTCTGGAGTCAGTCCCATCGACAGTCCGACGGTCCCAAACGCCGACGTCGCTTCGAATAAAATCATGAGAAAGTCTTTTCCGCTTTCGGTGATCGTCAACACCATCGTTACAAACATGACGATAAACAGCCCGCTCATGGTCACGGTCAGCGACTTGTATACCGTATCATAGACAATTCGTTTTCGGAACAAAATGACGTCTTCCTTCCCGCGAATTTGCGACCAAACCGCGCCGAGCAACGTCGTAAAGGTCGTTGTTTTGATTCCGCCGCCCGTCGAACCCGGGGAAGCGCCGACAAACATGAGAAACACGATCAAAAACAGCGTCGGCTGCGTCAAATCCGGGATGTTAAGCGTATTCGAGCCCGCCGTTCTCGGAGTGACCGCCTGGTAAAACGCGGACAGAAACTTGCCTGAGAGCGACAGCGGCCCCATCGTCTTCGGATTGTTCCACTCCAGCAGCAATATCAGCGCCATGCTGGCTACTAGCAGCCATGCCGTCGTAATGGCGACGACCTTCGTATGAAGGGAAAGGCGGCGCATCTGCCTATACTCGTACACTTCATTCATGACAATAAAGCCGATTCCACCTAAAATAATCAAAATCGGCACAACAAGGCTGACGACCGGATCGTCCACATAGCCGGTCAAGCTGCGGAACTCACCCATTAAATCAAACCCGGCGTTGTTAAAATTCGAAATCGCATGGAAAAAGCCAAAGTAAATCGCCCGGCCGAGCGGCATGTCAAAGGCAAAGCGGATTGAGAGCAACACCCCGCCGATCCCTTCAATCACAACAGTAAAAAGGAAAATGCGTTTGACGAGCCGAACGATGCCCTCGATCGTCAAATTATTGAGCGCCTCTTGGAGGATGAGCCGTTCTTTCAACGAAATGCGTTTGCCAAACAAAAAGGCAAACAGCGTCGCAAACGTCATAAATCCGAGCCCACCGACTTGAATGAGCGCCAAAATGACAAGCTGGCCAAACAGGGTAAACGTCGTCCCGGTGTCGACGACAACAAGTCCAGTTACGCACGTCGCGGAAGTCGCTGTAAACAGCGCGTCTAAAAACGGCAACCCCTTTCCATCCACGGTCGCAACAGGAAGCATCAACAGCAGCGCTCCAATCAAAATAATGAGCGCAAATCCGGACACGAGAATTTTCGGCGGATCAAAAAATTTGCCTTTCGGATTCATTGGCATGGCTTACCTCTTTCCCTTCATCCAGTTCTTCCTTATAGTTTGTGGATAATGCATAGAAAAAATATACCAAAAACAAGCCGATTCCGGTACAGCCAATAATTTTTATCATAATGTCCTCGTTGTCTAATAAAATGGGTAAAGGGCATGGCCACGCGCATCGGGACGTTTTCAGAAGGGCAGTTGAAACCTTTTCGATTTCCATTCGTCATATATGAGTGGCAGTCCATCGCCATACAGGGAAACGAGGTGGCAAGGAGGGAGGCGCCCGTCAATCCTTAAAAAACATTCCATTGACTTTTGGCAAAAGACGTATTATGCTACTTGACATGGAGACGTTCCGATGTAAAATGATGTCAGGACAAAATGCTGGCTGCTATGCGCGGAAGCTGTTCATAGAAGAATAGAAATAGAAATGGATCTTTCGAGAATACGAGACAAAGGAGGAGAAGAGAACGTGAAAACGATTGGAAAGAAATTGTTGACAAAATGCCGTTCTCTCCCTAACCAATATATTGGTTTTTTTATTTTGGCGGTGCTCTTGTTTTGGCTGAAGACGTATGTCGCCTATCTAGCGGAATTTAACCTTGGCATCAGCAACTCCATGCAGGAGTTTTTGCTGTTGATCAATCCGATCAGCTCGGCGGTGTTTTTCTTTGGCTTAGCCCTATTGGGCAGAGAAACACGGGTATATAGGCGGCTCGTTACTATTAATCTCATTTTGTCGTTCATTTTATACGCCAATATCGTCTATTATCGCTTTTTCAGCGATTTTATTACATTGCCGACGTTGACGCAAACGAAAAACTTTGGCGATCTCGGCGGCAGCATTTTGGAATTGCTCAGATGGTATGACCCGCTTTATTTCTTGGACACGATCATTTTGGCAGTGATCGTGTTCTCGAAACGGTTCCCGCTTCCGCCGGTGCGGGCCGGTCGCGTCAAAAAAGGCGTTATTTTTGCTTCGGCCATTTTAATGTTCAGCGTCAACTTGGCGCTCGCGGAAGCCGACCGCCCGCAGCTGTTGACTAGAACGTTTGACCGCAACTATATCGTCAAATATTTAGGGGTATACAACTACTTGATCTATGACACGATCCAAAGCATGAAATCGTCGACACAACGGGCGTTCGCGAACAAAAGCGACATCACAACCGTATTGAACCATGTGCAGGCGACATATGCCGAGCCGAATCCGAAGTATTTCGGCGTCGCCAAAGGAATGAACGTCATCTATATTCACTTGGAGTCATTCCAAAACTTTTTAATCAACTACAAACTGAATGGCCAGGAAGTGACGCCGTTTTTAAACTCGCTCACCCGCGATCCGAACACATTCTATTTCGATAACTTCTTCCATCAAACGGGTCAAGGGAAAACATCGGACGCAGAGTTTATGCTCGAAAACTCGCTCTATGGCCTGCCGCAAGGGGCCGTCTTCACGACGAAAGGGCAAAATACGTACCATGCGGCTCCTGCCATTTTGCGCCAATACGGTTACACAAGCGCGGTTTTCCACGGCAACTACAAATCGTTCTGGAACCGCGATGAAATTTACAAATCGTTCGGGTTCGATCATTTCTTTGACGCCAGCTACTATGATATGAACGACGAGGACGTCTTGAACTACGGGTTGAAAGACAAACCGTTCTTCCGGGAGTCGATCCCGCTGTTGGAAACGTTGAAAGAGCCGTTCTATGTGAAATTTATTACACTGTCGAACCACTTCCCGTACCCGATCAGCGAGGAAGATGCCACAATCCCGCCGGCAACGACGGGAGACGGAACGGTCGACCGTTACTTCCAAACGGCCCGCTACTTGGATGAGGCCATCAAAGAGTTCTTTGATTACTTGAAAAAATCCGGTCTGTACGACCGCTCGGTCATTATTTTGTACGGCGACCATTATGGCATTTCGGAAAATCACAACAAGGCCATGTCGCAAATTTTAGGCAAGGAAATCACGCCGTATGAACACGCCCAGTTACAACGAGTGCCGCTGTTCATCCATGTCCCAGGCATAAAAGGCGGCGTCATTCATGAATTCGGCGGCCAAATCGACTTGTTGCCGACTTTGTTGCATTTGCTTGGCATCGACACGAAAAATTACGTCCACTTCGGAACGGACTTGTTGTCGCCGGACCATCAAGAAATCATCCCGTTCCGCAACGGTGACTTCGTAACGCCAACCGTGACAGCGGTCAACGGCAAGTACTATGATACGAAAACGGGCGAGCCGCTTGAAGAAACGCCGGAGATTCAACGTCTCGAACAAATCGTCCGCACGAAGCTCGACCTGTCGGATAAGGTTGTTTACGGCGATTTGCTCCGGTTCTATACCCCAAAAGGCTTCGAACCGGTCGATCCGTCGAAATACGATTACAACAAACGCGAAAATGAAGAGGGAAGCGCACAATAAGCGCTTCCCTCTTTTTTTCTAGAAGGCCGGTGAAAAACGGTGACTTTCGCTTAATCAGTGTTTTGGGGCGCGAGAGAAGGCCTGGTTTTAAAAGGCTTCTCAACTTGAGAACACCGTGTTTTTCGTGTTTTTTTCACTCCATCACTACCCTTCTAGGACAAACGGACAAAAAAACGCTCGCCCAGCTGAAACTAGGCAAGCATTCCCGTCATTCCTCGACTTGTTCAAGCACAATCCGCTTCGCTCTTCCTAAATAACGCTCCACTTGACACAGCACATTTTCCTTCTCCGCAAATGCCTCGACTTGCGTTCCATCCACTGTCACACGCGGTGAACTACCCACCACCTACGCTTCGCTTAGAGGTGGGGGCTTCAAGCGACTTGTGTGTGTTCGCTGAACGGTAAGCTACACACAAGAACCCTTTACGCTTCCCTTCGTTCCGAAGGTGTCCGTTCTAGCCATATTCTATCCTATTCGTTGGCTAACGCCAACCGAAATTCATCTCCCACTTTCACTGGTGCTGGCGCACCTTCACGTTTAGAAGTAGGAGACTTCTTTCGGAGGGAAGTTAAAAAGAGGTTTGATTTTTTGTCAGATCCAATGCCCGTGCCATTCCATTCACATGCCCACGGGCGACTGTTCGCAAAAACTGGGTGTCATTCAATTTTTCTGCATCCTCTTTTCGATCAATAAATCCATTCTCCGTGAGCACCGCCGGCATCACTGTTTCGCGCAGCACATGGAAGTTTGCTTTCTTTTTCCCACGGTCGCGAAATCCTGTAGCCTTGACGACTTCTTCATGAATGGCATCGCGGATGCGGGCTGTTACCGAATCGTCATCAAGCCGATTATAAATATAATCTTCATACCCCGTGCCGCCACCGGCATTCACATGAATCGACACGTATAAATCCGCCCCCCATTGATTGGCCCGATCGGTCCGCTCCTCAAGCGGCACCGTTTCATCTTTTGTCCGACTCAGCTGCACCAACACTCCTTCATACTCATTTTGCAGCAGACGGTTGATTTCAAGAGCGATAAACAACGTAATGTCTTTCTCCAACAACCCGTTGCCGATCGCTCCGGTATCTCTTCCCCCATGACCGGGGTCAATAAAAATTTTCGGCATCGTCGTTTTCTCCCCTTCCTTACATGTCCGGCGTTTTTCACGAAGACAATATAGGGACATCCACTCCACATTTTTCCTTATTTTATTAATAGAATAAGCATTTGAAAGGAAAAGGTGACAGGCAAAGGACCAAAACAAGGAGAAACACTAGCCGCCAACATTTCCTCTATTTGTGGTATAATAGGACGAGGAAATGAATTCCAAAGGAGGAATACGCATGTCCCGCGCACAACAATGGGTGCAATATTTCCTTTCCCACCGCCATGTCACGATGGAATTGATCCACAAAATCGACGAGGCGCATTATGATTACAAACCGACGCCGACCTCGATGACAGCAAAGCAGCTGGCGACACATATGCTGTTCAGCTTCTACAATTTCGCCAACACGGCGAAACACGGCGATCCATCGCTGTTCCGGCAAAAAATCGAGGAATCGGAGACGAATTTGGCCAAGCTGGTGGATTCGTATACGGAAAAAACGAAGCAGCTCATCGAATCGATGCGCGATGACGACTTCGACCGAACGCTCGATTTAACATCGATTTTCGGCATTCAAATTCCAACCAAACAGTTGTTGCAAATGGCAATGGATCACGAAATTCATCATAAAGGCCAGCTGTTCGTCTACGTCCGCGGCATGGGGCATACGGACTTGCCGCTGTTTGTGAAACGCGGTTAATCTTCTCTCCCATTGTTTCATTATGGGGCTTCGCAAAAAAGCCGGCTAGGCATCCCTAACCGGCTTTTCCTTTTGATTTATTTTCTTAAATAGAGCACCCTTCGTCGGTGCACGTCCCGCCTTGATCAGTCGACAGCGGCTGCAGCGGCCGCGATTGTTCTTCCTCCCATACCTTCTCCAGCGCCCGCCGGAACACCTCAACCGGCTGGGCGCCGGAAATCGCATACTTCCGGTTCAGAACGAAAAACGGCACGCCGCGGACGCCCAACGCCGCCGCTTCTTCCTCATCGCGGCGCACCTCTTGTGTGTAGCGGCCGCTGGCCAACACTTCTTCCGCTTCCGTCCGGTCAAGCCCGGCTGCTTCGGCGATCGCAAGCAGCACATTGCGGTCGCTGATTCGCTTCGACTCCGTAAAATAGGCGTAAAACAACCGCTCGACGACATCTTGAAGCTTTCCTTTTTCATTCGCATATTGAGCCAACCGGTGGGCGTCAAACGTATTCGTCGGCTTCATCGTGTCAAAGCGGAACGTCAAACCGACCGCCTCCGCCTGCCGGCCGATATCGGCGTTCGCCCGCTTCGCTTCCTCGAGCGAAATGCCGTATTTGTTGGCGATGATTTCATGAATCGTCAATGGGGTCTCGTTTGGTGCGTTTGGATCGAGTTCAAAGCTGCGGAATACGATTTCAACGTCTTCCCGGTGCGGAAATGGCTCAAGCGCCTGTTCCAATCGGCGTTTGCCGATATAGCAAAACGGGCAGACAAAATCGGACCATACTTCAATTTTCATGGCCATCCTCCTCTACTTTTGACGCGCTTCCCCTCCATTGTAACCCATCGCTAGTCAAATGGCGAACGAAAGGCATGGGGGCGGACCCACCCGCATACATTGTACTACCATGCTGTTGGGACAAGGAGGGAGAATCTCATGCATTCCCAGGAATTCGGCGCCTTTCTGTTGCGGATTGTCACCGGGTTCATCTTTTTCGCCCATGGCTGGGTGAAATGGCAGCGGGGGCTTGAGGCGGCGGCCGATTCGTTTGCGGCGATGGGGCTTCCCGGCTGGCTCGCCTACATCGTGACGATGGTGGAGCTTGCCGGCGGCTGGGCGATGATGCTTGGCCTTGGCACACGGCCGATTGCGGCGGCGTTCGAGCCGGCGCTCGGCTCGGTTAAGGCAAAGGCGCCGATCCATTCGCCTGTCGCCATTTTTGGCAAGTAGCGCCGCTTTTGTTCCTCGGTGCCGAGCTCGACGATGCCGACCGTACCGATGCCGGTATGAGCGCCGATTAATGTCGTATAGCCGTTATGCGTTTTCCCGAGTTCTTCATAAATGGCGCATTTGCCGACCATCGACAAGCCAAGGCCGCCGTATTCTTCCAGGATGCTTAAGCCGAACAGCCCCATGGCTTTCGATTTTTCAATAATATCTTCTGGAATGTGGTCGTTTTCTTCAATGTCCATGGCCACCGGTTCCACGACTTCTTTCACAAATTTACGGACGTTTTCTTTTAAAAATTCAATCTCGGCTGGCAACGTAAAATCCATCTTCTTCCCCTCCCCGTGATTCGATTCCATATTTTTGCGCCTTGCGCACAAGGGTCGACGCATCGACACCCAACAGCTTCGCCGCCCGCCGATACGTGCGCGCATGATGAAGCGCTTTGATGATGAGCTGGCGCTCGACGTCCGCCACCGCTTGTTTGAGCGGAACGACCTCGCTGACTGACACCGGATCGGCAGCCGTCGGCGGCTCAAGATGAAGCCATTTCGCCACGTGATCTTCGTCGACGACGGGCGCGGCAGACGTTACAAACATGCGCTCAATGGCGTTGACGAGCTCGCGGACGTTGCCAGGCCAATGGTAGTCCATCATCATCGCAAGCGCCCTGTCGGTGAACACGAGCTGTTTTTGATACTTTTTAGCAAACCGCTTTCGATAATGGTCGACCAACAGCGGGATGTCTTCCTTCCGGTCGCGCAACGGCGGAATGGCGATCGGCATGACGTTCAGCCGGTAAAACAAATCAGCTCTGAACCGCCCGGCGGCGACCAGCTCTTCAAGCGGTTTGTTCGTTGCGGCGATGATGCGGACATCGATCCGTTTGGGCGCCTCAGCCCCCAAGCGCATAATTTCCATCGACTGAAGCACACGAAGGAGTTTTACTTGCAGGTGGAGCGGGATTTCGCTAATTTCATCGAGAAAAATCGTCCCGCCATCCGCCTGTTCAAAGTAACCCTTTTTTCCTTTTTTCGCCGCACCGGTGAACGCCCCGGGCTCATAGCCGAACAGCTCGGACTCCATCATCGTCTCCGGAATCGCCCCGCAGTTTACCTTCACAAACGGACGGCCGCTGCGCGCGCTCTGCTTCCAGATGAAGTTCGCTAACTCTTCCTTTCCGACGCCCGACTCTCCGGTCAAAAGCACGGTGACATCCACGGCCGCCGCCTGGCGGGCAATGGCGATCACATGCGCCATCGCCGGCGCCCGGTAAATAAAACTTGTTTTTTCGATGAGAAAATTCATTGTCTTTTTTAAGAATTTCGTTATAATAAAGATTGTTAATGATAGTGATTTTCATTTTCTTAGTCCAAAAGGAGGTGGCCGCATGGTTCGCTTGTATGCCGAGGAGCTCACCGTCCGCTATGACGACCGGACGATTTTTGAACGATTGTCCGTCCGCATTCCCGATCGGCAAATCACTGCCATTATCGGGCCGAACGGGTGCGGCAAGTCGACGCTGCTCAAGACGTTGACGCGCATCATTTCCCCACAATCGGGCGCGGTCATTTTAGACGGTCAAGCCATTTCCCAGCAACCGACGAAAGAGCTGGCGAAAAAAATGGCCATTTTGCCGCAGACGCCGGAAGCGACAAGCGGATTAACGGTCGCTGAGCTCGTCTCGTACGGCCGCTTTCCGTATCAAAAAGGATTCGGACGGCTGACAAAGCGGGATTATGAAGCGATTGACTGGGCGCTTGACGTCACCAAAACGGCCGACTTAAAGCACCGGCCGGTCGATGCGCTCTCGGGCGGGCAGCGGCAGCGCGTCTGGATCGCCATGGCGCTCGCTCAAGAGACCGACATCATCTTTTTGGATGAACCGACGACGTATTTGGACATCGCCCATCAGCTTGAGGTGCTCGAGCTGCTTGAGCGGCTGAACCAAGAAGAAGGGCGGACGATCGTCATGGTGCTTCATGACATCAACCAGGCGGCCCGCTTTGCCGACTATATCATCGCTATGAAAGCAGGAGCCATCATCAAGTCCGGGCGGAGCGAAGACGTTATCTGCCGCGAAGTGCTCCGCGACGTGTTCGGCATCGACGCCGACATCGGCCGCGACCCGCGGACGAACAAACCAATTTGCTTCACTTATCAATTGCTCAGGGAGGTTTATTCATCATGAGGAAAACATGGCTTGCATTGTTGCTGATGTTCGCGCTTGTGCTAAGCGCATGCGGCAACGCGGCGGACGATCAAAAGAACAACAGCGCTTCACCAAAAGAAAAAAAGACAGAAACGATTACATACCAATCGGAAAACGGACCGGTGGAAGTGCCGGCTAATCCGAAGCGCGTCGTCGTCTTATCGACGTTTGCCGGACATGTGCTGGCCTTGGACGTCCCCGTTGTTGGCGTGGATTCGTGGTCGAAAATGAGCCCGCTTTTTCAAGAAAAACTGAAAGATGCCGAAGTCGTGACCGATGAAGACATTGAAAAAATTATGGCGTTAAAACCGGACTTAATCATCGGATTATCCAATACGAAAAACGTCCACAAATTAAGCAAAATCGCGCCGACCGTCACCTTTACATACGGCAAAGTCGATTATTTGACACAGTTTTTGGAAATCGGGAAACTGTTGAATAAAGAAAAAGAAGCGAAAGCGTGGATCGACGATTTCAAACAACGGGCGCAACAAGCCGGGGAAGAAATCCGGGCCAAAATTGGCGAAAACGCGACCGTCACTGTAGTCGAAAACTTTGATAAGCAGCTGTATGTGTTCGGCAACAACTGGGCGCGCGGCACTGAGATTTTGTATCAAGAAATGAAGCTGAAAATGCCAAAAGCTGTAGAAGAACAGGCGCTCAAACCGGGCTACTATGCCGTTTCCCTTGAGGCGCTCCCGCAGTTTGTCGGCGATTATCTCATCTTAAGCAAAAACCACGACGGCGACACATCGTTTATGGAAACGAACACGTTCAAAAACATCCCTGCTGTCAAAAACGGCCATATGTTTGTCGCCGATGCGAAGGCATTTTATTTCAACGACCCGATTACGTTAGACTACCAACTCGATTTCTTTAAAAAACATTTTTTAGGCCAATAACGACGAGACGGGGCGTTCATGGGCAGTGAATGTCCCGTCCTTCTTTGTGTCAAAGGGGGAGTCACCAATGGACGCAGACCGCCGGCGTTGGCCGTTTCGTTATATGTTTTTTCTGTCGCTTGGCCTGCTTGTCGCCGTTTGGTTTGGCTCGATGCGAGTCGGCGTCGCCGATACGACATGGAGCGACGTATGGCGGGCGTTGTTTTCCGATCAACAAAGCAAACAGCTTGATCTCATTCGCGAGCTCCGTCTGCCGCGCGAAACAGCGGCCGCCTTTGTCGGCGCCGGCCTTGCCGTCGCCGGAGCGATCATGCAGGGGGTGACGCGCAATCCGCTTGCCGACCCCGGTCTCCTTGGCCTCACCGCCGGCGCAAACGCAGCGTTGGCCATGACAATGGCCTTTTTCCCTTCCGCCCATTATCTTTTGATCACGGTCGCCTGTTTGCTTGGTGCGGCCGCCGGGGCAGGGGCCGTCTTTGGCATCGGCGCCGCCCGCAAAGGAGGGTTTTCACCGCTTCGCATCGTCTTGGCCGGCTCGGCGGTTTCGACGCTTTTATTCGCCATCGCCGAAGGAATCGGACTGTATTTCCACATTTCCAAAGACGTCTCGATGTGGACGTCAGGCGGGGTGGCCGGAGCTTCATGGAAACAATTGTCGGTCGTCATCCCGCTCATCACGACCGGGCTCGCTATTGCCGCATGGTATTCACGGCAGCTGACGATCCTTAGTTTGAGTGAAGACGTCGCGGTTGGCGTTGGGCAAAAAACAACGACCGTCAAAACATGGCTGTTTTTCGCTGTGTTTTTATTAACAGGAGCGTCGGTCGCCATCGCCGGCAATATCACCTTTATCGGCTTAATGGTTCCTCACCTCGTGAGGGCAATAGCCGGCGCCGACTACCGGTTTGTCATCCCGCTGTCAGCGACTGTCGGCGCCAGCGCCATGGTGCTGGCCGACACGGCGGCGCGCACGGTCAATGCCCCGTTTGAAACGCCGGTGGCCGCCATCATCGCCGTCATCGGCTTGCCGTTTTTCCTCTTCGTCGTGCGGAAACAAGGGAGGGGCTTTTCATGAGAAAAAAAAGTTTTTCGCTCTTTGCCGTGCTTGCGTTGCTCATTGCCGCAACAGCGGCCGTCGCCTTAAGCACCGGCGATGCGCCGCTCTCATATAACCGCATCGTCCCGACACTATTGGGCTACGGTTCGATGGAAGAGGAATTCATTTTGTTTTCCCTTCGCCTGCCGCGCCTTTTCATCACCTTGTTGGCCGGCATGGCGCTCGCCTTATCCGGGGCCGTATTGCAAGGCCTCACGCGCAATGACCTCGCCGACCCGGGCGTGCTTGGGATCAACGCCGGCGCAGGCGCGGGCGTCGCCTTGTTCTTTTTGTTTTTTCCGATTGAGGCCGGAACATTTCTTTACGCCTTGCCGCTCGTTGCCTTCACCGGGGCGATTCTGACAGCAGTTGCCATCTATGCCATCTCCTACAAGAAAACAACCGGGCTGCAGCCGGTGCCGTTTATCTTAACCGGCGTCGGCATGTCGATGGCGCTATCTGGGCTGATGATCGTCCTCATTTCCGCCGCCGACCGGACAAAAGTCGATTTTATCGCCCGCTGGCTTTCCGGCAACATTTGGGGCGATGATTGGCCGTTTATTTGGGCCGTGCTGCCGTGGTTGGCTGCGGGCACACTGGTGGCGCTATATCGGGCGAAGCATCTCAATATTTTGCACTTAGGCGACCCTGTTTCGATCGGGGTCGGCGTCCACGTCCGCCGCGAGCGGCTCGTGCTTATGACAACAGCTATTGCCGTCGCGGCCGCCGCCGTCTCTGTAACCGGGAGCATCTCCTTTATCGGCTTAATGGCGCCGCATATCGCCAAGTCGATCGTTGGCCCACGCCATGAGCGGGTCATTCCGGCCTCCATGCTCATTGGCGGCTGGCTGCTGCTTGCAGCTGACACGATCGGGCGCAACGTTCTCGCCGAGCCGCTTCCCGCCGGCGTCATCGTCTCCTTGATCGGCGCGCCGTATTTCATTTACTTGTTGTTAAAGCGTTGACATCCGCTGCCCGTTATGAGAACGGGTTCGAGCGATGACACCCGCCAAACAAAGACGCCGGTTCATAAAACCCGGCGTCTTTTCCAAAAGCGGACAACCGCAACCACAATGACAATCGCGATGATGATATAGACAACATCAGCGTACGCGCCAATCACATCGGATACTTTTCCCCACGACTGGCCGAGCGCCGCGCCGACGGAGATTAAAATCGTATTCCAAATGAGCGTCCCCAATACCGACAGCCAGACAAACAGCCCGATATTCATCTTCGCCATGCCCGCTGGAATGGAAATCAAGCTGCGTACAAGCGGAATCATGCGTCCGAAAAAAACGGCCCACACCCCGTAGCGATGAAACGTCCGGTTCGCCTTGGCAATGTCTTCCGGCTTCACCCGCAGCCATCCGCCCCAGCGGTCAACGATCCGCTCAAGCCGCTCAACGGACAACAGCCGGCCGATCCCATACAGCACGATCGCCCCAACGATCGATCCCGCTGTCGCTGCCACAATGACGCCTGGCACCGTCAAAGACGTGTACGTCGTCATGAACCCGCCAAACGGCAAAATGACTTCCGACGGAATCGGCGGGAAAATATTTTCAAGCGCGATCATCAAAAAAATACCGATATATCCGAATTGCTCCATAAAATCAGTGATCCAAGCCTGCACGCGTTCTTCCTCCATTCACTCGTCCTTCGCTTATGTAGGATGTTTATGCAGCGTCAATGCAATCCTTTCCCTATCTTAACAGAAAACCGCCATTCCCCGCAAAACAAAAAGGCGCCCCGCTGTACTTTCGGGACACCTTTTTTCCACTTTTTTAAACCGCAGCCGGTTGGGACAGCACCTTTACAATCCGCTCAATCGCCCAGTCGAGCTCTTCTTTCGTAATAATGAGCGGCGGCGCAAAACGGATGACCGTCTCATGCGTCTCCTTGCAAAGCAGCCCTTGTTCTTTCAGCGTTTCGCAATACGGACGCGCCGGTCCATGCAGCTCGACGCCGATAAACAAGCCGCGGCCGCGGATTTCTTTAATGTCCTTGTTTTCGATTTGCTTTAACTTTGCCAAAAAATATTCGCCAAGCTCAAGCGACCGCTCCGCCAGCCGCTCTTCTTCGATCACCTCAAGCGCCGCGATCGACACCGCGCAAGCGAGCGGATTGCCGCCGAACGTCGACCCGTGCGAGCCCGGTTCAAACACCGACAAAATGTCGCGGTTGGCGACGACGCACGAAATCGGGAACACCCCGCCGCCCAATGCTTTCCCTAAAATATACATATCAGGCACAACATTTTCCCAGTCGCAAGCAAACAACTTCCCCGTCCGTCCTAGCCCGGTTTGGATTTCATCGGCGATGAACAACACGTTGTGTTCTTTGCACACGTCATAGGCCGCTTTTAAAAAGCCTTGCGGCGGGATGCGGATGCCGGCTTCCCCTTGGATTGGTTCGACAAGAAACGCCGCCGTATTCGGTGTCATCGCTGCCTTGAGCGCTTCGATATCCCCGTACGGGATGATTTTCACCCCGGGCAAAAGCGGACCAAAACCGCGTTTATAAGCCGGTTCGGACGACAACGACACCGCGGCGAGCGTCCGGCCATGGAAATTGCCTTCACAAACGATGATTTCCGCCTGATTGTCAGGGACGCCTTTCACGTCATACGCCCAGCGGCGCGCCGCCTTGAGCGCCGTTTCTACCGCCTCGGCGCCGGTGTTCATCGGCAGCACCATCTCTTTTTTCGTCAGCCGGCACACTTTTTCGTACCATGGGCCGAGCTGGTCGTTATGGAAGGCGCGCGATGTGAGCGTGACGCGGTCAGCTTGCCGCTTCAACGCCTCCACAATTTTCGGATGACGATGTCCTTGGTTGACGGCCGAATAGGCGCTTAACATGTCCATATAGCGGTTGCCTTCCGGGTCTTTCACCCATACCCCTTCCGCTTCCGAAATGACAATCGGCAATGGATGATAATTTCGTGCTCCGTATCGCTCCGTCTGTTCAATGAGCTGTTCGGACTTCGTAGCCATCATCAACCGCTCCTTTCCTTATCTGCGTTTCTTCGCTATAAAAGGGCGGACGCCGCCGCCCTTTTTTGGTTTAAAACATTTCCGATACGGTTTTCGCTTGCATATGGAGGATCAAATAGTCCGGGCCGCCCGCTTTCGAGTCAGTGCCTGACATGTTGAAGCCGCCAAACGGATGATACCCGACGATCGCCCCTGTGCAGCCGCGGTTGAAGTACAAGTTGCCGACATGGAACTCGTGCCGCGCTTTTTCAAGATTCGCCCGATTGCGCGAGATGACGGCTCCTGTCAGACCGTATTCGGTGTTGTTCGCAATCTCAAGCGCATGGTCAAAGTCGCGCGCTTTCGCAAACGCCACGACCGGTCCGAAAATTTCCTCCTGCATGATGCGCGCGTTCGGGTCGACATCCGCAAACACGGTCGGCTGGATGAAGAACCCTTTCGAGTCGTCTCCTTCCCCGCCGGTCATGAGACGGCCTTCCTGCTTGCCGATTTCGATATACTCCATAATTTTGTTGTACGCCCCTTGGTCGATGACAGGTCCCATAAACGTCGCTTGCTCCGCCGGATCGCCGACGTTGAGCTGCTTCGTCAGCTCGACAACGCGATTCAACACTTGGTCATACACATCTTCGACGATAATGGCGCGCGAGCACGCCGAACATTTTTGCCCAGAGTAGCCAAACGCCGACGCCACGATCGATTGCGCCGCCAGTTCGAGGTCCGCTTCTTTATCGACAATGATGCCGTCTTTGCCGCCCATTTCCGCGATGACGCGTTTCAGCCAAATTTGCCCTGGGTGCACTTTCGCCGCCCGCTCATAAATGCGGATGCCGACATCCCGCGATCCGGTGAAGCTGATAAATCGTGTGCGCGGATGGTCGACGAGATAATCCCCGACTTCGGCTCCGCTGCCCGGAATATAGTTCAACACACCAGCCGGAAGCCCCGCTTCTTCCAACACTTCCACAAATTTATACGCCACGACCGGCGTTGCGCTTGCCGGTTTCAACAGCACCGTATTGCCCGTGACAAGCGAAGCGACCGTCGTTCCGGCCATAATGGCAAACGGGAAGTTCCACGGCGAAATGACAACCCCGACGCCAAGCGGAATGTAGAAAAACCGGTTCGTTTCCCCCGGACGGCTCTCAACCGGAATGCCGTCTTTCAGCTTCAGCATTTGCCGTCCGTAATATTCCATAAAGTCGATCGCTTCCGCGGTATCGGCGTCCGCTTCACGCCACGGTTTGCCCGCTTCTTTCACCAGCCAAGCGGAAAACTCGTGCTTGCGCCGGCGCACGATCGCCGCCGCCCGGAACAAAATATCGGCCCGCGCTTCCGGGCTCGTCCGGCTCCAAGTGCGAAACGCCTCATCAGCGGTTTTCATCGCCCGCTCCGCCAGCTCTTTGGTCGCTTTCGCCACCCGGCCGATGACTTCCGCTTTGTTCGCTGGATTGATCGACGTGATTTTGTCTTCCGTCATCACCCGCTCGCCGCCGATCACAAGCGGATAATCGCGCCCAAGCTCCGATTCCACTTTTTTGAGCGCTGCTAAAAACGCCTCGCGGTTTGCTTCCACGGTAAAATCTGTGAGCGGTTCGTGTCTGTACGGCTGCACCATTTCGTCATCCTCCTTTTTAAAGGCAAAAAAATTTTTCGTTATAAAACGGTTTCATAGTTATATTATGCAAATGATTATGGCTTTTTTCAATGATTTTTACTTGGCGCCTTGAGCTCCCCTTTTTCTGCGGCTAGGGGCTGAACCCGTTTTTTCGCCACAAGGTGGTAGTACACGTAGCAAGCGAGCAAAAACGGAATGCCGCAGTAAAGAGCGATCCGTTGATCTGTATAG
Organism: Geobacillus stearothermophilus ATCC 12980; assembly: GCF_030369615.1. Taxonomy (NCBI): domain Bacteria; kingdom Bacillati; phylum Bacillota; class Bacilli; order Caryophanales; family Anoxybacillaceae; genus Geobacillus; species Geobacillus stearothermophilus. The sequence continues at coordinate 175,462 of NZ_CP128494.1, read as the reverse complement.
ATGCAATTTGAAGATTTACCATTTGCAGCTTTTATCGACTGTCAGGCGACCGAACAACGCCGCTTCACAGACCCATATATGGGTCTGTGAAGCAGGTGGTTGTTCGGTCTTCCGTCACGCCTTGGCGTGACGGGGCAAGCCTATGGCTTGCCTTCGACAGTCGAAAATGGACAAACCGCTTTTCCGTCAAGGATATGTTAAACTTCTTCGTTGCATCTATATGGAATAAACGCCAGCCCGATGATCGTCGCCATATTCAACACAAACGCCGCGAGCGGCACGAACGGATACAACGGCGTCCGGTATTTCAGATCGCGCACATCGCCGCCTTCACGCAAAAACGCTTTTCGTCCAAAATAGCTGGACAGCGCGATGGAAGCCCACACCGTGACGGCGCCAAATCCCGCGATCGCCGTCAGCCAAACGTACACTGTATCTTCAGCGTAAATGCTGCACAAAAGCGACAAGCAGCCGATGGCAATGCTGGCAATAAGTGCGTTGATCGGCACACCGCGTTTCGATAGCTTGCTGAAAAACGGACTGACCATGCCTTGGCGCGACATCGACCAGAGGACGCGCGACGTCGCGTATAACCCTGAGTTGGCCACCGACAGCACCGCGGTAATGATGACAAAATTCATGATATCGGCTGCATACGGAATGCCAATGTTGTCAAACACCTCAACAAACGGGCTTTCCACAACGCCGGCTTTCTCCCACGGAAACTAACCAGCCAGCACAAAAATGGCCAAAATAAAGAAGATCAAAATGCGCCATACGGTGTTGCGCAACGCAACCGGCACCGTTTTTTCCGGCTCGCGGCTTTCCCCTGCCGCCACGCCGACCAATTCCGTCCCCTGGAACGAAAAGTTCACGAGGATCATCGTCGTAAAGATGGCCCAAAACCCGTTTGGAAACAATCCGCCATGATCAGTAAAATTCGGGAAAAACGGATCGGGCTGTATACGCAACGACGGCCCCGCCTGGCCCCGCCTCATGAATCGTATAACCCGATCCTAAAAACAAACCGGTGCCGATCACCCCACCTAGCGCGATCATAAATCAATGCCTGCTTTTTAGCTCTCGTTTCAGTTCTTGCACGGGTTGCACCCGAAAACTCTCCCCTCTCTATGATCGATTTCGCAACCGCTTACATTCCGAGAAAGGGAACAGAACCTCCCTTACTGCAAATCTATTTGTCAATTTATAATAAACTATAACTTTATTATGGAACTATTTTTGTCTATTTTCAATATATTTAGCAAAAAAATTTTTCACATCTTTCTTTCCCTTCCTGTCTCCCGTCCACCTTATGCTATAATACAAAAAAGAGAGGTGCTGATCGTGAACCGGGATATGGAAACGCTTTTATCAATGTATGAGCAAATTCTCGAAATGATCGACCTTGGCGTCCATGCCGTCGATCAACATGGGAAAACCGTCATTTACAACCGGAAAATGCGGGACATCGAGGGTATGAACATCGAGGACGTGCTCGATAAAAACATTTTGGACGTCTTCCGCTTCAACCCGGAGCAGCCGAGCACATTGCTTGAAGCGCTGCGCACCGGTGAAAGCATTCTGAACAAGCAGCAAACCTATTTCAATAACAAAGGGCAAGCCGTGACAACGGTCAATCAAACACACCCGCTGCAAAAAGACGGGCGCATCATCGGCGCCGTGGAAATCGCCAAAGACATCACGAAGTTCCGCAAACTGATCCAAGAACACCACCAACGCAAGGAAGCCGGCCGCACGTTTGCGGACATCATCGGCCAAAGCGAAGCCATGCAAAAGGCCATCCGCCTTGCTCGTCATGCCGCCCGCTCCGAAGCGTCCGTGCTGCTCATTGGGGAGAAAGGGACAGGAAAAGACTTGCTCGCTTCCTGCATTCACTATGAAAGCGAACGGCGAGCGAAGCCGTTTTTTGCGCAAACGTGTTTGTCGCTTCCGGACGATTGGATGGAAACGATGCTGTTTGGCAGCGAAGAAGACGGCGAGATCCAGCCCGGTTTGTTTGAACAAGCGGACGGCGGCACTGTGCTGCTTGACGATATCGACTCGTTAAGCCTGCCGCTTCAACAAAAACTTGCCCGTTTCCTGCAAGAAAAACAATTTGTCCGCGCCCATGGCCAAGAACCGGTTCGTGCGGACGTTCGCCTCATCGCCTCGACAAGCGGCGACCCGATTGACGCGGTCCAAAACGGAGAATTGATCAAATCGCTTTACTACCAAATTGCCGTCCACTGCATCGTCCTGCCGCCGTTGCGCGAACGGAAAGAGGACATTTTGCCGCTCGCTATCCATTTCATCCGTCAAGGCAACGAGCGCTATGGCCTACATGTCGAAGGACTCGGCGATGACGTGCAAGAGGCGTTTCTTGCTTACAGCTGGCCCGGCAACGTGCGCGAGCTTGAGGCCGTCATGTTGGAAACGATGGCGACGATGGAACAAGAACAAACCATCACCCTCGCCCATCTGCCTGCCCCTTTTCGAGCCAAGCTGGCGCCCGACGAAGCGAAAACGGACTTTTTGTTCGATACGGAAGATATGTTGCCGCTTGACAAATACATGGAAGAAGTCGAAATTTACTACATCCGCAAGGCGCTGCAGCATCACGGCTTCAACATCACCAAAACGGCCAAAGCGCTTGGTTTGAGCCGACAAAACTTGCAATACCGCATCCGCAAGTACCAGATTGATAAGGAATGGGGATAAGCTGCAGTTGGCGATCGTACGGCCAAAAGGACAGGGGAGGTCGCTGTGGATGATCGACGCTCATATTCATCTCGACCAGTACACGGACATCGAGGAACAAATCAACCGTTGGCAAGAAGCGGGCATCATCGGCGTCGTCGCCGTATCCACCGATTTGCGCTCAAGCCACCGAACGCTCGAGTTGAAACAGCGATTCCCTTCCTTCGTCTACGCCGCCATCGGTTTTCATCCCGAGCAACCGCTGCCAAGCGAAGCCGATTGGAACGAATGGACAGAACTTGTCAAGCAAGAGCGGCCGCTGCTCGCCGCCATCGGCGAAGTCGGGCTGCCATACTATTCAGCGGAAGCATGCGCCAAGCTGCCCGCGTATCAAGAACGATTAACCGAAATCGCGGCCATCGCCGCTGGACCATCGCCCAAGTGCTCGAACACCCGTACTTAATCGAAACATCGATCGCAGCCATGATCGCCCATACATTAAAGCATGGCGAGAGTCAGCCGGTTGAGGAAAAACCGATCCACTTGACCGTTGACCGTTCCAAAAAAGTGGAGGCGCCTGATTTCGCCCGCCCGGACAACCGCTTTTTCACTCGACACGAACTGGAAGAAAAATTGCATCAATCGCGGCAACGGTTGCGCCAAATCACAGAGCAAGCCAATCCGGCTGACTTGGAAGCCAAATCGTTCCCGCATCCCATTTTTGGGCCACTGAATTTGAAGCAATGGGTGGAATTTGTCGGCTACCATGAACAGCGCCACCTCGCGCAAATTGAAGAAATCAAGGCACAGCTTCCGTGAGGAGCGGGCGGCTCATCAAGAAAAAAGCCGAGCAACGACCGGCCAAATCCCCGCCCTGCTCGGCTTACAACGATTTTCCATCTTCATGTGAACGCTCCACTGCCTCTGTCACAGCCATTGTTTTCACTTGCTTTAACGTCGCCACGATGAGAAAACTGACAATAACGAGCAAACACCACGAACTCACCTTCCCAAGATGAACAAGGCTCCACGCCTTCGCCTGGTTTGGATATTGCCAAGCGCCAAAAAAGGTGGCGATGTTTTCCGCGATCCAGATGAAAAACCCGATCAGCAAAAAGGACAAAACAAGCGGCATCCGGTAGCGGATTCCCCCGACCTCATACGTCACCCATGACCGCCAAAAGACAAGCATGACGAGGCTTGAGAGCCACCAACGAACGTCCACCCAATAATGGTGGGTGAAAAAATTCAAGTAAATCGCCGAAGCGAGAGGAACGACCATCCAAAACGGCGGCCATTGCACCAACTCCACCTTCAGCCTTCGCCACGCCTGGCAAAGATAGCTGGCGACGCTCGCATACATAAAGCCGCTGTACAAGGGCACGCCAAAGATTTTCGTATACCCCTCTTCCTCCGGATACGACCACGAACCCATGCGCACTTTAAACAGCTCGAGCGCAAGTCCAATGACGTGGAACAAGGTGATCACTTTGAGTTCATCCCGCGTTTCCATCCCTGACCGCACCATCCACCATTGCATGAGCAGGCAAATAACAAGCAGCCAATCATACCGCGGCAATAGCGGAAGCGGCGCGATCTTCGTCAGCGCCAATGAGGCAAAAATGACAACCGGAAACACGCAAGATTGCGCCTGCGCCCAACCGAAGCGAACAAGCTGCACAAACGCTTTGATGAGCCGCGACGTTCTGCCAAACGAACCCCTAAATGTTGCAGGCGGCACCCCTCGTTTGAAAGCAAAAACCGCAGAACACCCCTGACGAAGGGCTCTGCGGCTACTTTTTCCTATAATCAATTGAAAACCTGACATAACTCTGGTTTCCAACGAAACTGCCAAATCAGTCACCGATAATCGGCCATGGCCTCGGCTTTCGTCCTGTGAACCGTGCCAAACGGATGCTCGGGCGGAGCATAAATGGAATATAGCTTCAAGGGAACATGCCCTATATTGGTCACATTATGCCACGTCCCAGCTGGAATCATGATCGCGTCATCTTCGGACACTATTCTTTCAAAATCCAGACGGTCTTTTCGTTCCCCCATCTGCACAAGACCCTGTCCTTGTTCAATACGAATAAACTGGTCCACATTCGGATGAACTTCCAGTCCGATATCTCCTCCTACCTCAATGCTCATCAACGTCACTTGCAAATGTTTTCCTGTCCATAATGCAGTTCGGAAATTTTGATTTTGCTCGGCGGCTCTCTCAATATTGACAACGAACGGTTTTCCGCCGTAATCTCTCAATTTGATGGGAGGAAACCTGTCGTTCCTTGCATGTTGTAGCATACCGCAAGCATACGGTGACCAGCTCCACCAGCCATAATGAGGGGGGAAGTAACTGGACATCGGGTAGGGCCACTGAGTGCTAATATACGGATGGACGTAATTCGGATTCAATTGCCTGTTCACTCTCCTCACACTTGGAATCTGCTACTATCTTATGCAATGGCTCAGTCTGGCGTGACAAGAGCACACGGGCAAACGGAAACATCGCGAGGAAAAGAAACCCTCAAAAAGCGGTGGCCATTCGCCGCCATGAAACCCGAACAGGTTAGATCCTTATAGATATTATGTTGCATTCAACAATTCCCTACAAAACTATATACATGCTCATTGAAAAGTTAACCTTCGCATAAGCGGTGCCCACTCTGGTTATACTGCTCCTAAGGAAAAGCATGGGAAAGGAGCGGAATTCTGCATGAAACGTCTCAACATCACCGACAACCATGGATGGACGCCCCGGAAACTCCGCAAGCAGGAACGGAAGATCAAAAACGCTCATCTCCGCCAACGTGTGATGGCCGTCCGCCTGGTCATGGAAGGCTATTTGGGCAAAGACGTGGCCTCCATGGTCAACGTGTGCCGCCAAACCGTTTCCCATTATGTGTCGCTGTTTAACGAAGGGGGCCTGGAACTCCTGCTTCATCGGGATTTTGCCCCTGGGCGAGAACCGTTTCTCACCGAAGAACAGCAGGAAGAGATCAAACACCTTGTGTTGACCACGACACCCGCGGAGCTGGGCTGGGACATCGCTTCGGCGTGGAATACGAAGATCCTTCAATCCTATGTACACCACCATTATGGCATCTCCATGTCCCGCGAAACCTTGCGAAAACTCTTGCATCGAAAAGGGCTTTCGTGGACCCGGCCGACTTACACGTTGGCGAAAGGAGATCCGGATCGGCAAAAACACTTCAAAAAACAAATGGATCTAATAAAAAAAACTTAATCGATCCAGATTTCGTCCTGTTGTACATCGATGAAACGCATATCCGATCGTATCATGTGTTGCGTACGACATGGTCAGAGGTTGGCCGTCAAAAGCAAGTGCCGACGTTCGGCCATCATGCTCACGTATCGCTGTTTGGCGCCGTTAACGTCCATGATGGCGAAACAGTTCTTTATCAAGCAGGAGCGGCCAATGCGACAACATTTTTGGATTTCCTGCGGGTTCTCAAAGAGCGTTACCCGGATCGTCTCATCGTCTTGGTGCTGGATAACGCCCGAATTCATCATGCCAAAATGGCGAGAGAGTTTTTGCGGGAAGAAGGACGGAGTTTTCACTTCATTTACCTTCCTCCGTATTCTCCGCAACTGAACCCGATCGAACGCTTGTGGAAATGGCTGAAAGACACTGTCATTGCCAATGTGTTTCACAAAGATCAAAACGATATCGCCCAAGCCATTGCCCGGTTTGTGGACTACATCCATGAACGCCCGAAGGAAGTGCTACAACGCCTAGGGTGTGCAGTGTAATCCAGAAGTTAACTTTTCAAGGTGCATCTATATAACTTCGATTGATTTAGTGGTTACAAGTTTATTGTTTCTAAAAAGCTTAATTATATACTTACCTCTATCAAGGGAGGAAGTATCTAATTTGATTTCAAATCCCGAAAAACCAACATATTCCTCTCTCACATCCTGAAATACAGTTTTATTAGTCTTGCGAGATACCAAAATCAGCTTTGATGGTACATTGGAAGATTTCTCAACCATGTTTGCATAATGCACAGAGATTACCACAATTTTTCCCCATTTGATATGATCCTGAGGATTAATGATTGTTTGTGTCTCGTTATTTGTCTCATATCCAACTTGAATTTGATCATTATCAATCGAAAAATCTCTTTGAAACCTATACAATACAGACAAAGAAAACACTAACAAAAATAATATGAGAATAAGTAGTCCTAACCTATGTTTTTTAATAATCCCCACATTTCTCCCCCCCATCAATTCTTTGATAAAACAATGTTGTTGAGATCCAAACAATAATTTATCATACCCGTGGTGCTAGTTGAGCTTTAGCGCTCAACTAGCCCAAGTGTAACCAGGGAATAAGCTAACAATATACCGTCTAGCGCCACTTCAAATCCGATAATCGAATTGGCTCGGATCCCCGTGATGCGATAGTGGTCAACCAGAACCGAGAACACCGTCTCGATCACTTTGTGTTTTTGTTGGATCCATTTCTCCTATGCTTCGGACCAGCAATGTTTCTGGTTTTTTCGAGACGGAGTCCAAAGCGCCATTTGGTATTCTTCGTACAGCCTTTTTTGCAAGTCACGGCTAATGAATCCTTTGTCCCCAAAGTTATACGGGCGGGGAATTTGGGTCATCACGCTTTCGGCTGCGATTCGATCGTGGCAAGATGCTTCCGTCACCACATACCCCATTGGCAGCCCTTGATCGGTCACTTGAAGGTGCAGCTTCAACCCGTAGTACCATTGCTTTTTGGAAGCGCAATACCCGATGTCGGCGATCTCTTGAAACCGTTTGACGCGATGCATTCTTGCCGTATGGCACAATGGGAGCGGCAAGCTGTCCACGACGGCATAGGCATGATGTTGGCCGCGTTTTGCTCACGACGGCGATCCATTTGATAGCGAAGCCAAGCGCCCGGCAGCGGCGGTTATACCGGGAACGTTCGAGAAACGAGCCGTTTGTGAACAAATTTCCCGTGACAAAACGATGCCATGCCCGTGAAGTAAAACCGAGCAGCTTTCCTAAAAGATGAATGGCGATGATGACAGCGTCCTCTTGCTTGACCAAATGGCGATTTCGACGATGAAGATGCACCTGAATGCATGAAAGTTGAGCAGAAACAAAAACGAAAATGGCGGCATATTGCTTTTGAATCTTGGCTCGATCTGTAGTAAAATGAAAGTGCTCTTGCATGGGGATTCTCCTTTCGAATGGCAGGTCGCACTTTCATTCTACAGGAGATCCGCCAGCAAGGGCTATTTTTATGCTTGCTCAAGTTTATCTAGCACCACGGGTTCAACTCCATAATATAATCCCCTTTGATAAAAAAATTAAAAAAACACACGTTCGATTACATTAATTGTAATCGATGCCGTGTGTTTTTTAAACAACTTTTTTGTAATTTAAACGACTTTTTTGTAAATTAAACAACTTTTTTGTAAATTAAACAACTTTTTTGTAACTCAACAAACATCTTTCCGACCAACGAACCGCTCACTCCACCGTCACGCTCTTCGCCAAGTTGCGCGGTTTGTCGACGTCGCAGCCGCGGTGCAAGGCGGCATAGTAGGCGATCAGCTGCAACGGCACGACGGACACAAGCGGCGTAAGATCCGGATGGACAGCCGGGATGATGAAGCGGTCGCCGTCGCCTTCCAGGCCGCGCATCGAGATGACGCACGGGTTCGCGCCGCGGGCGACGACTTCTTTTACGTTGCCGCGAATGCTTAAATTCACGTGCTCCTGAGTGGCAAGCGCAATCACCGGCGTGCCGTCCTCAATCAAGGCGATCGTGCCGTGTTTCAGCTCGCCGCCGGCGAACCCTTCCGCTTGGATGTAAGAGATCTCCTTCAGTTTCAGCGCGCCTTCTAGGCAGACATAGTAGTCAACGGCGCGGCCGATGAAGAAGCAGTTGCGCGTCAGGGTCAAGTAGTCGCTCGCGATTTTCTCCATTTCCTCTTTCGCATCGCACAGCATTTCCATCACATTGGCGACGATGGCAAGCTCTTTCGTCAAGTCAAAGTCCAGCTCAAAGCCTTTCGCTTTTGCCGCCGCGGCGGCCAAAATCGCAAGCACAGCAATTTGCGCCGTATAGGCTTTTGTCGAGGCAACGGCGATTTCCGGGCCGGCGTGCAACAGGAGCGTATAATCGGCTTCCCGCGACAGCGTCGAACCTGGGACGTTCGTGATCGTAATCGCTTTATAGCCGAGTTTGTTCGTTTGCACGAGCACGGCGCGGCTGTCGGCCGTTTCGCCGCTTTGCGAGATAAAGATGAAGAGCGGCTTTTCCGACAACAGCGGCATGTTGTACGAAAATTCGCTGGCGATATGCACTTCCACCGGAATTTTCGCCCACGATTCGATCAACTGCTTGCCGACGAGACCTGCATGGTAGCTCGTTCCGCACGCGACAATGTACAGGCGGTCAGCGTTCAGCACTTCGTTGATGATCGCTTGGTCAATCGTCAATCCGCCGTTTTCGTCTTGGTATTTTTGAATGATGCGGCGGATGACGAACGGCTGCTCGTCAATTTCTTTCAACATGTAATGCGGATACGTTCCTTTTTCAATGTCGCTTGCATCGAGCTCGGCCGTAAACGACTTCCGTTCGACTGTCTCGCCGTTGAGCGTTTGAATCGTGACGTTCTCGCTCGTGACGATAACGAGCTCCCCATCCATCAGTTCGACGAATTGATTCGTCACTTGAAGCATCGCCATCGCGTCGCTCGCCACGACGTTAAACCCATCGCCCAAGCCGACGAGAAGCGGGCTTTTGTTTTTCGCCGCATAGATGGTGTTTTCGTCTTGCGCATCGATCATGGCGATGGCGTACGATCCTTTTAGCAGCGAGAGCGTTTTTCGGAACGCCTCTTCCGTTGTCAGCCCGTCACGGACGAATTTTTCCACGAGCTGGACGATGACTTCCGTGTCCGTGTCGCTTTGAAACGTAACATCGGCTAAATAATCGCGCTTGACCATTTCATAGTTTTCAATGACACCGTTATGCACAAGCGTAAAACGGCCTGAAGCGCTTTGATGCGGGTGGGCGTTCACTCGGCTTGGCGCCCCGTGTGTCGCCCAGCGTGTATGGCCAATGCCGACCGTCGCGTTGACGTTCGGGTCGACGATGCGGCGCAAATCAGCAATCCGTCCTTTTTCCTTAAACACATGCACGCCGCTTTCGTTCAACACAGCGATCCCCGCCGAATCGTAGCCGCGATACTCGAGTTTTTCCAATCCGCGCAATAAAATTTCCTTCACATCTTGATTACCGATATAGCCAACAATGCCGCACATGGCAAATGTTCCTCCTTTTCATCTTGGAGGCTGCCGCTAATGAGATCCTTCCATGTTCAGTTGTCAAAGAACAACGGGGCCTCGCCGATCCACGGGCGGCAGACTCCCTTCTTCGTTTCGCGCGATGACATCCTCCCCTTTGTGCAAAGGGTCACCCCTTTGTTTTAAGAGAGGACTTGCGGCTGTCATCGCTCCAGCCGGGAGGCATCCGCCGAAAACCTCGATAAACCTCCTCCTCGTCAACTAAGCGTTCTTCCGTCCAACGCTTAGTCCAGGCGCTTTTGTCGTCAAAACGATTGCAACAACCAACCGGTTTTTCTTTTTGAAACGTTCCATCCGCTGGAACAACTGCTGTTCCTGATCTCCTTGTTCCGCCCTGCCATCGCCTCCTTTCAAGAAAAAAGCAACAACGTTAATATTACAGGACATTCCCAGCGGCGTCAACTATCATCTATCCATCCCTTTATATAAAATAACCTATGCATAAACGGAAGCGAACGTTCCGTCTATGCATAGGGTGGTTGTCCAAGCGGTCGGTTATTCCACTCCCATTTCACGGCGAACGACATCCGCGATCCGCTCCACGTAGGCGCGGCACGCTTCTTCGGTCGGGGCCTCCGCCATAATGCGCACAAGAGGCTCAGTCCCCGATGGGCGGACAAGAACGCGGCCGTTGCCGTTCATCTCTGCCTCCACTTCCTGGATCACTTTTTTCACTTGCTCATTTTCCATCGCTTTTTCTTTATCTTTTACCCGGACGTTCACAAGCAGCTGCGGGTATTTTTTCATTTCCCCCGCCAATTCGGAAAGCGGCTTGCCTTTGATTTTCATGATGTTGACAAGCTGGAGCGCCGTCAACATTCCGTCCCCCGTCGTGTTGTAGTCAAGGAAAATGATGTGTCCGGACTGCTCGCCGCCGAGATTATAGCCGTTCTTCTTCATTTCCTCGACGACATAGCGGTCGCCAACGGCCGTTTGTACACTTTTGATTCCCTGCGCCTCAAGCGCCTTGTAAAACCCAAGGTTGCTCATGACGGTTGAGACGACGGTTTGGTGCTTGAGGCGGCCGGTTTCTTTTAAATATTTGGCGCAAATGTACATAATTTGGTCGCCATCGACGATGTTGCCGTTCTCATCGACGGCAATGAGACGGTCGCCGTCGCCGTCAAAGGCGAGCCCGACATCCGCTCCTTTTTCTTTGACAAATGCGGCGAGCGCTTCCGGATGGGTGGACCCGACCCCTTCGTTAATGTTGAGCCCATTGGGCGAAGCCCCCATTGTCACGACATCCGCATCCAAATCGGCAAATAAGTACGTCGCAAGCGATGACGTCGCCCCGTGCGCGCAGTCGAGGGCGATTTTCATCCCGGAAAAATCTTCTTCATCAATCGTTTGTTTTAAATACTGCAAGTACTTTTGCCCGCCTTCGAAATAGTCGTTTACTTGCCCAAGCCCAGCCCCGATCGGCCGCGGCAGCATATCCTCCGCGCTGTCGATCAGCGCCTCAATTTCCGCTTCCTGCTCATCCGACAGCTTGAACCCGTCCGGACCGAAAAATTTAATGCCGTTATCTTGCACCGGGTTGTGGGAGGCGGAAATCATAATGCCGGCCTGCGCTCCAAGCGCCTTCGTCAAATAGGCGACGCCTGGCGTGGAAATGACGCCAAGGCGCATCACTTCCGCCCCGATCGACAAAAGCCCGGCGACAAGGGCGCCTTCCAACATATGGCCGGAAATGCGGGTGTCGCGCCCGATCAGTACTTTCGGGCGCTCAGCGCTTTTGGTCAGCACGTATCCGCCGCAGCGGCCGATTTGAAACGCCAACTCTGGCGTCAATTCACGATTTGCGACTCCTCGTACACCATCAGTGCCAAAATATTTGCCCATTCGTTCACTCTCTCCTTACTATGCAGTTTATTGTGCAGTTGCTTTGTCGCGAATATGGACCATCGCCGTTTCCGCCGACGGTTGCCATTGGACTTGTTTAGGGTGGTTCCATTGAATGGGAACTTGATGTTCGCCGGTGTCAAGTCCACCGACATCGACATACAAACGAATATCGTCTTTTGTCAACCCGCGGACGACATCGGGCGGACCGACAAGGTGGACCGTAATTTTGCCTTCAAGCGGTTTGACAAATTCAGCTTTGTATGAATCCGGCAAGCCGACGACAGCGATCGGCACGTCTTTCCACGTTTGCGTGACGTCTTTTTCCACATCAATATGGACCTTGATTTTGTCTGGGTTGATGCTTTTTGCGCCATCAGGGAGCGGAGCGTCAAGTTCTACCGTCGCATCATCCGTAATATCGTCCAAATCAACGGTCAATCCTTCCAGCTTGTCAATATGGTTCAACACTTCTTTCGGTCCATAAATCGTCACTCGATCCGGCTCCGGCGTGATGCTGACAAGATGCACACCATCCGGCAACTCCCCAGTTGTTCGCACTTGAACCGGCACCGTCTTGCTCGGGCTTTTCACCGGCACGGTTACTTCCACCGACGATGGCTCTGGCTCAATATCTAACTCATTTCCCCGTCGATCGTACACCCAAACGCGCGCTTCTCTCGTCAACGTTTCCGTCGCCCCATCTAAGTCGACGATGGCTTTGACAAACGCAATCTCGTCGATTAGTTCCTTCGCCCCGGTAATCGTCACGGCATCTGGTTTCACAGTCGGTTCTCCAACGGAATAGCCATCCGGCATTTTGTTTCGATTGAAAAATTCAACACCGACAGGAAACCGTTTCGACACTTTTTCACGAATCGTCACTTTGGCCGAGGAAGGCTGAATCGTCACTTTCAACTTGTCAGAGATGTCCCTGTATTTGATCGGCACCGTGTATGTCCCTAACGGCAATTCCGTTAAATCGACATACACCTCGAAATTTCGCTGCAGAGCCGTCGGCTTGACAATGCTGGCCGGCCCTTGGAGCGTAACGTTCACGTATTTCGGGACGCCAGATACAACCAAGTTGTCTTCATCATAGTAAGCGACCACCGGAATATCGATCAACGTTTCCGTATCTTCCTGGCCAAACGTGTTGCGCGTTTCACCGGTTTTCGCCCCGACATTGGCTGACATATACAGCATAATCGCCAGCAATAAGGAGACAACGCGAATAAACCAAGGATGGTCCATCAACTTATCCATGTTTCTTCCCCCTCCATTGCCAACGGGAAGAAGCGGGCGCCTTCGTCGCTGGAGCAAGTTCGCCGGTCAACAGCTCCCGAAACTCATCGATCGTTAAATCGCGGTGCAGCTCGCCGTTTTTCGTCAACGATACTGCTCCCGTCTCTTCCGACACGACGACGGTGACGCTGTCAGTCACTTCGCTGATGCCGAGCGCCGCCCGATGGCGTGTTCCGAGCTCTTTCGAAATAAACGGACTTTCCGATAATGGTAAATAACAGGCCGCCGCAGCGATTTGGTTTTTTTGAATAATGACCGCCCCGTCATGAAGCGGCGTGTTCGGAATGAAAATATTAATGAGCAGTTCCGACGACACATGAGCGTTTAACATAATGCCGGTTTCGATATAATCGTTCATTCCGGTTTCCCGCTCAATGGAAATCAGCGCGCCGATGCGTCGCTTCGCCATATACTCGGTCGCTTTGACAATGGCTTCCACCATTCGCATCCGCTCTTCATCTTCATTGACCGTATTGCGGGTGAACAGCCGTCCGCGGCCGAGCTGCTCCAGGGCGCGCCGCAATTCTGGTTGGAAAATGATGATGATCGCGAGAAATCCCCAAATGATCGCCTGATCCATCAGCCATTGCAACGTCGTCAATCCGAGGTAATTGCTCACGAAACGAACCAAAATAATTAAAAAAATGCCTTTTAACAGCTGAATGGCCTTCGTCCCGCGAATCATCATGATCAACTTGTAAATCACATACCAAACGACAAGGATATCAACCACTTTTAACAAATATGACACGATGGGGAGCTCTCCGAAGGACATCTTCACACTTCCTTTATCTCTAATTCCAATCTGTTGATGGCCACGGAAAAAGCCATCGAACGATGGCTGCCATCATTCAATCGATTGGAGCGCACGATTGAACCTTTCTTTAATATTATACCAAATCCATTCAAACACTTGATTAATTTCCTCCACTTCCCCTGTCACTTGCCCGGCGGACGCCATATATTTCTTTCCATGGATCACAGTCACGTCCCCATCAACCGTTCCTTCAATCCGAATCAAGCCATTGCGGACGACAATATCCCCTTTGACCGTTTCTCCTTTCGGCACGATGACAGTATGATCGCGGATGATGACATGTTCATCAGCTGAGACGGAAAACGCGCTTCTTTCCCCCCATGAAGAAGCTAAGCTGCCGAAAGTGAGCGCTAAAAACAACGAGGCAGCCGTAAGCAGCGGGTGGCGATGCAGGAAGCGGCGCAGCCGCGCGGTCTTTCTCTCTTTCGGCATCGCCTCCATAACCTTGGCTGCAAACGACGGCGGCGCCGCAACGTGGGCGGCATATTGGAGGAAAGCAACCGTCTTTTTCAGCTCGTGAAAATGGGCAGCACAAGCAGCGCACGAACGCAAATGTTCTTTCAGCTGCTGCTCTCCTTCTGGCTGGAGATCTCCATCAAAATAGCTGTGCATGAGCAACACGATTTCTTTCGGACATTCCATAGTCTCCCACCCTCTTATAAATGACCCAATTGCCTGCGCAACGCTTCGCGGCCGCGATGCAGCCGCGTTTTCACCGTGCCGACCGGCAACCCTAAAATCTCGCTGATTTCTTGCAACGACAAATCTTCCATATATTTCAACACGATCACGCTCCGGTATTTTTCCGGCAACTGCTCAATCGCTCGCTGCACCGTCTCTTGCAGCTCCAGGCTTTCCACTGCCTCCTCCGGGGATGTTTCGCGGGAAGGAAGCTGAGCCTGCATCGTCAACCCGTCCGTGCCTCCGACCTCTTCATCTAAATACACGTCCGGCTTCCGTTTCCGCAATTTATCGATCGTCAAGTTCGTCGCGATCCGGTACAGCCAAGTGGAAAACTTCATTTCAGGATTGTACGTATCAATATGGATGTAGGCGCGGATGAACGCCTCCTGCGCCGCATCTTCCGCCTCATGCCGATTGCCCAACATTCGATAGCAAAGGCGGTAAATCTTGTCCTTATACAAATCGACAAGATCCGCGTATGCGTTTTGATCCCCTTTTTGGATCGCCTTAATTCTCTTTTTAATAAATAGATCCATAAAATACAATACCCCCGCCTCACGGCTTACTGTATATTACGGCGCTCGATCAAGAAAAGTTTCATGCAACATATTTATTGTATCATACAACTGAAAAAGAGGAGACACCAAACAAATGGAAGCCCCTCTTTCACAAACAGCGGGAACAAATCATCATCATATCCGTGAATCCCGCAACCAACCCTCTTTGCTCACATGCATTAAATGAGTTTTTCACCAAACAACGACCCCATCAGCGCTACAGCCACTGATGCTGTTTTGTTCCGCTCATCCAAGATCGGGTTCACTTCGACAAATTCCGCTGAAGTGATGATTTGTGCTTCGGCCAGCATCTCCATCGCCAAATGGCTTTCGCGGTATGTCAATCCTCCAATGACAGGCGTTCCGACTCCCGGTGCGTCGCTTGGGTCAAGGCCATCCAAGTCAAGCGACAAATGAACGCCATCCGTTCGTTCTTTTAAATAGGTGATCGTTTCTTCCATCACCCTTGTCATTCCGAGCCGATCAACCTCATGCATCGTGTAAATTTTGATTCCTTTTTCGCGAATAAACTTCTTCTCCCCTTCATCAAGGGAACGGACGCCGATCAACACGGCATGTTCCGGCTTGATTTTGGGGCTGTATCCGCCGATTTGCGTCAGCGCCGGATGGCCAAACCCGAGGCTCGCCGCCAGCGGCATGCCATGAATGTTTCCAGACGGCGACGTTTCCTCGGTGTTGACGTCGCCGTGCGCGTCATACCAGATCACTCCAAGCCGCTCATAATGTTTCGCCACCCCGGCAAGCGTGCCAATGGCGATGCTATGGTCGCCGCCCAGCACAAGTGGGAAGCGCCCCCGCTGAACGACTTGGTCAACCGCCGCCGCGAGTTTCTCATTCGCCTCCGCAACCGCTTTCAAATTGCGCAACCATGAATCTCCTTGCTCGTGCAACCGATCTGCTTTCCCAATTGGAATATCTCCCAAATCTTCAATATCGTAATGAAGACGTTCCAGACGTTCGATGATGCCTGCATAACGCATTGCGCTCGGCCCCATATCAACGCCGCGGCGTGTCTGCCCTAAATCCATCGGAACCCCGATAATTGAAATTGGCTTCATGCTGTCTCCCACTCCTTTCGTTACGTCTTTATTGTAGAGGAAAGAAAGGGGATGACTCAACTTGACAAAATTTTGAATATTTATACCGATATAACAAAAAAAGCAGACTGCTTGACAACCACAAGCAGTCTGCTCTTGATGGAGCCTATCGGGATCGAACCGATGACCTCCTGCGTGCAAAGCAGGCGCTCTCCCAGCTGAGCTAAGGCCCCGCCCAAGCGGAAGACGGGACTCGAACCCGCGACCCCCACCTTGGCAAGGTGATGTTCTACCACTGAACTACTTCCGCGCTATGGTGAGCCATGGAGGACTCGAACCTCCGACCCTCTGATTAAAAGTCAGATGCTCTACCTACTGAGCTAATGGCTCATAGTGAAGTATACACTCACAGTGAACGATGTCCCTTCCTCTGCTAGCATATTCGAAGATGCACGATGCGTCGGGACAACTCGAAGCAAATTCGAAGATGCTTCGCTCGTTGCTCTACCTACTGAGCTAATGGCTCATGGTTAGGATAACACTCTAAGCTTCATTTCACTCTACCTGCCCCTTCCTCTACAAGCTTATTCGAAGAAGTCAAGTGCGTCGGGGCAACTCGAAGCCAACTCGATGATGCAACGCTCGTTGCTCTACCTACTGAGCTAATGGCTCATGGGTTCAATAACACTCCCGAGACAACGATGTCCCTTCCTCTACTAGCATATTCGAAGATGTCAGATGCGTCGGGACAACTCGAAGCAAATTCGAAGATGCAACGCTCGTTGCTGAACGAATGACCCATAGCATGTAAATTTTATGTACAAAAAATAATGGCTGGGCTAGCTGGATTCGAACCAGCGCATCACGGAGTCAAAGTCCGTTGCCTTACCGCTTGGCTATAGCCCAACGCTGTGAAACGATTCGATATCCGGTAATTATTATGTCACTGTTGCAATGTGGCTATACATTTTCAAATCAACCGCCCTTCGAAGGACGGTTGATTTGAACGAAAGTGACCCGTACGGGATTCGAACCCGTGTTACCGCCGTGAAAGGGCGGTGTCTTAACCACTTGACCAACGGGCCAGTGAGAAATGGAGCTTCCAACCGGGCTCGAACCGGTGACCTCTTCCTTACCATGGAAGTGCTCTACCTACTGAGCTATGGAAGCATAAAAATGGCTCCGCAAGTAGGATTCGAACCTACGACCTACCGGTTAACAGCCGGTTGCTCTACCGCTGAGCTATTGCGGAATGATGAATAAACTATATGTCATGCGCATCTTCTCAATGTGCTTGTTGCCTCTTCCTCTGCCAGCCAATTCATAAGGAGTCGGATACGTCGGGACAACTCAAAGTAAATTCAACGATGCTAAAGCTCGTCGCTGAGCTATTGCGAAGTGAATAACATTGCCTAGCAGCGACCTACTCTTGCAGGGGCGCTGGCCCCAACTACCATCGGCGCTGGAGGGCTTAACTTCCGTGTTCGGGATGGGAACGGGTGTTTCCCCTCCGCTATCACCACTAGGCAATGGATGATCGATTTGCTTTAGACAATAATTATTATATCCACCCTGCTTTATTTGTCAACAGGAAGTTCATTCCTTCAAAACTAGATAACCGTTTCAGGAAGAAGCCGGGGCGCTTTCACTTTTCATTGTCTAGCTCCGGCTCGCCGCCGCTCGGGGTCAAATAACCTTCCCCCTCGGGGTGCTAGCACCCCTGCGGGTGAAGAACATTTGCCCGTCGCGGCGAACCGCTCGCCTGCGCTTTTCGCTGTCTAGTTCCGGCCGCCATCGGCTCGCGACGCTTCGGTCCTGCTGCGGCGGGCTAAGCCCGCTCGCAGGCCCTCCAGCGCGCCTCGCCGATAAGCAGGCGGCCTCCACTTTTCTTGTTAGGTTAAGCCCTCGATCGATTAGTATCCGTCAGCTCCACGTGTCGCCACGCTTCCACCTCGGACCTATCGACCTCGTCATCTTCGAGGGATCTTACCCGCCTGACGCGGTGGGAAATCTCATCTTGAGGGGGGCTTCACGCTTAGATGCTTTCAGCGCTTATCCCGTCCGCACATAGCTACCCAGCGGTGCCCCTGGCGGGACAACTGGTACACCAGCGGTGCGTCCATCCCGGTCCTCTCGTACTAAGGACAGCTCCTCTCAAATTTCCTGCGCCCGCGACGGATAGGGACCGAACTGTCTCACGACGTTCTGAACCCAGCTCGCGTACCGCTTTAATGGGCGAACAGCCCAACCCTTGGGACCGACTACAGCCCCAGGATGCGATGAGCCGACATCGAGGTGCCAAACCTCCCCGTCGATGTGGACTCTTGGGGGAGATCAGCCTGTTATCCCCGGGGTAGCTTTTATCCGTTGAGCGATGGCCCTTCCATGCGGAACCACCGGATCACTAAGCCCGACTTTCGTCCCTGCTCGACCTGTCCGTCTCGCAGTCAAGCTCCCTTGTGCCTTTGCACTCTCCGAATGATTTCCAACCATTCTGAGGGAACCTTTGGGCGCCTCCGTTACCTTTTGGGAGGCGACCGCCCCAGTCAAACTGCCCGCCTGACACTGTCTCCCACCCCGCTAAGGGGTGCGGGTTAGAATTTCAATATCGCCAGGGTGGTATCCCACCGCCGCCTCCACCGAAGCTGGCGCTCCGGCTTCCCAGGCTCCCACCTATCCTGTACAAGCGATACCAAAATTCCATATCAGGCTGCAGTAAAGCTCCACGGGGTCTTTCCGTCCTGTCGCGGGTAACCTGCATCTTCACAGGTAGTATAATTTCACCGGGTCTCTCGTTGAGACAGCGCCCAAGTCGTTACACCTTTCGTGCGGGTCGGAACTTACCCGACAAGGAATTTCGCTACCTTAGGACCGTTATAGTTACGGCCGCCGTTTACTGGGGCTTCGGTTCGCACCTTCGCTTCCGCTAAGCGCTCCCCTTAACCTTCCAGCACCGGGCAGGTGTCAGCCCCTATACGTCGCCTTTCGGCTTCGCAGAGACCTGTGTTTTTGATAAACAGTCGCTTGGGCCTTTTCACTGCGGCTCGTTCGGGCTCTTCACCCAAACGAGCACCCCTTCTCCCGAAGTTACGGGGTCATTTTGCCGAGTTCCTTAACGAGAGTTCTCCCGCGCGCCTTAGGATTCTCTCCTCGCCTACCTGTGTCGGTTTGCGGTACGGGCACCTCTTCCCTCGCTAGAGGCTTTTCTTGGCAGTGTGAAATCGGGGACTTCCGGATGACTCCGTCGCCATCACCGCTTGGCCTTACAATCCGCGGATTTGCCTACGGATCAGCCTTGCGGCTTGGACAGGCTCTTCCAGCCGCCTGCTCGCCCTATCCTCCTGCGTCCCCCCATCGCTCAAACGGGAAGGAGGTGGTACAGGAATCTCAACCTGTTGTCCATCACCTACGCCTTTCGGCCTCGGCTTAGGTCCCGACTAACCCTGAGCGGACGAACCTTCCTCAGGAACCCTTAGGCTTTCGGCGCAGAGGATTCTCACCTCTGTTTTCGCTACTCATACCGGCATTCTCACTTCTAAGCGCTCCACCAGTCCTTCCGGTCTGGCTTCAACGCCCTTAGAACGCTCCCCTACCGATGACCAACGGTCATCCCGCAGCTTCGGCGGCACGTTTAGCCCCGGTACATTTTCGGCGCAGAGTCACTCGACCAGTGAGCTATTACGCACTCTTTAAATGGTGGCTGCTTCTAAGCCAACATCCTGGTTGTCTTTGCAACTCCACATCCTTTTCCACTGAACGTGCACTTTGGGGCCTTAGCTGGCGATCTGGGCTGTTTCCCTCTCGACCACGGATCTTATCACTCGTAGTCTGACTCCCGGGCATAAGTCGTTGGCATTCGGAGTTTGACTGGGTTCGGTAACCCGATGAGGGCCCCTAGCCCAATCAGTGCTCTACCTCCAACACTCTCCATCCCGAGGCTAGCCCTAAAGCTATTTCGGGGAGAACCAGCTATCTCCAAGTTCGATTGGCATTTCACCCCTACCCACACCTCATCCCCGCACTTTTCAACGTGCGTGGGTTCGGGCCTCCAGCCGGTGTTACCCGGCCTTCACCCTGGACATGGGTAGATCACCTGGTTTCGGGTCGACGACGACGTACTTTTCGCCCTATTCAGACTCGCTTTCGCTGCGGCTCCGCCTCTTCGGCTTAACCTCGCACGCCATCGTCACTCGCCGGTTCATTCTACAAAAGGCACGCCATCACGCATGAACGCGCTCTGACTACTTGTAGGCACACGGTTTCAGGTTCTCTTTCACTCCCCTTCCGGGGTGCTTTTCACCTTTCCCTCACGGTACTGGTGCACTATCGGTCACTAGGGAGTATTTAGCCTTGGGAGATGGTCCTCCCTGCTTCCGACGGGATTTCCCGTGTCCCGCCGTACTCAGGATCCGCTCGGGAGGGAACGAAGTTTCGACTACAGGGCTGTCACCTTCTCTGGCCGGCCGTTCCAGACCGGTTCGTCTACCCCGTTCCTTTCTCACTCCCACAATGAGCGGTCCTACAACCCCAAGAGGCACGCCTCTTGGTTTGGGCTGTTCCCGTTTCGCTCGCCGCTACTCAGGGAATCGCGTTTGCTTTCTTCTCCTCCGGGTACTAAGATGTTTCAGTTCCCCGGGTGTGCCCTCCATGCCCTATGGATTCAGGCATGGATACTGCCCCATTACGGACAGTGGGTTCCCCCATTCGGACATCTCCGGATCAACGCTTGCTTACAGCTCCCCGGAGCGTTTCGGCGTTTGCCCCGTCCTTCATCGGCTCCTAGTGCCAAGGCATCCACCGTGCGCCCTTTCTAGCTTAACCTACAGCGCTCTCGGCTTCTTCCTTATTGTCTAGCGTCGGCTCGCCGCCGCTCGGGGTCAAATAACCTTCGCCTTCCGGGTGCAAGCACCCTTGCAGGCGAAGAACATTTGCCCATCGCGGCGACCCGCGAGCCTCCGCTTTTCCGGTTATCTAGTTTTCAAGGAACGATTTTTGTCATTGAGAGAACATGACTCGCTCCCTCAAAACTGAACGAAACAGAAGCGCTGTGTATCGACAGTTGGCCATTGCGGCCTCCACTTTTCGTCTTGTCTAGCTCCAGCGCCTGGCTCTCTTCTGCCAAATAACCTTCCCCTTCGGGGTGCCAGCACCCCTCCGGGTGAAGAACATTTGGCTTCGAGAGCCGAACGCGGCGCTTCCGCTTTTCGTCCTTAGAAAGGAGGTGATCCAGCCGCACCTTCCGGTACGGCTACCTTGTTACGACTTCACCCCAATCACTTGCCCCACCTTCGGCGGCTGGCTCCCGTAAGGGTTACCTCACCGACTTCGGGTGTTGCAAGCTCTCGTGGTGTGACGGGCGGTGTGTACAAGGCCCGGGAACGTATTCACCGCGGCATGCTGATCCGCGATTACTAGCGATTCCGGCTTCATGCAGGCGAGTTGCAGCCTGCAATCCGAACTGAGAGCGGCTTTTTGGGATTCGCTCCCCCTCGCGGGTTCGCAGCCCTTTGTACCGCCCATTGTAGCACGTGTGTAGCCCAGGTCATAAGGGGCATGATGATTTGACGTCATCCCCACCTTCCTCCGACTTGTCGCCGGCAGTCCCTCTAGAGTGCCCAACCGAATGCTGGCAACTAGAGGCGAGGGTTGCGCTCGTTGCGGGACTTAACCCAACATCTCACGACACGAGCTGACGACAACCATGCACCACCTGTCACCCTGTCCCCCCGAAGGGGGAACGCCCAATCTCTTGGGTTGTCAGGGGATGTCAAGACCTGGTAAGGTTCTTCGCGTTGCTTCGAATTAAACCACATGCTCCACCGCTTGTGCGGGCCCCCGTCAATTCCTTTGAGTTTCAGCCTTGCGGCCGTACTCCCCAGGCGGAGTGCTTATCGCGTTAGCTGCAGCACTAAAGGGTGTGACCCCTCTAACACTTAGCACTCATCGTTTACGGCGTGGACTACCAGGGTATCTAATCCTGTTTGCTCCCCACGCTTTCGCGCCTCAGCGTCAGGTGCAGGCCAGAGAGCCGCCTTCGCCACTGGTGTTCCTCCACATCTCTACGCATTTCACCGCTACACGTGGAATTCCGCTCTCCTCTCCTGCCCTCAAGTCCCCCAGTTTCCAATGACCCTCCACGGTTGAGCCGTGGGCTTTCACATCAGACTTAAGAGACCGCCTGCGCGCGCTTTACGCCCAATAATTCCGGACAACGCTCGCCCCCTACGTATTACCGCGGCTGCTGGCACGTAGTTAGCCGGGGCTTTCTCGTGAGGTACCGTCACCGCGCCGCCCTCTTCGAACGGCGCTCCTTCGTCCCTCACAACAGAGCTTTACGACCCGAAGGCCTTCTTCGCTCACGCGGCGTCGCTCCGTCAGGCTTTCGCCCATTGCGGAAGATTCCCTACTGCTGCCTCCCGTAGGAGTCTGGGCCGTGTCTCAGTCCCAGTGTGGCCGGTCACCCTCTCAGGCCGGCTACGCATCGTCGCCTTGGTGAGCCGTTACCTCACCAACTAGCTAATGCGCCGCGGGCCCATCCGCAAGTGACAGCCCAAAGGCCGCCTTTCAACCGAAGACCATGCGGTCTTCGGTGTTATCCGGTATTAGCTCCGGTTTCCCGGAGTTATCCCGGTCTTGCGGGCAGGTTGCCCACGTGTTACTCACCCGTCCGCCGCTGACCGAATCAAGGCAAGCCCCAATCCGGTCCGCTCGACTTGCATGTATTAGGCACGCCGCCAGCGTTCGTCCTGAGCCAGGATCAAACTCTCCAAAGAAAGTTGATTGGCTTTTGCTTCGGCCCATGCGGACCTCTGCTTTTCGTATTGTCCAGCTTCGGTCCGCCGCCGCTCGGGGTCAAATAACCTTCACCTTCCGGGTGCAAGCACCCTTGCAGGCGAAGAACATTTACCCGTCGCGGCGACCCGCGAACCTCCGCTTTTCGTCGCGCTTCGTTTCGTTCAGTTTTCAAGGAACGCTGTAAATTGTCCTTTGTAAACAGCTCTTTTATATTATCATAACACTTTTTTGATGTCAACCACTTTTTTGCTTCGCTGTTGCCAAGCTGCTTTTCCGAACAGCGACGTTTAAAAATATACCACTTTACCTCCAAAAATGCAAGATAATATTTTTAGGAAGTTTGCGGATCCCAATCCATGTTTATCCCCACCCCCGCTTTTGCCTACTCTGGCGCCAAGGAGTGGCAATTATGTTTCATAACCGCCATAGACCGCCGCATAAGATGTACATAGGACAACTGTTTAGGGAGGGATGGAAGCCATGTTTTACGCACTAAATGGGCGGACATTGAAAAAAGCTCTCATTATTATTTGTTCTGCTTTTTTCACTGCGTTCATCCTATACGCTTATGAAATGAACCGACCCGTGTTTTCGCTTTCCTCTGGGCCTAAGGCCGTGTACAAGGTGGACAATGACCGCGATGAGGTGGCATTGACGTTTGACATTAGCTGGGGGGATGAGAACGCGGAAAAAATTTTGGACGTATTGAAGCAACACGGGATTAAAAACGCAACCTTTTTTTTATCAGCCTCATGGGCTGAACGCCATCCGTCCGTCGTAAAGCGGATCAAAGAGGAAGGGCATGAAATCGGCAGCATGGGGTATAATTTTGTCAATTATGCAGAACTCGAGAACGCTAAAATCCGCCAAGATTTAATGATGGCGGCGAAAGTGTTCGACATGTTAGGTGTGAAAAACGTCGAGTTGCTGCGCCCCCCGGGAGGGAATTTTAACAAAAAGGTGCTAAAACTTGCGGAGTCTCTCGGCTATACGGTTGTGCATTGGAGCGTTGACTCGAAGGACTGGCTGAATCCCGGCACAGAGCAAATTGTCGCCAACGTTACAAGCGATTTGGAGCCGGGCGATATTGTGCTCCTTCACGCGTCCGACTCGGCCAAACAAACGGCAAAGGCGCTGCCGAAAATTATTGCAGCCATGAAAGAAAACGGCTATAAAAACGCCAGCCTCTCTGAGCTGCTGGCCAACGGTGAAGCAGAAAGCAAAGGGATCGACTAAAAAGGGCGGGAGGCGGGTTTTCGCCTAAAAGCCGCCAGCCTTCCCTCAAGACTTTAGCATGGCCGTTGCAGTTGGATGATATCCTGATCATGTTTCCTTTTAGAATGAGCGGCCCGACAAAAAAGAACAGGCGGCGCTTTACGCGGACGATCCTGCGCCGCCTGTCAATTTATGCAGTATAAGAAGTTGATATGCATTGCATACTAATAACGGAATCAGCATCAAATATAACCAGTCTCGGTCATTGATGCGCAAAACGGGAAACCATTCAATCACCGTTACCACGACCATAAAGAACAGCGCCGGGACGAATGCCCCTTTGTTCGTCTGCGCGCTTTTTATGTAGGCAACGGCTAAGCCAACCGCCAAAATAAACAAGGCGGTCAATACATACGGGATGATCGAATCGCCTTTATCCGCAAACACCATGTAGCGGAAATAGACTAGATCGAACAGCACGAATATGATCAAAACAAGCTGGACAGCGTTCCAGAGGGAACGGAACATGCCAAGTCCGAACCGATGGACGGTCAAATAGGCAAAAAAGCCCGCCTGGCTGATGACGCTGAAAATAAAGCCGACGCCGACATGCCAAAGCAATACGGCAAGAAATTCAATGACCTCGAAACGTACAAGGAGATGTCCAAACTCTTTCCAATTCAAAACTATCCCGACGGCTGCTGTCGCGATTCCGCCGATCAGCAGCGTGGTCAAAAATAAACGCACCCATTTGCGGCTGTTCACAGCTTCATCCTCCATCGTTCCAGCATAACCCGCTTACCATTTTACCAGCGCCCTTGTGAAAAAGCCAGCTCCGATCTTCCCCATGTATATTTTTTTCGCCAACATTCATATTAAGGGTGAGGGATTTTTGCAGAAAGGAGCTCACTTTCATGAACAAATGCCTACCGCTCCTCTTGCTCAGTTTTCTCGTTCTTGGTTCCTGTGCCCCTCAAGAAACCAGCCCCCCTCCCCCGGATTATGACGAAACGAAAAAGATGGTTGTTGACATTTTAAAAACCGACGAGGGGAAAAAGGCGATTCAAGATATTATGTCGGAAGATCAGATGAAGCAGCAACTAGTCATAGATCAAAAAGCTGTAAAAGAAACGCTGCAACAAATGCTGACATCCGATCAAGGAAAAAAGTTCTGGGAAAGTGCGTTAAAAGACCCGAAATTCGCTGAAAGTTTTGCCAAAGGGCTGCAAGCAGAACATGAAAAAATGATGAAGGCGCTCATGAAAGATCCCGATTACCAGGCGCTGATGATCGATATTTTAAAAGATCCAGAAATGGAAAAAGCCATGGTCGATGTCTTAAAAAGCAAAGAGTTCCGCCAGCATTTGCAAAAGGTGATCACGGAAACGTTGAACAGCCCGCTGTATCAGGCGAAAATTCAAGATATGTTGATGAAAGCAGCTGAAAAGGTTCAGCAAGGCGGAGAAAAACAAGAAGAAGGCGAAGGGGAAGGGGGAGAGTGAGAAGAAAGCACCGGCAACCAACAAGGCGGAGGAGATTAATCAAGCAAAAAGCGTCCGTGCGCTGAAAACCGCCAACACTCTAATCGGCGGTTTCTCGGCATCGGACGCTTTTTGTGAAACCGATTAATATTTTGCAACGATTTTGCGGGCGATATCCATATAAATTTTCCCGATCGGATGATCTTCTGCGTAAACGGACGGAGCGAAGTCGTCGTCGTTCCAATCCGGCTGCTGAAGCGGCAGCTGCCCTAACAGCTCGGTTTGCAGCTCTTTGGCCAGCTTTGGCCAGCTTTTCTCCGCCACCCTTGCCGAAGACATACTCCCGCTCTCCTGTTTTCCGGCTCTCGTAGTACGACATATTTTCGATCACGCCGATAATTTCATGTTCGGTGCGCAGCGCCATTGCCCCAGCGCGGGCAGCGACAAACGCGGCGGTCGGGTGCGGAGTGGTGACGATAATTTCTTTGCATGACGGCAAAAGCGTGTGCACGTCTAACGCGACATCGCCGGTGCCTGGAGGCAAGTCGAGCAGCAAGTAATCCAAGTCGCCCCACTCAACTTCTTTGAAGAAGTTGTTCAGCATTTTTCCAAGCATCGGGCCGCGCCAAATGACCGGAGCGTTGCCCTCGACGAAAAAGGCCATCGAAATGACTTTCACCCCAAACCGCTCGACGGGGATGATTTTATCGCCCCGCACTGTCGGACGCTGAGTAATTCCCATCATGTCTGGAACGCTAAACCCATAAATATCGGCGTCGATCAACCCGACTTTTTTGCCAAGCCGGGCGAGCGCGACCGCTAAGTTGACGGAAACCGTTGATTTTCCGACGCCGCCCTTGCCGCTGGCGATGGCGATATACGTCGTTTTTTGTGGATTGTCGCTGTATTTCTCAACCACTTCGCGCGGCAGTTCGGCAAACCGCAAGCCGACGGATGCAGCGCCAGCCTCTTTCAGCTGCTGGACGATCGCCGTTTGCACGCGCAGTTGGTCAGGCGTGCCGGTTTTGGCAAGCGCGATCTTTACGCTGACATGGTTTTTCTCTTCCTTAATTTTAACTTCTTGAATGGCGTTTGTTTCCTTAAAGGTCTTGTTTAAAAACGGGTCTTTCATGTTTTCAAGAACGGCTCGCACTTCGTTTTCCGTCAGCATCGTATTCACCAACCCTTTTTCAAATCAATAGTTCCCTTATATATTTACTATACCATAAACCGCCAGATGGCTTCCATTTCGGCCCCCTGCCTGTCCCGGCTTTTCGACATTCGTTACATTGAGTGTTCTTTTCAGATGTATGAATGGCGATGGCGCGCTTTTGGACGGGGGAGAACGGTTCTCTCGCCTTGGCCGTTCTTCCCCGCTTGGAAGCAGGGCCTTTCCCGCTTCGGGACGATAAAAAACCTCGCTATTCGCGAGGGGTAGGTTCGTTCGAAAAGTAACGCAGCACTCCTTTGTAAATCGAGGCGGCGAGTTTCGTCTGGTAATGGTCAGAGGCGAGCAGCTCCCGCTCGTCCGGATTCGATAAAAATCCAACTTCAACGAGCGCTCCGGGCTTTTTGGCATGCTTTAGCAAATAAACGGTATCAATCATTTTCGCTACCCGGTGGGTGTTTTCCAAGTTGCGCCGCAACTCGGCTTGGATGAATTTGGCGAGCCGCTCGTTTTCGATGAGCGAGCCGTAATAAAACGTCTGTGCCCCCCGCCAGTGCGGGGATGGAATGGCATTGAGGTGAATGCTGATAAACAAATCCGCATCGGAATGGTTAATGAATGATGTTCGTTCGTGCAAATCTTCCGTTTTCCGCCGGCTGTAGCCGCGCGTGGACGGGCTGGCCAAATCGCGGTCTGTCTCCCGCGTCATCAGAACGAGCGCTCCTTGTTGCTGCAAGTAGTCCCGCAATTTTTTCGCGACGTTGAGCGCGATTTCTTTTTCCAGCACCTCGCCGCCGACCGCCCCGCCATCCGGCCCGCCATGGCCGGGGTCTAGGACGATAATTCGCCCGGACAATGGGAGATTCCACGGTTTTGTTGAGGTCAGATCAGAAAATAAAGACGGAAATAACAAAATTCCCGCAATGGCAGCCGCGGTAAAGGCGACAAGCCACTTCCATTTTTCTTTCATCGTTTCTCCTCCCGCACGTTTCCCTTCTCTATCTTATATGGGACAAGGGGCGGGAATAGAACTTATTCAGTGAAGTTTTAGGCGGCGCCGTTTTTTTCCCCGTTCAAACCCTTCGGTCCACCAGCCGACGATATATTGCTCGCAGGCGTAATAGAGCGACTGGCCGAGCAGATCGTCGTCGATGTTGCCCCAAAAGCAGAGAAAATCAAAAAGTGTGTCAATTAAATATTTCTCCTCTTGCGCGCAACGTCGGCGCACGCTGTCCACAGACTCCCCATAATAGCCGAACCGGCTGTAATGGGCGCCGAGCAAATACGCTTCAATGGCCAGGTCAATGCAGCCTTCCTCAACAGTAGATGGGAAAATCCGGTACATTTGATAGAAAGGGGCAAAATGTTCCAACACTTTGGCCCGCAATTTCTCCAGCGACAACTCCCGCAGCATTTTCCGCTCATAGCGGAGCTGCTTTTCCTGCCTTTTTTCCGCGAATGAAGTGATGACTGTCATCGTGTTTCACGCTCCTTTACGATGTAGTGTTTAACGATCAAACGCAAACATGCGCGCGGGCCAAAGGCAGAAATAAGCAAAAAACCCAGCCAAACTGGCTGGGTTGGACAACACGGTTAACGTTTCGAGAACTGCGGAGCGCGGCGGGCGCCTTTGAGCCCGTATTTTTTCCGCTCTTTGACGCGGGCATCGCGCGTCAGCAAGCCAGCGCGCTTCAATACGGTTCGGAATTCCGGATCGACTTGAAGCAACGCGCGGGCGATGCCGTGGCGAATGGCGCCCGCTTGGCCGGCAAATCCGCCGCCGTGAACGTTCACCAACACGTCGTAGCTGCCGAGCGTTTCTGTCAGTACAAGCGGTTGCTTTACCATTTCGATAAGCGCTTCTGTCGGAATATATTCACGAATGTCTTGTTTGTTGACGATGATGCGTCCATCGCCCGGGACGAGGCGGACGCGAGCAACCGAGCTTTTGCGACGACCTGTACCGTAATATTGTACTTGTGCCAAAATAAATACCCTCCCTTGTCAATTATCCGCGAAGTTCGTATACTTCCGGTTTTTGCGCTTGATGCGGGTGTTCGCTTCCGCGGTAAACATGCAGTTTTTTGAACATTTGACGGCCAAGGCTGCCTTTTGGAAGCATGCCGCGCACCGCCCGTTCAATCATTTTTTCCGGATAATTCGTGCGCATTTCGAGCGCCGTTCTCACTTTCAAACCGCCTGGATATAAGCTGTGGCGATAGTACAATTTTTTCGTTAACTTTTTCCCTGTCAGTTCCACTTTGTCAGCATTGATGACGATCAC
Organism: Geobacillus stearothermophilus ATCC 12980; assembly: GCF_030369615.1. Taxonomy (NCBI): domain Bacteria; kingdom Bacillati; phylum Bacillota; class Bacilli; order Caryophanales; family Anoxybacillaceae; genus Geobacillus; species Geobacillus stearothermophilus. Next base: position 146,212 of record NZ_CP128494.1, on the reverse strand, counting down.
ATGATCCCCGCAGTCAACGTGCGGAGTGAATGTCGGTTTATGTTTGCCGCGCAACAGCGCTGCGACTTCGCTGGCCAGACGACCCAACGTTTTGCCGGCTGCGTCGACAACGTACCATTTACGCTCTACTTCATTCGGTTTCGCCATATAAGTCGTACGCAATGTAGTTCCCTCCTAAAAAGAAAAATGAACAAGTAAAGTTGTTTATTTCAACACGATTGCTGTCCGGGGCTAATCGTGGAAAATACATGCCATATGATATAATAGCTTGCCGGAACGCCAATGTCAAGAAGATGTTACACGGGGACTCGTTGTCTTCACTTATGGCGCCCCGGTTTTTTGTCATCTAAAAGCGTGAGACGACTTTCGAACACGGTGTTCACCACCGGTCAACTGACGGCGAAAAACTCATCATCATAGTACACCCGCCATAAATACAATCCTTCAGCCGGCGCCGTCGGGCCAGCGAGTCTCCGGTCTTTGGCTGCAAGCAATGCTGCAATGTCTGCCGGGGACCGCCTCCCTTGGCCAATTTCAAGCACTGTGCCGACGATGATGCGCACCATGTTGTACAAAAAGCCGCTGCCGATGAACCGGAATTCCATCATCGAACCGTCGGTTTCCACCTCTGCCTGGTAAATGGTGCGTATGCGATCCTCCATTTCCGTTTTGGCGGAGCAGAAGCTCGTAAAGTCATGCGTCCCGATCAGTTGGCGAAGCGCTTCATCCATGGCGCCGATATGCAGCGGGTATGGATGCCAAGCGCAGTAATGGCGGCGAAAGACGTCGCGGTCGGCGGCAGTCCACACTTTGTAGCGGTACTCTTTTGCCTTGGCCGAAAAGCGGGCATGAAAGGTGCTGTCTGCCTCCTCTGCCGAACGAACGGCGATATCGTCCGGAAGCTGGGCGTTTAACGCTCTTTTCCACTGTTCAGGAGAAAGCACAAGCGCCGTATCGAAGTGGATGACTTGCCCATAGGCGTGAACCCCGGCATCCGTCCTCCCGGAAGCCGTTACACGCACGGCTTTCCCTTTATGCATCCGTTTGAGCACTTCCTCAATCTCGCCTTGCACCGTCCGTTTTCCCGGCTGAATTTGATAACCGGAAAAATGGGTGCCGTCATACGCTACCACGCATTTGATCCGTCTCGTCATGGTCTTCCTCCGCTATGAGCGTAATAAAAAGAGCAACAGCGCCAGCAGGGCCGTAGCGGCTAACAACACGGTGTCTGCCGGCTTCCAAGCAAGCTGGCGGAGTTTCGTCCGCCCTTCGCCGCCGCGGTAGCCGCGCGCTTCCATCGCCGTCGCCAGCTCATCCGCCCGCTTGAACGAACTGATAAACAGCGGCACAAGAAGCGAGACGATCGCCTTCATCCGCTCAGAGAACCGGCCGCCGGAAAAGTCGACGCCGCGGGCGGCTTGCGCTTTCATAATTTTTTCTGTTTCTTCCATTAAAGTTGGAATGAAGCGGAGCGAAATCGCCATCATTAAGGCGAGCTCATGAACCGGCACGCGCCATTTTTTCAATGGACTAAGCAAGCTTTCGACGCCATCGGTCACTTCAATCGGCGTTGTCGTCAGCGTCAGCATCGTCGTTATGAGCACAAGGAGCAAAAATCGCATGGAAATAAAAATTCCTTGCCGAATGCCGCCTTCGTAAACGGACAGCGCGCCAATCCGGTAGAGGACATCCCCTTCTTTCGTCATCAATACATGCAATAACAACGTAAACAACACGACCCATAAAATCGGCTTTAAACCGCGCAAAATGAAAGAAAACGGGATGCGCGACAGGGCTGCAAAAGCAAACGTAAACAACGACAGCACCGCATACGTCACTGCATTATTCGCCAAAAAAACGATGAAAACATAGGCGAATACGATCAGCAGCTTCGCCCGCGGATCTAAGCGGTGAATGAGCGAATGGCCGGGCACGTATTGGCCGATAATGAAATGATTAGTCATGAATGCTCACCCTAGAAAACAGTTGCTGGATGGCCTCCACCGTCTGTTCGATCGTCAAACACGGAGAGGGAATGGCGACCCCAAACCGCGCTTCCAGCTCCCGCTTCAACTTGACCGTCTCCGGTACGCTAAGGCCAATGGCGGCAAGCCGATCGGCATCGCGGAACACCTCTTCCGGCGCTCCCTGCCCCCACACCGTCCCTTCATGCATGACGATGATTTGGTCGGCATAACGGGCGGCATCTTCCATACTATGAGTCACGAGCACCGTTGTTAACCGTTTTTCGCAATGAAGACGGTAAAACATCTCCATAATCTCTTTCCGCCCGCGTGGGTCCAGCCCAGCGGTCGGTTCATCAAGCACCAGCACTTCCGGTTCAAGCGCCAGCACGCCGGCAATGGCGACGCGCCGCATTTGCCCGCCGCTTAAATCGAACGGCGATTTGGCCAACACATCCTCGCTGAGCCCGACTAGTTTGATAAGCTCTCGCGCTTTCCGTTTCGCCTCTTCTTCGGAAACGCCGAAATTAAGCGGGCCAAAACAAATATCCTTCTCGACCGTTTCCTCAAACAACTGGTGTTCCGGAAATTGGAACACAATCCCAACCTTTTTGCGCAGCGGTTTGAGCTGCTTCGGCCGCTTGTCGCCGGTGATGATCTCATCGCCGATTTTTATCGTGCCGCTTGTCGGTTGCAGCAAGCCGTTTAAGTGTTGAAGGAGCGTCGATTTGCCCGAACCGGTGTGGCCAACGATGGCGACGTATGCCCCGCTGGGAATCGACACATTCACATTATACAGCGCCCGGCGGGCGAGCGGCGAACGGGCATTGTATACATGTTCTACTTTTTCGAATACAATGTCCATAGCTCTTCGACCAACTCCTCCGTCGTCAAGTGTGCGGAACGAAGCGGAATGCCTTGTTCCCGCAAACGGCTGCCCATTTTCACGGCAAACGGCAAATCAAGGCCGATGCGCTCGAGCTTGCCCCCAAGCCGAAAGATTTGCTCCGGCGTTCCTTCCGCCATGACCTCACCTTTGTTCATCACGATGATGCGGTCGGCTTTCGCCGCTTCCTCCAAATCGTGCGTGATCGACAATACTGTAATGCGCTGTTGCCGGTTCAAGCGGCGAACCGTCTCGAGCACCTCTTCCCTTCCCCGCGGGTCGAGCATCGATGTCGCTTCATCCAAAATGATCATATCAGGGTGAAGCGCCAAAATGCCGGCGATAGCGACACGCTGCTTTTGCCCGCCGGAAAGCCGGTGCGGCTCGTGTTCGAGGAACGCCTCCATATGCACCAGGCGGATGGCTTCACGGATGCGCTCAATCATTTCATCGCGCGGAACACCATTATTTTCAAGGGCAAAGGCGATATCATCCTCGACAGTTGTCCCGACAAATTGGTTATCTGGATTTTGAAACACCATGCCGACGCGCCGGCGCACCTCCCAGACAGTCGTTTCATCGAGAGGGCGCCCAAACAGGCGAATGACGCCCCGCTCCGGCCGAAGCAAACCGATTAACAGCCGGGCAATGGTCGACTTGCCGGATCCGTTATGGCCGACAATCGCCAGCCACTCCCCGCGTCCGGCCTGGAAGCTCACGTTTTGCACTGCATACTCCGATTGGTTCGGATAACGGAAATACACTCCTTCGATCGAAAGGATCGGTTCGGCCATGATTGTTTCTCCTCGCCTTGGCACGTTTCCAGCCGTGCCTTGCTAAATGATGGTAAACAAAAAAAGGGCATAGATCCAGTTCAAACGAAACTGTCTCGCCCTTGTTGAAATGAAACCGTTACACGAGCTCAATAATGACCATCGGCGCCCCGTCTCCGCGGCGAGGACCAAGTTTCATAATGCGCGTATAGCCGCCTTGGCGGTCTTGGTAGCGCGGCGCAATGTCACTGAACAGCTTTTGCAGTGCATCTTGGCCGGTTTCACTGTTGGCGACTTCCTTGCGGATAAATGCCGCTGCTTGACGACGGGCATGCAAATCGCCGCGTTTACCGAGCGTGATCATTTTTTCGATAACCGCGCGCAATTCTTTTGCTCGCGCTTCCGTCGTTTCGATGCGTTCATTGATGATTAAATCTGTCGCTAAATCGCGAAGCAATGCTTTCCGTTGAGAAGTCGTGCGTCCTAGTTTTCTGTACGACATCAAATGTCCCTCCCTTTTAAAATGATGTGTTCCTCATTGCTGTCGTAGTCGATCGGCGCTTAACGCCAAATCTATGGCCAACGCGCATGTCCGCCCCACCGGGCGGGGCTGGCGCTTAATCGTCTTTACGGAGGCTAAGCCCCAGTTCCGCTAACTTCGCTTTCACTTCTTCGAGCGATTTGCGGCCGAGGTTGCGCACTTTCATCATATCCTCTTCCGTTTTTTGCGTCAGCTCCTGAACGGTGTTAATGCCGGCACGCTTCAAGCAGTTGTAGGAACGGACAGACAGATCGAGCTCCTCGATCGTCATTTCCAGCACTTTTTCTTTTTGATCGTCCTCTTTCTCTACCATGATTTCAGCATTTTGCGCTTCATCCGTCAAGCCGACAAAAATGTTCAAGTGCTCGGTTAAAATTTTCGCCCCAAGGGAAATGGCTTCTTTCGGCCCGATGCTCCCATCGGTCCAAACGTCGATCGTCAATTTGTCATAGTCGGTCACTTGGCCGACCCGTGTATTTTCGACCTGATAGGAAACACGGGAGACCGGCGTATAGATGGAGTCGATCGGAATCACGCCGATGGGCTGGTCCTCGCGCTTGTTCTCCTCGGCCGGGACATACCCACGTCCCCGTCTGGCGGTCATGCGCATGCGCAGGCGACCACCTTCCGCCAGCGTAGCAATATGAAGGTCCGGGTTTAAAATTTCTACATCGCTGTCGTGAGTAATATCGGCAGCCGTGACAACTCCTTCACCCTGCACATCAATTTCCAACGTTTTCTCTTCATCTGAATAAATCTTCAACGCCAATTTTTTGATATTCAAGATGATGGCTGTCACATCCTCGACGACGCCGTCAATCGTTGAAAACTCGTGCAGTACACCGTCGATTTGCACCGATGTCACAGCCGCACCAGGGAGTGAAGACAATAGGATACGACGTAAGGAGTTCCCTAAAGTTGTACCATATCCACGCTCAAGCGGTTCGACGACGAATTTGCCGTATTTGGCATCTTCGCTCAGTTCGACCGTTTCAATTTTCGGCTTTTCAATTTCAATCATCGATTATTATACCCTCCTTCAAAACGTCGAGACCCCGACCAAACGGTACACGCCTAACAACATTCCCCCATGAATCTCTCTTTACGCTTGCCTGCCATGGTCTTTATCATATCCCATTATTGACAATGGTTCAAATTCTATACAGGGGCGTTACACGCGGCGACGTTTTGGCGGACGGCATCCATTGTGCGGGATTGGAGTGACGTCTTTGATCGCCGTAATTTCCAATCCGGCTGCCTGCAACGCCCGGATCGCTGCCTCACGGCCAGCCCCCGGACCTTTGACGTTCACTTCGACCGTTTTCATGCCGTGTTCCATCGACGCTTTCGCTGCCGCTTCGGCTGCCATTTGCGCCGCAAACGGCGTCGATTTACGCGAGCCTTTGAATCCGAGCGAACCAGCGCTCGCCCAGGCGATGGCGTTGCCATGAACGTCCGTAATCGTCACGATCGTGTTGTTGAAAGTCGAACGGATATGAGCGATGCCAGTGTCAATATTTTTTCTCACCCGGCGTTTGCGAGTGTTTGTTCTGCGTGCCATTCGTCAAATGACCTCCTTTGCGTGATTATTTTTTCTTATTCGCTACCGTACGGCGCGGACCTTTGCGCGTGCGGGCATTGTTTTTCGTGTTTTGGCCGCGAACCGGCAATCCGCGGCGATGGCGGAGTCCGCGATAGCAACCGATTTCCATCAGCCGTTTAATGTTTAACGATACTTCGCGGCGCAAATCCCCTTCCACTTTTAAGCGGCCAACGATTTCGCGAATGCGGCCAAGCTCTTCTTCCGTTAAGTCACGGACGCGCGTGTCTTCCGATACTCCTGCTTCTTTTAAGATTTTTTGCGCCGTTGGTTTGCCGATCCCGTAAATGTATGTTAACGAAATGACTACGCGCTTGTCGCGCGGAATGTCAACACCTGCAATACGTGCCATCGTAGTACACCTCCTTGGAAATTACCCTTGACGTTGTTTGTGTTTTGGGTTTTCACAAATGACCATGACTTTTCCGCGTCTGCGAATAACTTTGCATTTTTCGCAAATCGGTTTGACAGATGGTCTCACTTTCATGTTGTTTACCTCCTTATTAAACGGAGTGCAATCTTTTATTTATACCGATACGTGATTCGTCCACGCGTCAAATCATAGGGCGACAATTCCACCGTCACTCGGTCGCCGGGCAAAATGCGGATGAAGTGCATGCGGATTTTGCCGGACACATGGGCCAATACCGTATGCCCATTTTCTAATTCTACACGAAACATCGCATTTGGCAATGTTTCAATGACGGTGCCTTCTACTTCAATGACATCGTCTTTTGCCATCGAGCGGCTCCCCCTCCTTCGAATGAGTAACATTGTGTTACGCAAAACCGGACGGACATAAGGCGGCGCAATTGTCCACGGTGAACGGGAAGGTCGGTAAGCGGACGCCTTGATCGCGGAATCGGCGAAACAGCTTTAGACAACTGCAAACGTTGAAAACGGTTCGCCGATCTGCCCGAGCGCCTTGAGGCGGCTCTGCCTCGATCCGTTCACGTTAAAATTTCATAGCCATTTTCCGTAATCACAATCGTATGTTCGAAATGGGCACACCGTTTTCCGTCCGCCGTCACGACGGTCCAGTCATCAGCCAACGTTTTGACATGGCGGCTGCCCGCATTGACCATCGGTTCGATGCATAGCGTCATCCCCGGACGCAAAATCGGCCCTTTATTCGGCGGCCCATAATGTGGGACTTGCGGGTCTTCATGTAAGTGTTGACCAATTCCATGCCCCACATACTCGCGAACGACGGAAAAATGGTGCGCTTCAACATACGTTTGAATCGCATGAGAAATGTTCGTCAAACGAGCGCCTGGCTTCGCCTCGGCGAGTCCGACATACAACGATTGTTCTGTTACGTCGAGCAGCCGCTTTGTCTCCGCATCGATCTCCCCAACGGGATACGTCCAGGCGGAGTCGGCGTGATACCCTTCATACTGGGCGCCCACATCGATCGTAATAATGTCGCCCTCGCATAACACACGGTCGCCGGGAATGCCGTGCACAAGCTCCTCATTGACTGAAGCGCAAATGCTTCCCGGGAACCCTTGGTATCCTTTAAACGATGGAACGGCGCCATGGGAACGAATCACTTCCTCCGCGATGGCATCCAGTTCCTTTGTCGTGACCCCGGGGCGAATATGGTTTTTCAACTCTTCCAACGTAGCGGAAACAATTTTTCCAGCCTCGCGCATGAGGTTGATTTCGTGCGCGGTTTTGCAAATGATCATCGAGCAAGTCCCCCGAGCAATTCACGAATATCGGCAAACACCTTTTCCATGTCCTGTTCGCCGTTAATGTTGCGCAAATAGCCTTTTTGTTCGTAAAAGTCAACGAGCGGCTTCATTTGTTTCATATTCACTTCGAGCCGGTTCGCCACTGTCGCTTCGTTATCATCGGCGCGCTGGTACAATTCCCCCCCGCACTTATCGCAAACACCCGGTTTCGCCGGCGGATGAAAAACAAGATGGTACGTCGCTCCGCAGTTGCGGCAAATCCGTCTGCCGGTCAAGCGCTCCATTAAAACGTCTTGGCGGACATCGATATGGATGACATAGTCAAGTTTGCGGCCAATGTCGGCCAACATCGTTTCCAGCGCCTCCGCTTGAGCGACCGTGCGCGGGAATCCATCGAGCAAAAAACCGTTTTGGCAATCGTCTTTGCTCAGCCGTTCACGGACAATGCCGATCGTCACTTCATCCGGAACAAGGTCGCCGCGGTCCATATATTGCTTCGCTTGAAGCCCTAGCGGCGTTCCTTCCTTCATCGCCGCCCGAAACATATCGCCCGTTGAAATGTGCGGAATACCGTAAGCCGCTACGATTTTCTCGGCCTGCGTGCCTTTGCCGGCACCCGGCAGCCCCATCAGCACTAAATTCATCCTAACTCCCCCTATCGGCAAGGGACGCCCGCTCTTGCCTTCTTTATTTGATGAATCCACGGTAATGGCGTTTCACCAGCTGGCTCTCAAGCTGTTTCATTGTCTCCAGCGCCACGCCGACGACAATGAGCAAGCTCGTACCGCCAATTTTCGCAGAAGGTGGCAAGTTCGCAACGTTCACGAAGAACACCGGCAGCACGGCAATGACCGCTAAAAAGACAGAGCCGACGAGCGTCAGCCGGTACAAAATTCTCGTTACATACTCTTGTGTATTCTTTCCAGGACGGATGCCTGGAATGTAGCCGCCTTGCTTCTTCAAATTCTCCGCCATTTGCTCCGGGTTGACTTGGACGAACGCATAAAAGTACGTAAACGCGATAATAAGCACGACGTAAATCGTCATGCCAATCGGATGGGTATAATCAAACGTTCGGCGAATCCACAATGTTACATCATTCGTGCCAAAAAACGATGCAATGGTCGGTGGTGCAATCAAAAACGATACAGCAAAAATGACCGGAATGACTCCCGCTGGGTTCACTTTGAGCGGCAAATGAGTCGAGTGGCCGCCCACCGAGCTTCGGCCCTCAAGCCGCTTTGCGTATTGAATCGGAATTTTCCGGAACGCCTGCTGGATGTAAATGACACCAACAATGACGGCAACGATCGCCAACGCCACAAGCAGGAGCCGGACGATGCGCAAAAACACATCTTCCCCGACATTCTCAAACTGTTGGGCGTAAATTTGGTTCAAGACCGTCGGAATGCCTGAGACAATCCCGGCGAAAATAATGATCGAAATGCCATTGCCCACGCCTTTCGCGGTGATCTGTTCGCCGAGCCACATTAAAAATGCGGTGCCGGCGGTCAAGACAACCGCGATCAACAAATACGTGCCGATGCCCGGATTTCGAATGAGCATCCCGCCGGCTAAATTGTTGAAGCCGTACGACATGCCAAGCGCTTGGATAAACCCGAGCACGACCGTGAAATAGCGGGTAAACTGAGCTAATTTACGCCGGCCAACCTCGCCTTGCTTCGACCACTCCGTAAATTTGGGAACAACGTCCATTTGCAGCAGCTGGACGATAATCGACGCGGTGATGTAGGGCATAACCCCCATGGCAAAAATTGAAAAATTTTGCAGCGCCCCGCCGCCAAAAATGTTCAGGACGCCGAACGAATTTAATTCATCTTGCAGCTTGAGCACATCGGTGTTCACGCTCGGAACCGGGATGAACGTTCCGATGCGGAACACGATCAGCATAAGAAGAGTGAAAATGATTTTGTTTCGAATATCACTGACGCGCATAAAGTTGGAGATTGTCCGAAACATTAAATCACCTCAGTTTTACCGCCAGCCGCTTCAATGGCCTCTTTCGCCGATGCTGAGAATTTATGTGCTTTGACCGTCAGTTTTTTCTCGATTTGGCCTTTGCCTAAAATTTTCACACCCGATTTCAACTTGCTAATAACGCCCGTTTCAAGGAGCAATTCCGGCGTTACTTCCGTTCCGTCTTCAAAACGGTTCAGTTTTTCCAAGTTCACGACTGCATATTCTTTCCGGTTGATGTTCGTGAAGCCGCGCTTCGGCAAACGGCGGAACAACGGTGTTTGACCGCCCTCAAAACCGAGGCGAACCCCCCCACCCGAGCGGGCATTTTGACCTTTTTGACCACGTCCGGACGTTTTGCCGTTGCCTGACCCGATCCCGCGGCCGACACGAACCGCTTTCTTCCGGGAACCCGGCGCTGGTTGCAATTCATGAAGTTTCATGGCGAAGCACCTCCTTACGATTATTCCTCAATTTCTTTCACTTTGACCAGATGAGCGACTTTGTTGATCATCCCGCGGATGGCAGGATTGTCGTTATGGACGACCGTTTGATGCATTTTCCGCAAGCCGAGCGTTCTGACGGTAATGCGCTGATCTTCCGGACGGCCAATCACGCTGCGCGTGAGGGTAATCGCCAGTTTTTTTGCCATGATCGTTCCCTCCTTATCCTAACAGTTCCTCGACTGTTTTGCCGCGCAATTTTGCTACGTCTTCGGCGCGTTTTAATTGTTTCAACCCATCGAACGTGGCGCGCACCATGTTGATTGGCGTGTTCGAGCCGATTGATTTTGACAAAATGTCGCTGATGCCCGCCAGCTCTAATACGGCACGGGCCGGACCGCCGGCGATAACCCCGGTACCTTCAGAGGCCGGTTTTAAAATGATTTCCCCAGCGCCGAAGTGGCCGATGACTTCATGTGGAATCGTTGTGCCGACGATCGGCACTTCAATTAAGTTTTTCTTCGCATCTTCAATGGCTTTGCGGATCGCTTCCGGAACTTCTTGCGCTTTCCCGGTGCCAAATCCGACGTGGCCGTTTTTATCGCCGACGACGACGAGAGCTGAAAAGCGCAGGCGACGTCCGCCTTTCACGACTTTTGCTACACGGTTGACCGCGACTACACGCTCTTCGAGTTCGAGTTTATTTGGATTGATACGACGCATCGTTGTCCCTCCTTTGTGATTAGAATTCCAGACCAGCTTCGCGGGCGGCATCCGCTAGTGCTTTCACCCGGCCATGGTACAAATATCCGCCACGATCGAAGACGACTTGTTTGATGCCTTTTTCCAACGCCCGTTTGGCGACAAGTTCGCCGACTTTTTTCGCCGCCTCAATGTTGTTCGTCGAATCTAAGCCGAACTCTTTATCCAATGTCGACGCGCTGACAATCGTTGCTGATTTTGTATCATCAATAATTTGTGCATAAATATGTTTGTTTGAACGGAACACGCTCAACCGCGGACGTTCAGTCGTGCCGAAGATTTTTTTCCGGATGCGCGCGTGTCTTTTTTTGCGGACCGCGTTTCGGTCAACTTTTGTAATCATCGAGTGTCACTCCTTTCGCTTCGCTATGCCGCGTTATTTACCAGTTTTGCCTTCCTTCAGGCGCACCAATTCGCCTTCGTAGCGAATGCCTTTGCCTTTATACGGCTCCGGCGGGCGTACAGCACGAATGTTGGCTGCCAATTCGCCGACGCGTTGTTTGTCTGCCCCTTTGACGATAATTTTCGTTTGGGACGGCACTTCGATTTCGAGCCCTTCCTCTGGCTCAATTTCTACCGGATGGGAGTAACCGACGCTCAACACAAGCTTTTTCCCTTGTTTGGACGCCCGGTACCCGACACCAACGAGTTCGAGCGCTTTTTCATACCCTTTCGAAACGCCTTCGACCATGTTGGCGAGCAAGCTGCGCGTCGTGCCGTGGAGCGCGCGGTGATGTTTTTCATCGCTTGGGCGCGTAACGGTGATCACATTGCCCTCAACGGTGATCGTCATATCCGGATGGAACGTGCGGGTTAATTCCCCCTTCGGCCCTTTGACCGTAACGGTATTGCCGTTCACAGTAACGGTGACACCGGCAGGAATTTCAATTGGTTTTTTGCCGACACGTGACATGTCAAACACACCTCCATTCTTGAGCAAATAAATTACCAAACGTAGGCGATTACTTCGCCGCCCGTGCCTTTTTGCCGTGCTTCTTTGTCCGTTAAGACGCCTTGCGATGTCGAAAGAATCGCGATGCCTAAGCCGTTTAAGACGCGCGGCACTTCATGAGCCTTGACGTATACGCGCAAACCGGGTTTGCTGATGCGTTTCAGCCCTGTAATGACGCGTTCATTGTTCGGGCCGTACTTCAAGAAGATGCGGAGAATGCCTTGTTTGTTGTCTTCGATATATTCATAATCACGAATAAACCCTTCGCGCTTTAAAATTTCGGCGATTTCCCGCTTGATTTTCGAAGCCGGGACTTCGAGTTTTTCGTGACGAACCATATTCGCATTCCGAATGCGGGTCAGCATATCAGCAATTGGATCTGTCATCACCATTTTGTTTTACCTCCTTCCCAATCAATGGGTTGATTACCAGCTGGCTTTTTTGATGCCAGGAAGTTGACCTTTATATGCGAGTTCACGGAAACAAATACGGCAAAGTTTAAACTTGCGGTAAACCGAATGCGGGCGGCCGCAGCGCTCGCAGCGGGTATACGCTCTTACTTTAAACTTCGGCGTCCGTTTTTGTTTCGCGATCATCGATTTTTTAGCCACGATTTCGCCTCCCTTTCCTTATGGGATCATTATTTTTGGAATGGCATGCCCAGCAACGCCAGCAGTTCACGCGCTTCTTCGTCCGTGTTGGCCGTTGTGACGATCACGATATCCATGCCGCGCACTTTGTTCACTTTATCGTAGTCAATCTCCGGGAAAATGAGCTGCTCTTTAATGCCGAGCGTATAGTTGCCGCGGCCATCGAACGCTTTTTTCGATACCCCGCGGAAGTCGCGCACGCGCGGGAGCGAGACCGAGATCAACTTATCAAGAAATTCATACATCCGTTCACCGCGCAACGTTACTTTTGCACCGATCGGCATCCCTTGGCGGAGACGGAAGCCCGCAATCGATTTTTTCGCGCGCGTCACAACCGGACGCTGGCCGGCGATCAACGTCAGCTCTTCAACGGCGCTGTCTAATGCTTTCGGGTTTTGCACCGCGTCGCCGACACCCATGTTGATGACGATTTTTTCGATTTTCGGCACTTGCATGATCGATTTATAGTTGAACTTGCTCATCAGAGCAGGAACGACTTCTTTTACATACTTCTCTTTTAGGCGGTTCATAAAGGTACCTCCTTTCCTGCGTCACGATTATTTATCTAAAATCTCTCCGGATTTTTTCGCGTAGCGCACTTTTTTACCGTCGACAATTTTGTAGCCGATGCGCGTCGGTTCGCCTGTTTTCGGATCTAACGGCATCACTTTCGACACATGGATCGGCGCCTCTTTTTCGATGATGCCGCCTTGCGGATTCGCTTGCGACGGTTTCGCATGCTTTTTCACAATGTTGACGCCCTCAACGATGACGCGGTTTTTCTTCGGAAACGCCGCCAGGATGACGCCTTGTTTGCCTTTGTCTTTACCGGAGATTACTTGCACTTTGTCACCTTTTTTTACATGCATCGCATTCGCACCTCCTTGAAACGTGCTTCCGTCCCATTAGATAACTTCCGGGGCTAACGAAATGATTTTCATGAAATCTTTGTCGCGCAGTTCGCGGGCAACCGGCCCAAAAATACGCGTGCCGCGCGGGCTTTTGTCATCACGGATGATGACGCAGGCGTTCTCGTCAAAACGGATATATGAACCGTCCGGACGGCGCACCCCGCGTTTTGTGCGGACGACCACCGCTTTTACGACTTGACCTTTTTTAACAACGCCACCTGGCGTCGCATCTTTAACCGTAGCGACAACAACATCGCCGATGTTCGCATAGCGGCGGCCCGAGCCTCCGAGCACTTTAATGACAAGCACTTCGCGTGCGCCAGAGTTATCAGCTACTTTTAAGCGAGATTCTTGTTGAATCATCGACGAAACCTCCTTTCGGACTTATCTCCCCGAACTGGAATGAAATGATTACAGAACAACTGCTTTTTCAACGATCTCGACGAGGCGGAATCGTTTCGTTGCCGACAGCGGGCGGGTTTCCATGATTTTGACGATGTCGCCCACTTTCGCTTCGTTATGTTCGTCATGCGCTTTATATTTTTTCGAATATTTCACGCGCTTGCCGTATAACGGATGTTTTTTGTACGTTTCAACCAAAACGGTAATCGTTTTGTCCATTTTGTCTGATACGACCCGTCCGACGTACACTTTTCGTTGATTGCGTTCGCTCATTCCGCAAACCTCCTCTCAAACATTATTTATTGGCAGCGAGCTCACGTTCACGAATGATCGTTTTCATACGGGCGATGTCTTTGCGCACTTGGCGGATGCGCGCCGTGTTTTCGAGTTGGCCCGTCGCCAGCTGGAAGCGAAGGTTGAACAACTCTTCCTTCAACGCTTTAATTTTTTGTTCGATTTCGGCAGTGGTTAACTCACGGATTTCTTTCGCTTTCATTACGCCTCACCACCAGTTTCTTCACGTTTTACGAATTTGCATTTGATCGGAAGTTTGTGAGAAGCCAAACGCAACGCTTCACGTGCCACTTCCTCGGAAACACCGCCCACTTCAAACATCACTTTGCCTGGTTTGACAACGGCAACCCAGCCTTCCGGAGCCCCTTTACCGGAACCCATCCGCACTTCAAGCGGTTTCGCTGTGTATGGCTTCGAAGGGAAAATGCGAATCCATACTTTTCCGCCCCGTCTCATGTAGCGGGTCATTGCCCGACGGGCGGCCTCAATTTGCCGGTTCGTAATCCAAGCCGATTCCAGCGCTTGCAGGCCGAATTCACCAAAATGAACTTCCGTACCGCCTTTGGCGCGGCCTTTCATCCGTCCGCGATGTTCACGGCGATATTTGACGCGTTTTGGCATTAACATGATTATTTTCCTCCTTCCTCAGCTTTTTTCTTTGTCGGAAGGACTTCCCCACGGTAAATCCATACTTTCACGCCGATTTTTCCGTACGTCGTATCGGCTTCTGCCGTCGCATAGTCAATGTCAGCGCGCAGCGTATGGAGTGGAACCGTCCCTTCGCTGTAATGTTCCGAACGTGCAATCTCTGCACCGCCTAAGCGGCCGGACACCATCGTTTTGATCCCTTTCGCCCCGGCGCGCATCGCCCGTTGAATCGCTTGTTTTTGCGCCCGGCGGAACGATACGCGGTTTTCAAGCTGGCGGGCAATATTTTCCGCAACAAGTTTCGCATCCAAATCCGGTTTTTTGATTTCAACGATGTTGATGTGAACGCGTTTGCCGGTCAATTGCGTGAGCGCTTTGCGGAGCGCTTCCACTTCCGAACCGCCTTTCCCGATGACCATGCCCGGTTTCGCCGTATGGATCGTCACGTTGACGCGGTTGGCGGCGCGTTCAATCTCTACGCGGGAAACGGCTGCGTCCTGCAAACGTTTGTTGATGTATTCACGGATTTTTAAGTCCTCATGCACGAGGTCTGCATAGTCTTTTTCCGCATACCATCTCGATTCCCAGTCACGAATGATGCCGATGCGCAGACCGATCGGATTGACCTTTTGACCCACGGATTATCCCTCCTTCTTTTCTGACACGACGATTGTAATATGGCTTGTGCGTTTATTAATGGCGCTTGCCCGGCCCATCGCACGCGGACGGAAACGTTTCAACGTTGGACCTTCATCAACGTACGCTTGGGAAATGACCAAGTTGTTGACGTCCATGTCATAGTTGTGTTCAGCGTTGGCAACAGCCGATTTCAACACTTTTTCAATGATCGGGGAAGCCGCTTTTGGCGTGTGGCGCAAAATCGCGAATGCTTCGCCCACTTCCTTCCCACGGATCAAGTCAATGACTAAGCGCGCTTTACGAGGAGCGATGCGAACGGTTCTCGCAACAGCTTTAGCTTGCATATCCAGAACCTCCTCTCATTACCGTTTTGTTTTCTTGTCATCGCCAGCATGGCCGCGGAACGTGCGCGTCGGCGCAAATTCACCCAATTTGTGCCCGACCATGTCTTCTGTGATGTATACCGGTACATGTTTGCGGCCGTCATATACGGCGATCGTATGGCCGACAAACTGCGGGAAGATCGTCGAACGGCGAGACCATGTTTTGATCACTTGTTTTTGCCCAGTTTCATTGAGCTTTTCGATTTTTTTCATCAAATGTTCATCGCAAAACGGACCTTTTTTCAAGCTGCGACCCATAAGTGAACCTCCCTTCTGAATTGCGCTCGTTCATTATTTCTTACGGCGGCGAATGATGAATTTATCCGATTTGTTTTTCTTTTTGCGCGTTTTGTATCCGAGCGTCGGTTTGCCCCACGGCGTCATCGGCGACTTGCGTCCGATCGGTGCTTTCCCTTCACCACCGCCGTGCGGATGATCAACTGGGTTCATAACCGAACCTCGAACAGTCGGACGGATGCCTAACCAGCGAGCGCGCCCTGCTTTCCCGATGTTGACAAGTTCATGTTGCTCGTTGCCGACTTCACCGACAGTAGCGCGGCATTTGCCCAAAATCATGCGCACTTCGCCCGAAGCGAGGCGAACGATGACATATTTGCCTTCTTTCCCGAGCACTTGCGCCGACGTTCCGGCTGCACGCACCAATTGCCCGCCGCGGCCCGGCTTCAATTCGATGTTGTGGACAAGCGTACCGACCGGGATGTTTTCAAGCGGCAATGCATTCCCGATTTTAATGTCCGCATCCGGACCCGACATGATTTCCATGCCGACTTTTAAGTTTTTCGGCGCGATGATGTACCGTTTTTCACCGTCTGCATAGTTGATGAGCGCGATGTTCGCCGAGCGGTTCGGATCGTACTCAATCGTAGCAACGCGTCCTGGAATTCCATCTTTGTCACGCTTAAAGTCGATGATCCGGTATTGACGCTTATGACCCCCGCCTTGATGGCGAACGGTAATTTTCCCTTGGTTGTTGCGGCCTGCTTTTTTCTTTAATGGAGCAAGCAGCGATTTTTCCGGCTGGTCTGTCGTGATCTCCGAGAAATCAAGCACCGTCATGCCGCGACGGCCGTTCGATGTCGGTTTGTATTTTTTAATCGCCATCGGAATGTCCCTCCTTCGCTTTTAGTCTTACACTTCAAACAGTTCGATTTCTTTGCTGTCTGGCGTCAGCGTAACGATCGCTTTGCGGCGGCGGTTCGTATAGCCGCTGTAGCGGCCGACGCGTTTAAATTTCCCTTTATAGTTCATGATGTTGACTTTCTCGACTTTGACGCCAAAAATTTTCTCGACCGCGTCTTTCACTTCCGTTTTGTTCGCTTTGACGTCGACCTCAAACGTATATTTCTTTTGCCCGATCAAATTCATTGTGTTTTCCGTGATGATGGGGCGCTTAATAATGTCGCGAGGGTCTTTCATTATGCAAGCACCTCCTCTACTTTCTCCACGGCCGCCTTCGTAATGACGAGCTTATCGTGGTTTAACACGTCAAGCACGTTGATGCCGTTGGCTGGAACGACTTTGACGCCCGGGATGTTGCGCGCCGACAAATATACATTCTCATTGAGTTCGTCGGTCACAATGAGTGCTTTCCGATCCACCGAGAGATTGTTTAAAATTTTGACCATTTCCTTCGTCTTCGGTGCTTCAAGCGACAATTGGTCCAGTACCACGATGTCGTTTTCGAGCACTTTTGAAGACAATGCCGATTTGATCGCTAAACGACGGACTTTTTTCGGCAATTTGTAGCTGTAGCTGCGCGGAACCGGACCAAAGACCGTGCCGCCGCCGCGCCATTGCGGAGCGCGAATCGAACCTTGGCGGGCGCGTCCTGTCCCTTTTTGACGCCACGGTTTGCGGCCGCCGCCGCTCACTTCCGCGCGGTTTTTCGTTTTGTGCGTTCCTTGGCGCATCGAGGCGCGCTGCATAATGACAGCTTCGAACAATACGTGTTTATTCGGTTCAATCCCAAAAACGGCATCGTTCAGCTCGATTTCTCCGACTGTCTGCCCGTTTTGGTTATATAATGCTACTTTTGGCATTACGTAGTTCCTCCTTTCTCGGCCAAATGTTATTTCGCCTTCGCTTTCGCTTTAACGGCGCTTTTTACGATCACTAATCCTTTTCTCGGGCCCGGTACGTTCCCTTTGATGAGCAACAAGTTACGTTCCGGATCGACCTTGACAATTTTCAAGTTTTGAATCGTCACACGCTCGCCGCCCATGCGTCCCGGCAAGTTTTTCGTTTTGAATACGCGGTTTGGCGCGATGGCACCCATCGAACCCGGGCGACGATGATAGCGAGAGCCGTGAGCCATTGGCCCGCGCGACTGGCCATGGCGCTTAATGGCCCCTTGGAACCCTTTCCCCTTGGAAATGCCTGTGACATCGACGATGTCGCCTTCGCTGAAAATGTCCACTTTTACTTCTTGGCCAACTTCATACTCATTGATGTTGGCGCCGCGAATTTCACGAATGAAGCGCTTAGGTGCCGTGTTTGCTTTGGCAGCATGGCCAATTTGCGGTTTGTTGGCGCGTTTTTCGCTAATATCTTCAAACCCTAATTGGATCGCTTCATAACCGTCGTTTTCGATCGTTTTCTTTTGCAACACGACGTTTGGCGTTGCATGGATGACAGTAACCGGAATCAAATCGCCATTTTCCGCAAATATTTGCGTCATACCGATTTTTCTGCCTAAGATTCCCTTCGTCATTCGTCACACCTCCTAATCGATTAAAGTTTAATTTCAATATCAACGCCCGACGGCAAATCCAGCCGCATCAACGAATCAACCGTTTGCGGAGTCGGATTGATAATGTCAATTAAACGTTTGTGTGTCCGCATTTCGAATTGTTCACGAGAGTCTTTGTACTTGTGAACGGCACGCAAAATCGTATAGACCGTTCTTTCCGTCGGCAGCGGGATCGGCCCCGACACTTTCGCCCCAGAACGTTTTGCCGTTTCGACGATTTTCTCTGCCGATTGATCTAAAATTCGATGATCATAAGCCTTTAAACGAATACGGATTTTTTCTTTTGCCATTTTGGTTTCCCTCCTTCTTCGCCTATTTTGAAAATAGACTTCTCCATGGAAATTTCCTGCACACCGCCGTGGCAAAGCGGCCGGGTGTGTCAGCAACCTTCCACTTCATCGCAGTCAAAGACCAACATTTGATATTATACTCGTATGTAAGCGAGATTGCAAGTGATTTCTTCGCTTTTCCCACACTTCCTCATTATACATAGCGGCCGCCTCATTTTCAACAAGACACCCAAACGGTGAAGTTTGGCAAAGCCGCGTCAAAGATTGAAAGAACGGTGATGAATAGGATTCTCTGGCAGCCAGGATAAAGAAAAAGGATGTCCAACGATTGGACATCCTTTTTTCTTGATTACTCGATGATTTCCGATACGGAACCAGCGCCAACTGTACGGCCGCCTTCACGGATCGAGAATTTCGTTCCTTCCTCGATCGCGATCGGCGCGATCAGCTCAACCGTCATCTCAACGTTGTCGCCAGGCATAACCATTTCAACGCCTTCCGGAAGCGTGATGATGCCTGTTACGTCCGTTGTGCGGAAGTAGAATTGCGGACGATAGTTCGAGAAGAACGGAGTATGGCGTCCGCCTTCCTCTTTCGTCAGAACGTAAACTTGTGCTTTAAATTTCGTATGCGGCGTGATTGAGCCCGGTTTTGCCAATACTTGGCCACGCTCAACTTCGTCGCGCGATACACCGCGGAGAAGCGCACCGATGTTGTCTCCAGCTTCTGCTTGGTCAAGAAGTTTACGGAACATTTCAACACCCGTAACCGTCGTGGCTTTCGGCTCGTCAGAAAGACCGATGATTTCAACCGGGTCACCGACTTTGAGCGTACCACGCTCAACACGGCCCGTCGCAACCGTACCACGGCCTGTGATCGAGAAAACGTCCTCAATCGGCATCATGAACGGTTTGTCAACTTCACGTTGCGGAGTCGGGATGTACTCATCAACCGCGTTCATCAATTCAATGATTTTTTCTTCCCATTTCGGATCGCCTTCGAGCGCTTTTAATGCCGAACCTTTGATAACCGGCACTTCATCGCCCGGGAAGTCGTATTCAGAGAGAAGGTCGCGAACTTCCATTTCAACGAGTTCAAGCAATTCTTCGTCGTCCACCATGTCGCATTTGTTCAAGAAAACAACGATGTACGGAACGCCGACTTGGCGGGAGAGAAGAATGTGTTCGCGCGTTTGCGGCATCGGACCGTCAGCTGCCGATACAACAAGGATTGCACCGTCCATTTGCGCTGCGCCCGTGATCATGTTTTTGACGTAGTCAGCGTGGCCCGGGCAGTCAACGTGCGCGTAGTGACGAGCCTCTGTTTCATACTCGACGTGGGCCGTCGAAATCGTGATCCCGCGTTCACGCTCTTCCGGAGCTGCGTCGATTTGGTCGTACGCTTTTGCTTCGGCTTTCCCTTGTTTCGCAAGAACCGTCGTGATCGCAGCTGTCAGCGTCGTTTTCCCATGGTCAACGTGGCCGATCGTGCCAATGTTGACGTGCGGTTTCGTGCGCTCAAATTTCGCTTTAGCCATGAGAAAGATCCTCCTTAAAAGTAAAATATGAATTTGTATAGTTAGGTAAGTATAGGATGCTTGGGAACAAAATGTTCCCAAGTCTTACTTACATAAGTATTTATAGCGGAACTAGCAAGAGAAATCAATTATTCGCCTTTATTTTTTTTGATAATTTCATCGGCGATGTTTTTCGGAACTTCTTCGTAGTGATCAAATACCATCGAGAATGTTCCGCGCCCTTGCGTGTTCGAACGGAGCGATGTCGCATAACCGAACATTTCGGCCAGCGGTACCATCGCGCGCACGACTTGGGCATTCCCGCGCGCTTCCATCCCTTCAACGCGACCGCGGCGAGACGTGATGTCACCCATAATGTCGCCGAGGTATTCCTCAGGGATGACAACTTCGACTTTCATGATCGGCTCAAGGAGAACCGGATCACACTTCGTCGCGGCGTTTTTCAGCGCCAATGAAGCGGCGATTTTGAACGCCATTTCACTCGAGTCGACGTCGTGGTACGATCCGTCGAACAGTTTCGCTTTAATGTCGACGATCGGATAGCCAGCTAAGACGCCATTTTGCATCGCTTCTTCCAAACCAGCTTGGACGGCCGGCACATACTCTTTCGGAACGACACCGCCGACAATGGCGTTTTCGAATTCGAAGCCTTTGCCGCGTTCGTTCGGCGAGAATTCGATCCAAACGTGACCGTATTGACCGCGGCCGCCGGACTGGCGAACGAATTTGCCTTCGACTTGGGCCGATTTGCGGAACGTTTCGCGGTAAGCAACTTGCGGCGCGCCGACGTTCGCCTCAACTTTGAACTCACGGCGCATCCGGTCAACGATGATGTCAAGATGCAGCTCGCCCATCCCGGAAATGATCGTTTGCCCTGTTTCCGGGTCGGTGTGAGCGCGGAACGTCGGGTCTTCTTCTTGCAATTTTTGCAGCGCTTGACCCATTTTGTCTTGGTCTGCTTTCGATTTCGGTTCGATCGCGACCGAAATAACCGGCTCTGGGAACTGCATCGATTCTAGGATGACGAGGTTTTTCTCATCACATAGAGTATCGCCGGTTGTCGTATCTTTTAAACCTACTGCTGCCGCAATGTCGCCGGCGTATACTTTCGAGATTTCCTCCCGATGGTTGGCGTGCATTTGCAGCAAGCGGCCGATCCGTTCGCGTTTGCGTTTCGTCGAGTTCATGACGTACGAACCGGAATCGAGCGTTCCCGAGTATACGCGGAAGAACGTCAATTTCCCGACATACGGGTCGGTCATAATTTTGAATGCCAGCGCCGCAAACGGAGCGTCGTCGCGCGCTTCACGCGTTACTTCTTCTTCCGTATCCG
This sequence comes from Geobacillus stearothermophilus ATCC 12980, assembly GCF_030369615.1. Taxonomy (NCBI): domain Bacteria; kingdom Bacillati; phylum Bacillota; class Bacilli; order Caryophanales; family Anoxybacillaceae; genus Geobacillus; species Geobacillus stearothermophilus. Next base: position 124,760 of record NZ_CP128494.1, on the reverse strand, counting down.
GAATCACCCCGCGGATGGGCGGAATGTCTACCGGAGACGGCAAGTAGTCGACAACGCCGTCAAGAAGCAGCTGAACACCTTTGTTTTTAAAAGCCGAGCCGCAGAAGACCGGGAAGAATTCAACGCTGATCGTCGCCTTGCGGATGGCGGCTTTCAGCTCTTCTTTCGTGATCTCTTCGCCTTCCAAATATTTCATCATTAATTCTTCATCCAGCTCAGCGACCGCCTCAACCAACTTGTTATGGTACTCTTCTGCCATATCGCGATATTCTTCCGGAATCTCAATGCGCTCAATGTTTTTGCCGAGCTCATCGTGGTAATGGTATGCACACATTTCAACCAAGTCGATAATGCCAGAGAACTGGTCTTCAGCGCCGATCGGCAGCTGCACCGGGTGAGCGTTTGCTTGCAAGCGGTCATGGAGCGTTTTCACCGCATACAAGAAGTCCGCACCAATCTTGTCCATTTTGTTGACGAACACGATCCGCGGAACGCCATACGTCGTCGCTTGGCGCCAAACCGTTTCCGTTTGCGGCTCTACACCTGACTGCGCGTCTAAAACCGTGATAGCTCCATCCAATACGCGCAACGAACGTTCAACCTCAACCGTGAAGTCGACGTGCCCCGGCGTATCGATGATGTTGATGCGGTGGCCTTTCCATTGTGCCGTTGTCGCCGCCGACGTGATCGTGATCCCGCGCTCTTGCTCTTGCTCCATCCAGTCCATCGTGGCTGCGCCTTCATGCACTTCCCCGATTTTATGAACACGGCCGGTATAGAACAAGATCCGTTCGGTCGTCGTCGTCTTCCCGGCGTCAATGTGCGCCATGATCCCGATGTTGCGAGTATTTTCCAAGGAGAACTGTCTTGCCATAGTGGTTATTTTCTCCTTCCTTCAAAATAAAATAGATAGATGGCGCCGCCATCCTCTTGTTCTGCAAAGAAATGATCGCGCACGCGGCCAAAAAGCCGAAATATGTAGGAAGATAGGTGAATAGGCCGTCGATTGTGCCTTTTCACCTATTCCTTTCAAGCAGCTATTCTTACCAGCGGTAGTGGGCAAACGCTTTGTTCGCTTCGGCCATTTTGTGCGTATCTTCGCGTTTTTTCACCGCTGCGCCCGTGTTGTTGGCAGCATCCATAATTTCGTTCGCCAAGCGTTCTTCCATCGTTTTCTCTCCGCGAAGGCGGGCGTATTGCACAAGCCAGCGCAATCCGAGGGAGACGCGGCGATCTGGACGGACTTCGACCGGAACTTGGTAGTTCGCTCCGCCGACGCGGCGAGCGCGCACTTCCAACACCGGCATCACGTTTTTCAGCGCTTGCTCAAACACTTCCATTGGATCTTTACCCGTTCGTTCACGAATAATATCAAAGGCAGTGTAAAGAATTTTTTGCGCTTTTGATTTTTTTCCGTCGATCATAATTTTATTGATCAAACGGGTAACAAGTTTTGAATTGTAAATTGGGTCTGGCAATACGTCACGTTTAGCAACAGGGCCTCTACGTGGCATAGTTTTTCCTCCCTTCAGGAAAACATTCTCTTCACTTCATTACTTTTTCGCTGCTTTTGGTTTTTTCGCACCGTATTTCGAACGACCTTGCATCCGGTTGGCAACGCCAGCCGTATCAAGCGCACCGCGGATGATATGGTAGCGCACCCCTGGCAAGTCTTTAACACGTCCGCCGCGGATCAGCACAACGCTGTGTTCTTGCAAGTTATGGCCGATCCCCGGGATGTAAGCCGTTACCTCGATCCCGTTCGTCAGACGGACACGGGCATATTTCCGAAGCGCCGAGTTCGGTTTTTTCGGCGTCATCGTGCCGACACGCGTGCAGACGCCACGTTTTTGCGGAGACGCCACGTTTGTTTGTTCTTTTTTGAAGCTGTTGTACCCTTTGTTCAACGCAGGGGATTTCGATTTAAATACTTTTTTCTCGCGTCCTTTGCGGACTAATTGGTTGATTGTAGGCATGAAAAAGTTCCTCCTTTCACATGTATCGTTTAAGCCCACATATCCAGGTGGTTCATCATGTATGCAAACAAAGGTTTAAAGGCAAACTGGTCAACGGAGAATCGCCACCGCAGCCGCGCCGACTTGGATTTTGCATGCTTTGCCGAGCTTTTTCATCGAGTCGACTTTCGTGACCGGCACGTTCGCTTCATTGGCAGCAGCGGTCACTTTTTCGATAATCGGCAAATCGGCATCTTCCGCTACGATCACTTCCGTTACTTTCCCTTCCTTTAAAGCCCTTATCGTTTGTTTGGTTCCAATGACGATTTTCCCAGCCTGCAATACTTTTTCATAAGACATGTAACATATCCTCCAAAGTACCAGGTTGTTGGAACACCTTTATTAGACTACCATTTTCTTTGTTCATTGTCAACTGGATTTTTTTCATCAAGGACCGGCCGGTCAAAGGTTGCCTTGAACCGACCGATCTCTACTTTTTACTTCGATGGAACCGTATCGCCAGCCGTTTCCTTCTTGACGGCAGGTTTTACTTTTCGATAGCGGGCCATGCCCGTTCCGGCTGGGACAAGTTTGCCGATAATGACGTTTTCTTTCAAGCCGAGCAGCTCATCCCGCTTCCCTTTGATGGCGGCGTCGGTCAGGACGCGCGTCGTTTCTTGGAACGAAGCCGCGGACAAGAACGAATCCGTTTCAAGCGACGCTTTCGTAATACCCAGCAGCACCGGGCGGGCTGTCGCCGGTCGCTTTCCTTCGCGGATGGCTTGGGCGTTGACATCGGTAAACTGGTGGACGTCCAAAAGCGTGCCCGGCAGCACATCCGTATCGCCGGCATCGACAACGCGCACTTTGCGCAGCATTTGCCGCACCATCACTTCAATATGCTTATCGCTGATTTCAACCCCTTGCATCCGGTATACTTTTTGCACTTCGCGGAGCAAGTATTCTTGCACAGAAGTAATGTCGCGCACGCGCAACAACTGTTTCGGGTCGACCGAGCCTTCTGTCAGCTCCTGACCGCGCTCGACGCGCTGTCCTTCTTCCACTTTGATCCGCGCGTTGTATGGAGCAACGTACGTGCGCGTTTCGACCTCGCCTTGAACAACGATCTCATATTGGTTGTCGCGCGTTTCGTTCACGGAAATGACCGTGCCGTCGATTTCGGAAATGACCGCTTGCCCTTTCGGATTGCGCGCCTCAAACAGCTCCTGCACCCGCGGCAAACCTTGGGTAATGTCGTCCCCGGCGACGCCGCCCGTATGGAACGTCCGCATCGTCAGCTGCGTGCCCGGCTCACCGATCGATTGAGCGGCGATAATGCCGACCGCCTCGCCAACTTCCACATCCATGCCCGTCGCCATATTGCGGCCGTAGCATTTTTTGCATACGCCATGGCGCGTGTTGCAGGCAAAGACGGAGCGGATCCACACTTCCGTAATGCCCGCCTTAATAATTTCGTTTGCAATGTCTTCAGTGATCATTTCATCTTTGCGGACGATCACTTCACCGGTTTCCGGATGGCGCACCGTTTTGTGCGCATAGCGGCCGACAAGCCGTTCTTCCAGCTTGACGACGACCTCGGTGCCATCCGTCAATGCGCGTGCCAAAATGCCGCGGTCGGTGCCGCAATCCTCTTCGCGGACGATGACATCCTGCGCCACATCGACGAGACGTCTCGTCAAATATCCCGAGTCGGCCGTTTTGAGCGCCGTATCCGCCAACCCTTTTCGGGCGCCGTGCGTCGAGATAAAGTACTCCAATACTGTCAGCCCTTCGCGGAACGACGATTTGATCGGCAGTTCGATGATCCGGCCGGCCGGGTTGGCCATTAAGCCGCGCATCCCGGCGAGCTGCGTAAAGTTCGACGCGTTCCCCCGCGCTCCGGAATCGCTCATCATAAAGATCGGGTTGCGCTTATCGAGCGATTTCATCAAGCGGTCTTGGATTTTATCTTTCGCCGCGCTCCAGATGGAGATGACACGCTCATACCGCTCTTCGTCGGTGATCAACCCGCGGCGGAACTGCTTTAAGACGGTATCGACCTTCGCTTGCGCCTCATCCAAAATTTCTTGTTTTTCCGGCAAGACGACAATGTCAGCGACGCCGATCGTAATCCCGGCTTTCGTCGAATATTGGAAACCGAGGTCTTTCATGCGGTCCAGCATTTTTGACGTCTCGGTGATTTTGAACCGCTTGAACACTTCAGCAATAATTTGCCCGAGCACTTTTTTCTTAAACGGCGGCACAGGCTCGCGCTTGCGAATCTCCTCGCGCACGTCGACCCCTTTGTCAAGGAAATACTTGTCCGGCGTCCGCCCTTCGATGTTTTCCGTCGTCGGCTCGTTAATGTACGGGAACGAGTTGGGCAAAATTTCGTTGAAAATCAGTTTTCCGACCGTCGTTAAGAGCAGTTTGTTGTTTTGCTCCTCGGTAAACGTTTCATTTTTCAGCGAGCCGGCATGGACGGCGATGCGCGAGTGGAGATGGACATAACCGTTATGGTAAGCGAGCAGCGCTTCGTCCGTATCTTTGAACACCATGCCTTCGCCGATCGCCCCTTCGCGTTCCATCGTCAAGTAATAGTTTCCTAACACCATGTCTTGGGAAGGTGTCACGACCGGCTTTCCGTCTTTCGGGTTCAAAATGTTTTGCGCCGCCAGCATCAACAGGCGAGCTTCCGCTTGTGCCTCGGCCGACAGCGGCACGTGCACCGCCATTTGGTCGCCGTCGAAGTCGGCGTTGTATGCCGTACAAACGAGCGGATGAAGGCGGATGGCCCGGCCTTCGACGAGCGTCGGCTCAAAGGCTTGAATGCCGAGACGGTGAAGCGTCGGGGCGCGGTTGAGCAGCACCGGATGCTCTTTAATGACGTCTTCAAGCACATCCCATACCTCAGGGTGGACGCGCTCAATTTTCCGTTTCGCGCTTTTAATGTTGTGCGCCAACCCCCGCTCCACAAGCTCCTTCATGACGAACGGCTTAAACAGCTCGAGCGCCATTTCTTTCGGCAGGCCGCATTGATACATTTTCAAGTTCGGACCGACGACAATGACGGAACGGCCGGAGTAGTCAACGCGTTTGCCGAGCAGGTTTTGCCGGAAGCGCCCTTGCTTCCCTTTCAGCATGTGGGAAAGCGATTTTAACGGGCGGTTCCCCGGCCCGGTCACCGGACGGCCGCGGCGGCCGTTGTCAATCAAGGCGTCGACCGCTTCCTGGAGCATCCGTTTCTCGTTTTGGACGATAATATTCGGCGCGCCAAGGTCAAGCAGGCGCTTCAGCCGGTTGTTGCGGTTAATGACGCGGCGGTACAAATCGTTTAAGTCCGATGTCGCAAACCGGCCCCCATCGAGCTGGACCATCGGGCGCAATTCCGGCGGAATGACCGGCAATACATCTAGCACCATCCACGCTGGGTCGTTTCCGGAGCTGCGGAACGCCTCAAGCACTTCAAGCCGTTTAATGATACGGGCGCGCCGCTGTCCTTGCGCCGTCTTCAGTTCTTCTTTCAACGCCGCCACTTCTTTATCCAAATCAATGTCCTGAAGCAGCTTTTTGATCGCTTCCGCCCCCATCGACGCTTGGAACGACTGGCCGTATTTCTCGCGATAGGCGCGGTATTCCTTTTCCGACAGCAGTTGTTTTTTCTCCAGCGGCGTATCGCCGGGATCGGTGACGACGTAAGAGGCAAAATAAATCACTTCTTCGAGCGCCCGCGGCGACATATCAAGCACAAGCCCCATCCGGCTCGGGATGCCTTTGAAATACCAGATGTGGGAAACCGGAGCAGCGAGCTCAATATGACCCATCCGTTCGCGGCGGACTTTTGACCGCGTCACTTCAACGCCGCAGCGGTCGCAGACAACCCCTTTGTAGCGGACGCGCTTATACTTGCCGCAATGGCATTCCCAGTCTTTTGTCGGGCCGAAAATGCGTTCGCAAAACAAGCCGTCTTTTTCCGGCTTTAGCGTCCGGTAGTTGATCGTTTCCGGCTTTTTGACTTCACCGTACGACCAAGAACGAATTTTCTCCGGGGAAGCGAGCCCGATTTTCATGTACTCGAATTTATTGACATCTAGCAAGGGGTATACCTCCCTCTTTGATCCGTCGGTTTTGCTCCATGGCTTGTTCGTCATCCGTTCGCCTCAATGGCCGCGGGCGGGGAAACGCTCCCCGCCTTTTCGCCATTGCCGGTTACTCTTTCGTTACCGCATCTTTTTCTTCGCTGGCTTCTTCCGGTTCAGCCGGTTTCACATCGACCATGATCGCATCCGGCGCATGATCATCATCGTCGTCAAAGTTTTCCATGTTGATTTCCTGTTCGTCGCTCGTCAAAATCGTGACGTCCATCCCTAGACTTTGCAGCTCTTTGATCAACACTTTAAACGACTCCGGCACGCCCGGTTCCGGAATGTTTTCCCCTTTGACGATCGCTTCGTACGTTTTGACGCGGCCAACCACATCGTCAGACTTGACGGTCAAAATTTCCTGCAGCGTATACGCCGCACCGTACGCTTCAAGCGCCCATACTTCCATCTCGCCAAAGCGCTGGCCGCCGAACTGCGCCTTACCGCCGAGCGGCTGCTGGGTGACAAGCGAGTACGGGCCGGTCGAGCGAGCGTGGAGTTTGTCGTCGACCATGTGGGCAAGCTTGATCATGTACATGATCCCGACCGACACGCGGTTGTCAAACGGTTCGCCCGTCCGCCCGTCATACAGCACCGTTTTGGCATCGCGCGCCATGCCGGCTTCTTCAAGAATGTTCCAAACATCTTCCTCCGTCGCTCCGTCAAAGACTGGGGAAGCGATATGCAAGCCAAGTTTTTTCGCCGCCATGCCAAGATGCAGCTCAAACACTTGCCCGATGTTCATCCGCGACGGAACGCCGAGCGGGTTCAACATGATGTCAATCGGCGTGCCATCCGGCAAGAACGGCATATCTTCTTCCGGAAGAATGCGGGAGATAACCCCTTTGTTTCCGTGGCGGCCTGCCATTTTATCGCCTTCGGAAATTTTCCGCTTTTGCACGATATAGACGCGCACCAACTGGTTTACGCCCGGCGGGAGTTCGTCGCCGTCTTCGCGGTTGAAAACTTTGACGTCAAGGACAATGCCGCCGCCGCCGTGCGGGACGCGCAGCGACGTATCGCGCACCTCGCGCGCTTTTTCGCCGAAGATCGCATGCAACAGCCGCTCCTCAGCCGTCAGCTCGGTCATTCCTTTCGGTGTCACTTTGCCGACGAGCAAATCGCCGTCTTTCACTTCTGCACCGATGCGGACGATGCCGCGCTCATCCAAGTTTTTCAACGCATCTTCACCGACGTTCGGGATGTCGCGTGTAATTTCTTCCGGACCGAGCTTCGTGTCGCGCGATTCGGCTTCATACTCTTCAATATGGATTGACGTATACACGTCTTCTTTGACGAGCCGTTCGCTCATGATGATCGCATCTTCGTAGTTGTAGCCGTCCCATGTCATAAAGGCAACAAGCACGTTGCGGCCAAGCGCCAATTCGCCTTTATCCATCGACGGGCCATCGGCCAAAATTTCGCCCTTCTCCACGATATCGCCTTTTTTCACGATCGGCCGCTGGTTGTAGCACGTGCCTTGGTTCGACCGGACGAATTTCAGCAACCGATATTTATCTAGATCACCCTTGACTTCTTTGCCGTCCACTTCAATCAGCCGACGCACCCAAATTTCCTTTGCTTCGACGCGCTCGACGATGCCGCGATGCTTGCAAATCACCGCCGCGCCCGAGTCTTTCGCCGAAACATACTCCATGCCTGTGCCGACGATCGGCGCTTCGGGTTCCAACAGCGGCACGGCTTGCCGCTGCATGTTCGCCCCCATCAAGGCGCGGTTCGAGTCGTCATTTTCCAAAAACGGGATGCACGCCGTCGCCGCCGAGACAACTTGCTTCGGCGACACGTCCATATAGTCGACGCGATCGCGCTTGACGACGATGTTCTCGCCGCGGAAACGGACGATGACGTTTTCTTCAAGGAACGTGCCGTCCTCCGCAAGCGGTACGTTCGCCTGCGCTACAACGTAATTGTCCTCTTCATCGGCTGTCAAATAATCGATTTGGTCCGTTACCCGACCTGTTTCCGGATCGACGCGCCGGTATGGCGTTTCAATAAAACCAAACTTGTTCACTTTCGCGTAAGTGGACAGCGAGTTGATGAGCCCGATGTTCGGCCCTTCCGGCGTCTCGATCGGACACATCCGCCCGTAGTGCGAATAGTGAACGTCGCGCACTTCAAACCCGGCGCGCTCGCGCGTCAATCCGCCGGGGCCAAGCGCAGAAAGGCGGCGCTTATGCGTCAGTTCAGCGAGCGGGTTCGTCTGATCCATAAACTGCGACAGCTGCGAGCTGCCGAAAAACTCTTTAATCGCTGCGATCACCGGGCGGATGTTGATCAGCTGCTGCGGCGTGATCGTGTTCGTATCTTGAATCGACATGCGCTCGCGCACGACGCGTTCCATGCGCGACAAGCCGATGCGGAATTGGTTTTGCAGCAGTTCGCCGACCGAACGGAGGCGGCGGTTGCCCAAATGGTCGATGTCATCCGTATCGCCGACGCCGTGGAGCAAGTTGAAGAAATAGCTGATCGATGCAATGATGTCCGCCGGCGTAATATGTTTGACATCTTCCGCAATAAAGCCGTTGCCGATGATGTTGATTACCTTTTCGTTGTCCGGATCATTCGGTGCATAAATTTTCACGGTCTGCACCTCAATCGGACCATCCGCCACTCCCTCAGCCGGACGGTACGTCCGCAGCCCGACTCCTTTTTCCAAATACGGCAGCAGGCGGTTCAGCGTCCGGCGGTCGATCATCGCTCCAGCTTCAGCGATGACTTCCTTGGTTTCGGGATCAATGATCGTTTCCGCGAGCCGCTGATTGAACAAGCGGTTTTTAATATGAAGTTTTTTATTGATTTTATAACGGCCTACGCTCGCCAAGTCATAGCGCTTCGGATCAAAAAAGCGCGACGCCAGCAAATTTTTCGCATTCTCAAGCGTCGGCGGCTCTCCCGGACGAAGACGCTCGTAAATTTCAATCAACGCTTTTTCCGTGCTGTCGGTATTATCTTTTTCAAGCGTATTGCGCAAGTATTCGTTGTCGCCGAGCAGATCGATGATTTCTTGGTCGGAGCTGAACCCAAGCGCACGGAGAAGCACCGTAACGGGCAGTTTACGGGTGCGGTCGATGCGAACGTAAACGACGTCTTTCGCATCGGTTTCATATTCAAGCCATGCGCCGCGGTTCGGAATCACTGTCGCCGAGTAGCCGCGTTTGCCGTTTTTATCAACTTTGTCGCTGTAATAGACGCTTGGTGAACGGACGAGCTGGGAAACAATGACGCGTTCCGCCCCATTGATAATAAACGTTCCGGTTTCCGTCATGAGCGGAAAATCGCCCATAAACACGTCTTGCTCTTTCACTTCGCCCGTTTCTTTATTAATCAAGCGAACTTTGACGCGAAGCGGCGCCGCATATGTAACGTCGCGTTCTTTCGCCTCTTCGACCGTATATTTCGGTTCTCCTAAACTATAGTCGATAAATTCAAGCGAGAGATTGCCGGAAAAGTCTTCAATCGGGGAAATTTCCTTGAACATTTCCCGCAGCCCTTCATCGAGAAACCATTGGTAGGAGGACGTTTGAATTTCGATCAAGTTCGGCAATTCCAGCACTTCGCTGATGCGTGCATAGCTTCTGCGTTGGCGGTGTCGCCCGTATTGAACTAGTCGGCCTGTCAAGAGTGATTCACCCCTCAAATGTAGACATTAGTGAAAACCGGAAGCGGAACATCGCATTGATCCAGCCGCCTTGGCGGCATATGCCGCCAAGGCCGTCGGCCGCTCCGCCATTCCGGGGCAAAGCGCTAGGCATGCATGCGGCTGGCCCCCGCCATCCGGACGGAAACGGTTCAGCTATGACGCCGCCGTTTCGGTAAGGGGATTTCACACGCTCCCGGTGCGAGGAAACCAGGCGTTGGATGGAGAAAAAAAGAAAATGGTTTCTATCCAGTAGAAAACCATATGTTTAGCTGTATATTGATTTTATCATTTTTTCCATCATATCCAAAAATATACGTCATCCCCTCATGTGGGAAATGTGCATATTTAGCATTTTATAATGCTACCACAACCAAAAAAGAGTGTCAACATTTTTTTGCCTTTATGATATAATATCCTTTTTTCTTGGAAGCCACCTCAACAAACGGAAACAGTTCTTTCAGCTTTTCAAGCGCTGATGGCGCCCCTTGTTTTTTTTGAATGACGACCCATAGCTCCCCGCCGTCAAGCAAGTGGTCCCGGCTTTGTTCAAAAATCGCGTAAACGACCCGTTTGCCAGCCCGGATCGGCGGATTGGTGACGACCGCTGCAAATCGCTGTTCTCCGACTTCCGAAAAAAGATCGCTTTTGTAAATCACCGCATTGTCAATCCCGTTTGCCTGCTTGTTTTCCTGCGCCAGTTCGAGCGCCCGCTCGTTGACATCAATCATGTGAACGCGCCGGTTTGGAAACGATTTGGCCAAGGCAAGCCCGATCGGCCCATATCCGCAGCCGACATCCAACAAATCCCCAGCCACTCCCGGCTCCTCGAACGTTTCAATTAACAGGCGTGTGCCAAAGTCGACTTCGCGCTTTGAAAACACTCCGCTGTCGGTTGTAAAGCGAAATTCATGCCCCCGGAGCGTAAACGTCCACGTTTGCGGGTTTCGCTCCGACGTCGGATTGACTGAGTAATAATGCTCGCTCATCATCATCCCCTCCTCCTTGTCGACAGGCTGCACTGCCTTCCGTATATATAGTGTAACAAAAAAGAGGCCGTCCCTTGCTTCGGGCAAGCCTCTTTTTTCAATGGCGCAGCCATTACTTGATTTCGACTTTCGCGCCAGCTTCTTCGAGTTTTGCTTTGATTTCTTCTGCTTCTTCTTTCGCAATGCCTTCTTTGATCGGCTTCGGGGTGTTGTCGACCAAGTCTTTCGCTTCTTTCAGGCCGAGGCCAGTGATTTCGCGAACGACTTTGATGACTTTGATTTTTTGCGCGCCGGCGTCGGCAAGAATGACGTCGAATTCCGTTTTTTCTGCCGCTGCTTCAGCGCCGGCTGCTGCGCCGCCCGCGACAACAACCGGAGCCGCAGCTGTTACGCCGAATTCTTCCTCGATCGCTTTCACCAATTCGTTTAATTCCAATACGGTCATATTTTTCACTGCTTCAATGATTTGTTCTTTCGTCATCACAACTTCCTCCTTTGTTTTCTGAATGATTGTTAAGCACATATCGATGAGCCATTACGCGCCTTGTTCCTCTTGCTTGTCAGCCACCGCTTTAATCGCAAGCGCAAAGTTGCGGATCGGGGCTTGAAGAACGCTAAGCAACATCGAAAGCAACCCTTCGCGGGACGGGAGTTTCGCCAACGCATCGATTTCTTCTTTGCTGGCGATGTTCCCTTCGATGACGCCGCCTTTGATTTCCAATGCTTCATGCGTTTTCGCAAACTCGCTTAAAATTTTTGCCGGCGCCACGACATCTTCATTGCTGAAGGCGATGGCATTTGGACCGGTGAACACTTCATCCAGTCCTTCCAGGCCGACTTCCGCGAGCGCCCGACGGGTCAAGGTGTTTTTGTACACTTTAAACTCGACGCCTGCCTCGCGCAGCTGTTTGCGCAACTCGGTCATTTCCGCCACGTTCAGGCCGCGGTAATCGACGATGACGGTTGCCTTGCTGGCGCGGAATTTGTCCGCAATCTCGGCAACCACTTGTTTTTTCAGTTCAATCGCGCTCGACACGTCCTGCACCTCCTGTAAGGAAAATGAGAGAATACCACTTATACCGTCTGCTCAATAAAAAACCTCCATGCCGCGTAGACATGGAGGTGTCGTTCAACGCACCGCCGCTCGTCCCCGACGCAGGGCGCGCTGTTCTATCGTCCACATACCTCGGTAGGAAATTAAGCCTCAAACAGGCACCTACTGTCTACGGTATAAATGATATTCGTTTGTTCAGCCAAATGGCATTTTATCAGACTCGACGCAGAAAGTCAACCGTTACTGTGCAACAGCCACCGTCGTCGGGTCCACTTTAATGCCAGGACCCATCGTTGACGTAATCGTCACGTTTTTGACGTATGTCCCTTTCGCTGCCGCCGGTTTGGCTTTCAAAATCGCCTCGTAGACGGCGGCGAAGTTTTCGGCCAGTTTCTCGTTGTCGAACGATACTTTGCCGATCGGCACATGAATGTTGCCGGCTTTATCAACGCGGTATTCCACTTTACCAGCTTTGATCTCCTGCACAGCTTTCGCAACGTCAAACGTGACCGTGCCGGTTTTCGGGTTTGGCATTAACCCTTTCGGACCCAAAATACGACCGAGTTTCCCGACCTCGCCCATCATATCCGGCGTGGCAACAACGACGTCAAAGTCAAACCAGCCTTGCTGGATTTTATTGATGTATTCTGTATCGCCGACATAGTCAGCGCCAGCTGCTTCTGCTTCTTTCGCTTTTTCCCCTTTTGCGAACACTAACACGCGCGCTACTTTCCCCGTGCCGTGCGGCAGGACGACAGCGCCGCGAATTTGTTGGTCCGCTTTTTTCGGGTCAACGCCCAACCGGAACGCAACTTCCACCGTCGCATCAAATTTCGCGACGTTCGTTTTTTTCACGAGCTCGATTGCTTCAGCAATCGGGTATGCTTTGGAGCGGTCGACGAGTTTCAATGCTTCTAAGTATTTCTTTCCTCTTTTCGGCATGTGAAAAATCCTCCTCGGTTGTGGTTTTAGCGGAAAAACCTCCCACATTGAACGTTCTTCGCTTCTTTCGAAAACGAAGAAGCGGACAGATGCCCATTCATCAGGCCCGTCTTGCTGTTTTTGTTCATGGAGAGAGAGGTTGCCCAATGACGCAACCTCCCCTACAAACGACGCACCGGCTTTAGTCTTCAATCACAATGCCCATGCTGCGAGCCGTGCCTTCAATCATACGCATGGCTGCTTCAATGCTCGCTGCATTCAAATCCGGCATTTTCAATTCAGCAATCTCGCGCACTTTGTCACGTTTGATCGTCGCTACTTTGTTGCGGTTCGGTTCGCCGGAGCCCGATTCGATGCCCGCCGCTTTTTTCAACAGTACAGCGGCCGGCGGCGTTTTCGTGATGAATGTAAACGAACGGTCTTCAAAAACCGTAATTTCAACCGGAATGATCAAGCCTGCCTGGTCAGCGGTACGGGCATTAAACTCTTTGCAAAACGCCATAATATTAACACCGGCTTGACCTAACGCAGGACCTACTGGCGGCGCCGGATTTGCTTTCCCTGCAGGAATTTGCAGTTTGACGATCTTGATTACTTTTTTCGCCACGAGACACACCTCCTTAAGTCCGTGATGTGGTATTAGGGATTGCCCCTCCCACTCCATCCGGCTCCGATCTGACGAGCCGCTTTCATATCTCCCGTTTCGGCCGGGAGGATTAGCGCATCAAGCACGTTCGCTCCCTTATACAGCACGTATAAGTTCATCGCTGCATGCCTTGTCTAAGATTCAAGACATACTGACTTTAAAATAGTATCACTTTTCAACAACGATTGCAAGTTCTTTTCCATTAGATTTTTTCTATTTGCGAAAACTCCAATTCCACCCGTGTTTCGCGGCCAAACATATCGACAAGCAGCTTCACCTTATGTTTGTCGAGGTCAACCACCTCAATTTTTCCAGTGAAGTTGGCAAACGGCCCTTCTTTAATCCGGACCGTTTCATTCACCTCGTAGTCGACATCAATCTCAGTAAGCGGCATGCCCATCCGCTTCAAAATCATTTTGACTTCTTCCTCCATGAGCGGCGTCGGTTTCGAACCAGCCCCGCTCGAACCGACAAATCCGGTCACGCCCGGCGTGTTGCGCACGACGTACCACGAATCGTCGGTCATGATCATTTCGACAAGCACATAACCGGGGAACACTTTCTTTTTCGTCGTTTTCCGTTTGCCGTTTTTGATGTCCGTTTCCGTTTCTTCCGGGACGACAACACGGAAAATCTTGTCTTGCATTCCCATTGATTCAACGCGTTTCTCCAAATTGGCTTTCACCTTATTTTCGTATCCCGAATATGTATGGACGACATACCAGTTTTTCTCCATCAGCGAGCCTCCCTAGGGCGGTTTTCATTTTGTTTTCTGCGCAAAACAAAAACCCGTTTCCGGGTTCCATGTTCGCACGATTATCTTTCATTATAGCATATCATCCGCCCGCTTATTCAAATACAAGGCGAATCAACTGCGAAATGCCGAGGTCGACAACGGCGAAAAAGATGGTGAAAAACGCCACCGTAGCCAATACGATTCCCGTATAGTTCACTAGTTCTTTCCGGCTCGGCCAGCTCACTTTTTTCAACTCCCGCACGACTTCTTTGAAAAAGTTGATTACTCGCTGCATCCCTCGTACCTCCACGATTGATCAAAACTGTCCCCACCGCCTGCTTCGTCTCGCGATGGACGGTATGATTGTTGCTCATCGAACAAAACTTGTTGGCCGCCAAGCGCCTGCACCAAGGCAACCGGCCTGTTTTGCAGCCGTGCAGTTTCGGCTCCCGCATTGCGCGCGAGCCAACGTTGCTCGTTAACATAAACGTTTGACCGTTCCCGCGAGATGTCCATAAAAATTTATCATATCAGCATTTCCGCTGTCAATGCCATCTTTTGGCCTCCGTTCGGCCATCGGCCGATGCACCGCCTACAAACTGATTTCCCGATATTCCAAATATTTCTCCAACTTCCGTTTGACGCGCTGCAAGGCGTTGTCGATCGATTTGACATGGCGGTTTAACTCTTCGGAAATTTCTTGGTACGAGCGCCCGTCCAAATACAACGCGAGCACTTTCCGCTCCAAATCGCTGAGCAATTCCGCCATTTTCAGCTCAATATCGTCAACTTCCTCGCGGTTGACAATCAGCTCTTCCGGGTCGGTCACCTGCGTGCCGGACAACACGTCCATCAGCGTCCGGTCCGACTCGTCGTCGTAAATCGGCTTGTCCAAGGAAACGTAAGAGTTGAGCGGAATGTGCTTTTGGCGGGTCGCGGTTTTAATCGCGGTAATCATTTGCCTCGTGATGCATAGTTCTGCAAACGCTTTAAATGAAGAGAGCTTGTCCCCCTTAAAATCGCGGACTGCCTTGTACAGCCCGATCATCCCTTCCTGCACAATGTCCTCGCGGTCAGCCCCGACTAAAAAGTATGAGCGGGCTTTGGCGCGCACAAAGTTTTGGTATTTGTGGATCAAAAAATCAAGCGCTTCTCCATCCCCTTCGTGAACAAGTGTAACAAGCTGTTCATCCTCTAAATGTTTATAATCCTTTGGCTTGTCTACTTTTAAGCATTCCCCCACGCTGATCCCCCCGACCGCATCAATCGCTAACATTTATTATACAGTGCAAATTTTTACAGCGTCAACCGCTCATTTTTGCCCTCTCCGCCATTTTTCAAAAATTTCGGCAACTCTGTCATTGAGCGGCACTTTCAAGGTCGGTGTATGCTGCTTCATTGACTGCAACTTTTTTGAAATATCCCGCTCCACCTCTTCGATTTCGTGCAGAAGTTCGCGCGCCGATTTGCGCAAGGCGCCTTGACCGAACACCGTCCATTGTTCCGTATAATCCGATGTCGCGACATACACTTTGGTGCGCGCGTTGATGAGCGTTTTCGCCAACCGCTCAATCCGTTCGTCCGCTGTCTCATTTTCCTTTGTAAAAATGACATCGATATCGTAGTTTTTATACTTTTTCTCGTTTCCCTGCACGAGATGGGCGTCAAACACGACCACGACGTGATCCCCGGTGAACCCTTTGTAATCGGCCAGTTTGTCAATCAACAAATCCCTTGCCGCTGCCAGATCGCCTTCCTCTTTCAGCCGGCGCAGCGCCGGCCATGCCCCGATGATGTTGTAACCGTCGACAATTAAAACGTTCATCGGCTATTCCCCTAGCGGATACCGCTTTCGGTACACCTCGTACATGAGCAAACTGGCGGCGACAGAAGCGTTGAGCGAAGTGACGTGCCCCCGCATCGGCAGCCGAAACAAGAAATCACACTTTTCCCGCACTAACCGGCTGATGCCTTTTCCCTCGCTGCCGATGACCAGCGCCAACGGCATCGTGCCGTCAAGGAAGCGGTAGTCATCTTTGGCGTCTGCATCGGTGCCAGCCACCCAAACGCCCCGCTCTTTCAGCTCGTCGATCGTCCGCGCCAAGTTCGTCACGCGCGCGACCGGAACGTGCTCGATCGCTCCGGTTGACGCCTTCGCTACGGTCGGCGTCAACCCCACCGACCGCCGTTTCGGGATGATGAGCCCGTGCGCTCCGACCGCATCTGCGGTGCGCATAATGGCGCCCAAGTTATGCGGGTCTTCGATTTCGTCCAAAATGAGGAAAAACGGCGCTTCTTCCCGTCGGGCGGCGCGGGCAAACAAATCGTCGACCTCGTAATAGCGGTATGCGGCCGCCTGGGCGATCACCCCTTGGTGCACCCCGTCAACCATTTGGTCAAGCTTGCGCTTCGGAACATATTGGACGAGCACGCCCCGCCGCTTCGCCCATTCGAGGACAGGCTCGACGGCGTGGCGCTGCGCTCCTTCCGCGATCCAGATTTTATTGATGTCGCGCCCGGATTTGAGCGCCTCGATGACCGGGTTTCTGCCGATAATGTAATCCATCATTCCAACGCCCTTTCTTCCCTTTCAATAATCGCAAATGAACGGCCGATTAACTCGTCGACCCGCCGGCCGTTGTCCTGTAAAAAATGATAGCCGATCAACGCTTCGAACGCGGTGCTGTGCCGGTATGTCTGCACATCCGTATTTTTCGGAATCGTGCCTGATTTCGCGTTGCGGCCGCGGCGGACGATGGCTTGCTCCTCTTCCGTCAACACGCCTTCATCAAGCAAGGTTAAAATGACTCTTGCTTGCGCCCGGGCCGACACGTAGCGGATCGCCCGCCGATGCAGCTCGTGCGGCCGTACGCTGCCCATCGCCAGCAAGTGGCGGCGCACGTACACTTCATAAACCGCATCGCCAATATAGGCGAGCGCCAAGCCATTTAATTGTTTGACATCATGAACGGTCTCAAACTGCGCCATTGCTTATGATCCCCGTTTCCATCTTGTCCCTTGAGGCGTATCTTCCAAAATAATGTTTTTGGCCTTCAACTCGTCGCGAATGCGGTCAGCCAGCGCGAAATCGCGGTTTTTCCGCGCTTCGTTGCGCTGTTGGATCAGCGCCTCGATTTCCTCATCAAGCAGCTCTTCTTGCTTTGGCTTTGGATCGAGGCCAAGCACGTCCATCAACTGTTCAAATTCACGCAAAAAGGCGCCAATAACGGTTTCCGATGTCGTCTTTTCCTGCAAATACAAGTTCGCTTGTTTCGCCAGCTCAAATAGAACCGCAATGCCGTTCGCCGTGTTGAAATCGTCGTCCATTTCGCGGATGAACGATTCGCGGACCGCAGCGATGCGCGACAGCCATTTGTCATCGTCGTCGGTTAAATTCGTGCTCGCTCCGAGCCGGTGCTGCAAGTTGCCATATGCCGTCCTTAAGCGTTCGAGCCCGCGCCGGGCGCTCTCGAGCAGCTCTTCGCTGTAGTTGATCGGATGGCGATAGTGCACCGACAACATAAAGAAGCGCAGCACTTGCGGGTCAATCTGCCGGATGATATCGTGGACGAGCACGAAGTTGCCAAGCGACTTCGACATTTTTTCGTTGTTAATATTTAAATACCCGTTGTGCAGCCAATATTTCGCAAACGGTTTGCCGGTCAAAGCCTCTGACTGGGCGATTTCGTTTTCATGGTGCGGGAACGTCAAATCTTGGCCGCCGGCGTGGATATCGATCGTATCGCCTAAATATTTGCGCGCCATCGCCGAGCATTCGATATGCCAACCCGGCCGCCCTTTCCCCCATGGACTGTCCCAACAAATCTCTCCTTCTTTCGCCGCTTTCCAAAGGGCGAAATCGAGCGGGTCGTCTTTTTTCTCGCCGACTTCGATGCGCGCTCCAGCCTGCAATTCATCGATCGATTGGTGCGACAGCTTGCCGTAACCGGGAAACTTGCGCGTCCGGTAGTAGACGTCGCCATC
The DNA here is from genome assembly GCF_030369615.1 of Geobacillus stearothermophilus ATCC 12980. NCBI lineage: Bacteria > Bacillati > Bacillota > Bacilli > Caryophanales > Anoxybacillaceae > Geobacillus > Geobacillus stearothermophilus. The sequence continues at coordinate 106,654 of NZ_CP128494.1, read as the reverse complement.
CACCTCGTACGCATACCCCTTGTCGATGAGCGCTTGGATGAATTCGATAATCGTCCCGATATTTTCTGTCACGCGCGGGTGGATGTCCGCCTTTTTGCAGCCAAGCGCCTGAATGTCTTCAAAATACGCCTCGATAAACCGCTCGGCAATCGCCGGAACGCTTTCGCCAAGCTCGCGGGCCGCCTTAATCAGTTTGTCGTCGACATCGGTAAAATTGGATACGTACGTCACGTCGTAGCCGCGGAACTCCAAATAGCGGCGGATCGTGTCAAAGACGATGGCGGCCCGGGCGTTCCCGATATGGATATAGTTGTAAACGGTAGGACCGCATACATACATTTTGACCTTGTTGGGCTCAAGCGGCTCAAACGGTTCCTTTTTTCGCGTCAACGTATTATAAAGCCGGATGCTGCTCATACTCGCTCTTCCTTTCTTGCTGTTTCAATGCCTCCAACTCGCTTTTCAGCCGGACGATCTCCTCTTCAAGCTCCCGGAACCGGTCAGCGATCGGATCTGGCAGGTCGGTGTGGTTCAAATCTTTTTTCACTTTCACTCCATCACGCACAACCACGCGGCCCGGAATGCCAACGACGGTTGAGTTGGGCGGCACGTCTTTTAACACGACCGACCCGGCGCCAATTTTCGAGTTTTCGCCGATCGTAATCGACCCGAGCACTTTCGCGCCGGCAGCGATCAAACAGTTGTCTTTGATCGTCGGGTGCCGCTTCCCTTTTTCTTTCCCTGTCCCTCCTAATGTGACCCCTTGATAGACCGTGACATTGTCGCCGATTTCGCACGTTTCGCCGATCACCACACCCATGCCGTGGTCGATGAAAAAGCGGCGGCCGATTTTGGCGCCCGGATGAATTTCAATGCCGGTGAAAAAGCGGCTGATTTGCGAAATCAACCGGGCAAGAAAGTAAAATTTCCGTTTGTAAAGCGCATGAGCGATCCGATGCGCCCAAATGGCATGCAGGCCGGAGTACGTTAAAATGACTTCCAGGTAGCTTCTTGCCGCCGGGTCTTGTTCAAAAATGACCTCAATATCCTCTTTTAACGTTTTAAACATCATGTCCTCCCTCCATCCCTCTAAGTTGTTTTGAATAAAAAAGCGTCCCTGTGCCGAAGACACAGAGACGCTTTTGGCGCGGTTCCACTCTGTTTAGCGAAACGGGAAAACGCCGTTTCACTCGCTCGAGTCCGATAACGGAGAGGCTCCGCTCCTCTCTACTGCAGAACGTCTCTGTTCCGGTTCGAAAGGAGACTCCGAGGCGCATTTCGGATAACGCCGGGCATAAGCCGCTTCCAGCCAAGGCGACTCTCTCTGGGATGACGGCGTTTCCTACTTCTCCTCGTCAACGCTTTTTCACTATGCGCTTGTTCAACCGATAAACTTTGTATTATTATACCACACGCACTACGCAAACGTGCACACCTATTCCGCTAAAATTTTTCTTGCAGCGCCCGCTCGAGCCGCTCGATTACTTTTTGTTTGCCGAGCAGCTGAATGGCAAACGGAAGCTCCGGCCCGTGCGTTTGCCCGGTCACCGCGGCGCGAATTGGCATAAACAGCTTTTTCCCTTTTTGTCCGGTCGCCTTTTGCACCCCCTTAATCGCCGCTTTAATTTCGTCGGCTGTAAACGGGTCGAGGTCCCGCACATGGGCCAAAAAGGCCGAAAGCACGTCGGGCACTTGTTCTTCGGCGAGCACTTGGCGCGCCTCATCTTCGTATTCGACTTCTTCCTTAAAGAACAACTCGGACAACGGAACAATCTCCGCCCCGTAGCTCATTTGCTCTTGATACAGTGCGATTAAATCGCGCGCCCACTGCCGCTGTTCGTCGCTCATGTCCGCCGGCAAGCGCCCGGCTTTCACCAAATGCGGCAAAGCCAATTCGACGAGCCGGTCCAAATCGAGTTTTTTGATGTATTGATTGTTCATCCATGTCAGCTTTTTCGTGTCAAACATCGACGGCGACTTTGACAGCCGCGAAACGTCGAAGATGCGGATGAGCTCGTCTTTCGAAAAAATTTCTTCCTCCCCTTCCGGCGACCAGCCTAAGAGGGCGAAAAAGTTGAACATCGCTTCCGGCAAATAGCCGAGCTCTTTGTATTGCGACACGAACTGAATGATTGACTCATCGCGCTTGGACAACTTTTTCCGCTGTTCGTTGACAATCAACGTCAAATGGGCAAACTGCGGCGGCTCCCAGCCAAAATATTCATACACCATCAGCTGCTTCGGCGTGTTGGACAAATGCTCCTCACCGCGGAACACATGGCTGATCTCCATAAGGTGGTCGTCGATGACGACGGCAAAGTTGTACGTCGGAATACCGTTCGCCTTCACAATGACCCAATCGCCGATATCTTTCGATTCAAACGTCACTTTGCCGCGCACCAGATCGTCGACTTCGTATGTTTTCCCTTCCGGCACCTTGAGGCGGATCGTATACGGCTTGCCTTGCGCCTCAAGTTCCGCGACCTGTTCCGGCGTCAAACGGCGGCACTTGCCGCTGTATTGCGGAGCGGCGATGCCGGCCGCACGCTGCTCCTCCCGCTCCCGCTCAAGCTCTTCCGGCGTGCAAAAACATTTGTACGCATGTCCTTGCTCGAGCAGTTCGTCCACATACTTCCGGTATATATCAAGCCGCTCCGTCTGGCGGTACGGACCATAGCCGCCATCTTTATCAACGGACTCGTCATAATCGATGCCGAGCCATTGTAAGTTTTCGAGCTGCGACTGTTCGCCGCCTTCCACGTTCCGTTCGATATCCGTATCCTCGATGCGGACGATCATTTTTCCGCCGTGATGGCGAGCAAACAAATAGTTAAACAGCGCGGTCCGCGCCCCTCCGATATGCAAATGGCCGGTCGGGCTCGGCGCATAGCGCACGCGCACATCTTTTGCCATCGTCCAACCCTCCACTTTCATCCAAACTTGTACCCTTATTGTACCGTTTATCGCGGCAAAGTTCAAAACGGACGGCTCGCCCCATTCGGCGCCTAACGGTTGCGCCTTACTCCCCGCTCTTTTTAAGCAACACGACCGCTTGGGCGGCAATGCCTTCCCCGCGCCCGGTGAACCCGAGTTTTTCCGTTGTCGTCGCCTTGACGTTCACTTGTGTGCGCTCGGCTTCAAGCAGGCGGGCGATCACGGCTTTCATCTCCTCAATGTACGGAGCCATTTTCGGCTTTTGAGCGATAATCGTACAGTCGGCGTTCACCAATGCATACCCTTCCTTCCGGACGAGCGTCCATACGTGCGCCAACAATTCGGTTGAGTCCGCGTCTTTATAGCGCGGGTCATCATCAGGAAAATGCCGTCCGATATCGCCGGCGCCAATCGCTCCAAGGCACGCGTCCGCCACCGCGTGGAGCAGCACATCGGCATCCGAATGGCCGAGCAGCCCTTTCTCATGCGGAATATGTACGCCGCCAATGATAAGCGGACGCCCTTCAACGAGCTGGTGAACGTCAAACCCTTGTCCGATGCGAAACATGTCTTCACCTCCGTTTACTCTGCGACGCGGCTCGCTAAAATCGCCTCGGCAAACAAAATGTCTTCCGGAGTCGTCAGTTTAATGTTGCGGTAGTCCCCTTCTACAATTTTCACCGGCTTGCCGAGCCGCTCGACGAGGCTGGCGTCGTCCGTGCCAAGATAGCCTTCCCGTTTCGCAGCCTCATGCGCCTCGGCGATCAAAGACAGACGAAAAGCTTGTGGCGTCTGCACCGCCCACAAGCTGGAACGATCAATCGTCTGTTCGACAAACAAACCGTCCACTTTTTTGATTGTGTCTTTCACCCGCACAGCCGGGACCGCTGCCCCGTATCGGGCGGCTGCATCCGCCAGCTCATGCAAATGGCGGACGTGAATAAACGGGCGGGCGCCGTCGTGGATCAGGACAATGCCCCGTCCCTCTAACGCCTGCAGCCCGTTATAGACGCTATGTTGCCGCTCCTCGCCGCCCTCAGCGAACGCTGCCACTTTTTTGATACGAAAACGAACGACAAGTTGCTCAAAGCGGCTTCGCTCCGCCGGATTCACGACAAGCACGACGCGGGCGCACCGTTCATCGCGGTCGAACACCTTCAGCGTCCGGACGATGAGCGGTTCGCCGCCTAGTTCAATAAACTGCTTATTCATACCGGCGTTCATCCTCTTTCCTTGTCCGGCCGCCAAGACAATCGCTTCGTAGTTCATTGGACGTTTCCCCTGTTCTGTTTACAGCGCTTTTTGCAACAGCTTCAGCTTGGCAAAAATCATTCTCCCCGCAGATGTTTGTAACACGCTGGTGACTAGGACGTCAACCCGTTTGCCGATATATTCTTTGCCGTCTTCGACAACAATCATCGTTCCGTCATCCAAGTAAGCAACGCCCTGGTTATGTTCCTTTCCGTCCTTAATGACATGCACATTCAGCTCCTCGCCCGGCAGGACGATCGGCTTGACGGCATTAGCCAAATCGTTGATATTAAGGACGCGCACGTTTTGCAGCTCACACACTTTGTTCAAGTTGAAATCGTTTGTGACGACGACGCCTTGAAGCTGTTTGGCTAGTTTGACGAGCTTGCTGTCGACTTCTTGCACATCGCTGAAGTCGGCCTCATGAATTTCCACCTTCATCGCCATCTCTTTTTGAATGCGGTTTAAAATATCCAAGCCGCGGCGGCCGCGGTTTCGCTTCAGCACATCGGAGGAGTCGGCGATATGCTGGAGCTCCTCTAACACAAAACGGGGAATGACAAGCGGGCCTTCCAAAAACCCGGTTTGGCAAATGTCCGCGATCCGCCCATCGATGATGACGCTTGTGTCCAAAATTTTCACCGCTCCACCTTTCGGCGCCTCGTTCTCGGTTTCTCCGCCTTTTTTCTTTGTCATTCGATTGGAAAGAGAAAATAAGTTCATCAGCTCATTCCGTTTCTTTAAGCCGACACGAAACCCTAAATAGCCAAGCAAGATCGTCAAAAAAATCGGCAGCACCGTGTTCAACACTTGAATTCGAAACGATTGCAGCGGCATGACGACCAAAAACGCAATAATAAGACCAAAAATCAGCCCGAGGCTGCCAAACAGCACGTCAGCAGCAGGCGCCCTTACCAATGTTTCCTCGACCCAGCGCACCATGTCCACAACATAATCCACAAGCCAAAACGTCAACAAAAAGAAAAGAACAGCGCCCAACACCGCCAACGTATAGGAATTATGGATGAGCGGCATGTCGCTTACATTCAACAGCGCAAGCAAATCAGGCAAAAACATGGCGCCCAGCGTTCCGCCTACGGCGAAAAAAAATAGTTGTACGACACGTTTGACCATCGGCTCATCTTCACCTCCCTATCTAACATTATAAACAGTTTCCAATGTTTGAAACCAACCGAAACCCAATTTTTAACCATTTTTGAACATTCGACATCCGCTTGTAACAATTCGCGCTGGACGCCTGTGCACAGCGGAAGGACGTTGCCCCCCTATATATATTTACGTTGTTCGAAACAAAAAGTTCGGTCATTTCATGCAAAACATGATCGGGGCGGAGCAAGAGGATGCTTTAGCGAGCGCCCCCAGCCGTTTCCTATTTGCCCGTTCCCCCGAAGAAAGCATTCAAATCATCGTATGCTCGAGCGCCTCAGCCACATGGGAAACGCCGATCACCTGAACGCTTGCCGGCGGCTGCCAACCTGCCAAATTGTTTTTCGGTACAATGACACGGGAAAAACCTAGTTTGACAGCCTCTTGCACACGCTGTTCAATGCGGGAGACACGCCGCACTTCCCCGGTCAACCCGACTTCACCGATAATGACGTCGGTCGGATTGGTCGGCCGATCGCGAAAGCTTGAGGCGATGCTGACGGCGATGGCTAGGTCAATGGCCGGCTCATCAAGCTTCACTCCGCCCGCCACCTTCAAATAGGCATCTTGGTTTTGCAACAGCAGCCCGACCCGCTTTTCCAATACGGCCATAAGCAACGACACGCGGTTATGATCGAGGCCGGTCGCCATCCGCCTCGGGTTGCCGAAGCTTGTCGGCGAAACGAGCGCTTGAATTTCCACCAGAACCGGGCGCGTCCCTTCCATGGCCGCCACCACCGTCGAACCCGCCGCCCCGTGCGATCGCTCTTCCAAAAACACTTCGGACGGATTTTCCACTTCCCGCAGCCCGATGTCGCGCATTTCAAAAATACCGATTTCATTCGTCGAACCGAAGCGGTTTTTCACCGCCCGCAAAATGCGGTACGTATGATGCCGCTCCCCCTCAAAATAAAGGACGGTATCGACCATATGCTCGAGAATGCGCGGCCCGGCGATCGCCCCTTCTTTCGTCACATGGCCGACGATAAAAATGGCGACGCCTTTTGTTTTGGCGATTTTCATCAACTCAGCGGTGCACTCGCGCACTTGGGCGACACTGCCCGGCGCTGACGTAATATCCGTCCGGTACACCGTCTGGATTGAATCAATCACGACACAGGAGGGCTGAATCGTTTCAATCGCTGATACAATATATTCCAAATTCGCCTCCGCTAACACATACAGATGATCGGACTCGGCGCGAAGGCGCCCAGCGCGCAGTTTTACCTGTTTGACGGATTCCTCGCCCGATACATACAACACTGTATGCCTAGCCGCCAGTTGCGCTGAGGCCTGCAGCAACAGCGTCGACTTGCCGATGCCGGGGTCGCCGCCGATTAAGACGAGCGACCCTTTGACGATCCCCCCACCGAGCACGCGATTGAACTCTGCACTGTTCGTTTCGATGCGCGGCTCTTGCACCGCGGCAACGGCAGTAATCGGAACCGGTTTAGCGGACCCGGACGGCTCCGAATGGAGAAATGCCCCACGCACAGCGGTTCTGACCGGCTCGATTTCCTCGACGAATGAGTTCCACGTTTGGCATCCCGGGCAGCGGCCGAGCCACTTCGCCGATTCGTATCCGCACTCTTGGCAAACAAATTTCGTCTTCTTTTTCGCCATTGAACTAACCCTTTCTCTCTTGTGTTCCATATGGAAAAAAGGTATGGGCAGCATCGTGCCGCATACCTTTTTTCATCACATCACGGCCTGTTTTGCCAATACGACAAATTCCCCATCTTTCACATCAACGACGACTTTTTGTCCTTTGGCGATCGTGCCTTTTAACAGTTCTTCGGACAAACGGTCTTCAATATGTTTTTGCAAAGCGCGGCGCAACGGGCGAGCCCCGTATTCCGGATCGAAACCTTCAGCAGCGATTTTCTCAATCGCCGCCTCCGTCAATTCAAGGTCAATATCTTGCTCTTTCAGCCGTTTCACCAGCGTATCAGCCATCAGACGGACAATTTGTTTTAGATGGTCTTTTTCAAGCGAATGGAAGACGATAATTTCATCGATCCGGTTCAAAAACTCCGGACGGAACGCTTTTTTCAGCTCATCCATGACCTTGCTTTTCATGTCTTTGTATTGCTGGTTTCCATCCTGGATGTTAAAGCCGACATACTTGTTCCGCTTCAAAGCATCCGCGCCGACGTTCGATGTCATAATGATGATCGTGTTGCGGAAGTCAACCGTCCGCCCTTTCGAGTCAGTCAACCGCCCGTCTTCGAGCACCTGCAGCAAGATGTTAAACACGTCCGGATGCGCTTTTTCCATCTCATCCAACAGAACGACCGAGTATGGCTTGCGACGCACTTTTTCGGTCAGCTGACCGCCTTCTTCGTAGCCGACATACCCCGGCGGCGAACCGATGAGCCGCGATGTCGAGTGTTTTTCCATATACTCGGACATATCGATGCGAATGAGGGCATCTTCATCTCCAAACATTGCCTCGGCCAATGCACGGGCCAATTCCGTTTTCCCGACGCCGGTCGGGCCGAGGAAAATGAACGAACCGATCGGGCGTTTCGGGTCTTTGAGGCCAGCCCGGGCGCGGCGCACCGCTTTGGCCACCGCTTTGACCGCCTCGTCTTGGCCGACGACGCGCGAATGCAAAATTTCTTCCAGTTTCAACAGCCGCTCGGTTTCCGTCTCGGCCAGCTTCGATACCGGAATCCCGGTCCAACTCGAGACGACCGCGGCAATGTCTTCGACCGTCACTTCCAAATTTTCTTGGCCTTGTTTTTCTTTCCACGCACGTTTCGTTTCTTCAAGCTCTTCACGCAGCCGCTGCTCCATATCACGCAGCGACGCCGCTTTTTCAAATTCTTGGCTTTGCACGGCCGCATCTTTCTCTTTTCGCACTTCTTCAAGCTTTTGCTCCAGTTCTTTCAGTTTCGGCGGCGCCGTGAACGAACGGAGACGCACTTTCGAGCAAGCTTCATCAATCAAGTCGATCGCTTTATCCGGCAGGAACCGGTCGGTAATATACCGGTCGGAAAGTTTGACTGCCTGAATGATCGCCTCATCGGAAATCGAGACGCGATGATGCGCTTCATACCGGTCGCGCAGCCCTTTTAAAATTTGAATCGACTCTTCAACTGTCGGCTCATCGACGTGAATCGGCTGGAAGCGGCGCTCGAGCGCAGCATCTTTCTCAATGTATTTGCGGTATTCATCAAGCGTTGTCGCACCGATACATTGCAATTCTCCACGCGCCAAGGCCGGCTTTAAAATGTTCGACGCGTCGATGGCCCCTTCGGCTCCGCCAGCGCCGATTAACGTATGGAGTTCATCGATGAACAAAATGATATTGCCCGCCTGGCGAATTTCGTCCATCACTTTTTTCAGCCGGTCTTCAAATTCGCCGCGGTATTTCGTCCCGGCGACGACCGTCCCCATATCGAGCGTCATGACCCGTTTGTCGCGCAGCGTTTCCGGCACTTCGTTGTTGACGATTTGCTGGGCCAATCCTTCCGCGATCGCTGTTTTTCCAACCCCCGGTTCACCGATGAGCACCGGGTTGTTTTTTGTCCGTCGGCTCAACACTTCAATAACACGCTGAATTTCTTTGCTGCGGCCGATGACCGGATCAAGCCGCCCTTCGCGGGCAATCGCCGTCAAATCGCGGGCAAGGCTGTCAAGCGTCGGCGTGCTTACATGCGAAGCCCCCCCACCGCCGTGGCCCGATACCGATTCATTGCTGCCGAGCAGTTGCAACACTTGTTGGCGCGCCTTGTTCAAGCTCACCCCGAGGTTGTTCAGCACGCGAGCGGCCACGCCTTCCCCCTCGCGGATCAAGCCAAGCAAAATATGCTCCGTGCCGACATACGAATGGCCAAGTTTCCTCGCTTCGTCCATTGACAGCTCGATCACTTTTTTCGCCCGCGGCGTGTAATGGAGCGTATGGGACACTTCATTGCCGCGGCCGATGAGCGATTCGACTTCTTTTTGGATTTTATCCGGGTCAAGTCCAAGCGCCATGAGCGCTTTAGCAGCGATTCCTTCCCCCTCACGGATCAGCCCAAGCAAAATATGTTCGGTTCCGATATTGTTATGGCCGAGGCGGATGGCTTCCTCTTGCGCCAACGCCAGCACTTTTTGCGCCCGTTCCGTAAATCTGCCAAACATCATCGTTCATCACCCTCCATCTTTCTTCGTGTTTCCATCCTTAAGCGTTCCCGAATCAACGCCGCCCGGCGGACATCCCGTTCCTCAGGGCGAAGCACCCCTCCGGCATATTGTTGCAAAAATCCTGGCTGCGTCAAAATCATCAGCTCATTTAAAATGTTGCGCGAGACGTTTTTGATATATCCTAAATCGATCCCTAAACGCACATCCGACAGGCATTGCGCCGCCTCCTTCGAATCGATGACGCGGCAGTTGGCCAATATGCCGTATGAACGGAATACCTTGTCTTCTAATTGTATGCCCAACGTTTTCACTAATGCCTGGCGAGCCGCCCTTTCTTGGGCGATGAGCTGCTCAACGATCGTATGCAAATCAGCGACAATATCTTCTTCTGATTTTCCGAGCGTAATTTGGTTCGAAATTTGGAAAATGTCCCCTAAAGCCTCACTTCCTTCCCCGTACGTGCCGCGGACGACGAGTCCCAACTGGTTGATGGCAGGGATGATGCGGTTGATCTGCTGCGTCAGCACCAGCGCCGGAAGATGCATCATCACCGACGCCCGCAACCCCGTTCCGACGTTCGTCGGACAGCTCGTTAAGTAACCAAGCCGTTCATCGAACGCATAGTTGACATGCCCTTCAATCCAATCATCCAACTCGCTCGCCGCCTCAAGCGCCTCGGCAAGCTGAAGCCCTGGAAACAGACACTGAATGCGGATATGGTCTTCCTCGTTGATCATAATGCTGATTTCCTCATTTTCCGAAAGCAGGCAGGCGCCAAACGGCGAATCTTCAGCCAAATGCGGGCTGATTAAGTGCTTTTCCACCAATACCCGTTTTTCAATCGGTTGAAGCTCCGACATTTTCAACAGTTCAAACCGTCCCGCTTCCCCATACGGACGATGGACGAACGCGCGCTCAAACAAGGCAACGATTTGTTTCGCCTCTTCGCTGCTAAACAGCGTTGGGAAACGAAAATCAACAATATTGCGCGCCAGCCGGATGCGGCTGCTCAACACGATGTCCGAATTCGGCCCCTCCTGGCTCATCCAAGCGCTGACCGCTGTGTTGAAAAACTTTCCAAATGACATACCGCTACATCTCCCCCTCTCCACGTCGGCGAAGTTCGTCCTCTAACGAACGAATCTGGTCGCGCACCTCGGCCGCCCGCTCAAATTCCTCGCGGGCAACTAATTCCTGAAGCTTTTGTTTCAACGTGGCCAGCTGCTTCCGCAAATGGAGGACGCCGCCTTTTCGCTTCGGAATTTTCCCTGAATGAGCAGTATTTCCGCTATGAAGCCGTTTTAAAATCGGCGGAAGGTAACGGGCAAACGTCCGATAGCAGTCGGCGCAACCGAACCGCCCAATTTGCGTAAACTGGTGGTATGTCATTTGGCACGTCTCGCATTGAAGCAAATCCGGATTCGGGAACGCATTGGCCGTCACTTCTTTCATCGGAGCTTGAAAGTTGAGAAGCCCCGCTAACAAATTGTTGAGCGGAAAGTCGTCATGGCCATAGAGCATAAACGTATGACCATGTTCTTTGGCGCATTGCTCGCAAAGGTGAAATTCCGTTTTTTCCCCGTTGACTATTTTCGTAAAATGCATCGTCGCCGGGCGTTGCTTGCATTCTTGGCAAATCAATGCCTTCCCCTCCCCTACTTATACTTTAGCGACGTCAGCATCGCCTTTAACATGCGCGCCCGCAGTTCATCCCGCTCGGGCAAATCGATATATAAAACGGAGCGATCCATCACGCTCAACATCATTTTCGCTTCCCGCTCCGAAATCACCTTTTCTTCCATAAGTCGTTTTATCACATCTTCGGCGCTCGACTGGCTGATGCGGTGGTCGATCAGCTCGAGCAACTGGTCAATCAGCTGCGCCTCGCTTTTCGTCTTTACTTTCATAATGCGGATATAGCCGCCGCCACCGCGCTTGCTTTCAACAATATATCCGCGCTCGAGCGTGAATCTCGTGTTGATGACATAGTTGATTTGCGAGGGAACACATCGGAATTTATTAGCAATTTCACTTCGTTTAATTTCAACGATGTCTTGGTCGCTCATATTGAGTACTTGCTTCAAATATTGCTCGATAATGTCGGAAATGTTTGGCACTCTACCTCCCACCTTCCTCACAACCAAGCTGCTCCCTGCCCAATAATAAACGGGCATTCCTTGGGAAGAAGCATCACCGCCATCTTGTTGACTTTGACTATATTTGACCTTGCTTTTACTATACAATGTATGACGAAAAATTGCAAGGGCTACCGAAACAAGGGAGACTATCTATAGAATATCCGTTTTTTCGCCCAGTAAAACGCTTCTCGGTCAGATAAACGAAAAAGCACGCTTTTTCTCCTAATGAAGAAAAAGGCGTGCTTTCTGCTTAGCCTAGCAGCGACCTACTCTTGCAGGGGCGCTGGCCCCAACTACCATCGGCGCTGGAGGGCTTAACTTCCGTGTTCGGGATGGGAACGGGTGTTTCCCCTCCGCTATCACCACTAGGCCATATGAGGTTGTTAGGAATTCGTTCCCTGAAAACTAGATAACCGTTTCAGGAAGAAGCCGGGACGCTTTCACTTTTCATTGTCTAGCTCCGGCTCGCCGCCGCTCGCCTGCGCTTTTCGCTGTCTAGTTCCGGCCGCCATCGGCTCGCGACGCTTCGGTCCTGCTGCGGCGGGCTAAGCCCGCTCGCAGGCCCTCCAGCGCGCCTCGCCGATAAGCAGGCGGCCTCCACTTTTCTTGTTAGGTTAAGCCCTCGATCGATTAGTATCCGTCAGCTCCACGTGTCGCCACGCTTCCACCTCGGACCTATCGACCTCGTCATCTTCGAGGGATCTTACCCGCCTGACGCGGTGGGAAATCTCATCTTGAGGGGGGCTTCACGCTTAGATGCTTTCAGCGCTTATCCCGTCCGCACATAGCTACCCAGCGGTGCCCCTGGCGGGACAACTGGTACACCAGCGGTGCGTCCATCCCGGTCCTCTCGTACTAAGGACAGCTCCTCTCAAATTTCCTGCGCCCGCGACGGATAGGGACCGAACTGTCTCACGACGTTCTGAACCCAGCTCGCGTACCGCTTTAATGGGCGAACAGCCCAACCCTTGGGACCGACTACAGCCCCAGGATGCGATGAGCCGACATCGAGGTGCCAAACCTCCCCGTCGATGTGGACTCTTGGGGGAGATCAGCCTGTTATCCCCGGGGTAGCTTTTATCCGTTGAGCGATGGCCCTTCCATGCGGAACCACCGGATCACTAAGCCCGACTTTCGTCCCTGCTCGACCTGTCCGTCTCGCAGTCAAGCTCCCTTGTGCCTTTGCACTCTCCGAATGATTTCCAACCATTCTGAGGGAACCTTTGGGCGCCTCCGTTACCTTTTGGGAGGCGACCGCCCCAGTCAAACTGCCCGCCTGACACTGTCTCCCACCCCGATAAGGGGTGCGGGTTAGAATTTCAATACCGCCAGGGTGGTATCCCACCGCCGCCTCCACCGAAGCTGGCGCTCCGGCTTCCCAGGCTCCCACCTATCCTGTACAAGCGATACCAAAATTCCATATCAGGCTGCAGTAAAGCTCCACGGGGTCTTTCCGTCCTGTCGCGGGTAACCTGCATCTTCACAGGTAGTATAATTTCACCGGGTCTCTCGTTGAGACAGCGCCCAAGTCGTTACACCTTTCGTGCGGGTCGGAACTTACCCGACAAGGAATTTCGCTACCTTAGGACCGTTATAGTTACGGCCGCCGTTTACTGGGGCTTCGGTTCGCACCTTCGCTTCCGCTAAGCGCTCCCCTTAACCTTCCAGCACCGGGCAGGTGTCAGCCCCTATACGTCGCCTTTCGGCTTCGCAGAGACCTGTGTTTTTGATAAACAGTCGCTTGGGCCTTTTCACTGCGGCTCGTTCGGGCTCTTCACCCAAACGAGCACCCCTTCTCCCGAAGTTACGGGGTCATTTTGCCGAGTTCCTTAACGAGAGTTCTCCCGCGCGCCTTAGGATTCTCTCCTCGCCTACCTGTGTCGGTTTGCGGTACGGGCACCTCTTCCCTCGCTAGAGGCTTTTCTTGGCAGTGTGAAATCGGGGACTTCCGGATGACTCCGTCGCCATCACCGCTTGGCCTTACAATCCGCGGATTTGCCTACGGATCAGCCTTGCGGCTTGGACAGGCTCTTCCAGCCGCCTGCTCGCCCTATCCTCCTGCGTCCCCCCATCGCTCAAACGGGAAGGAGGTGGTACAGGAATCTCAACCTGTTGTCCATCACCTACGCCTTTCGGCCTCGGCTTAGGTCCCGACTAACCCTGAGCGGACGAACCTTCCTCAGGAACCCTTAGGCTTTCGGCGCAGAGGATTCTCACCTCTGTTTTCGCTACTCATACCGGCATTCTCACTTCTAAGCGCTCCACCAGTCCTTCCGGTCTGGCTTCAACGCCCTTAGAACGCTCCCCTACCGATGACCAACGGTCATCCCGCAGCTTCGGCGGCACGTTTAGCCCCGGTACATTTTCGGCGCAGAGTCACTCGACCAGTGAGCTATTACGCACTCTTTAAATGGTGGCTGCTTCTAAGCCAACATCCTGGTTGTCTTTGCAACTCCACATCCTTTTCCACTGAACGTGCACTTTGGGGCCTTAGCTGGCGATCTGGGCTGTTTCCCTCTCGACCACGGATCTTATCACTCGCAGTCTGACTCCCGGGCATAAGTCGTTGGCATTCGGAGTTTGACTGGGTTCGGTAACCCGATGAGGGCCCCTAGCCCAATCAGTGCTCTACCTCCAACACTCTCCATCCCGAGGCTAGCCCTAAAGCTATTTCGGGGAGAACCAGCTATCTCCAAGTTCGATTGGCATTTCACCCCTACCCACACCTCATCCCCGCACTTTTCAACGTGCGTGGGTTCGGGCCTCCAGCCGGTGTTACCCGGCCTTCACCCTGGACATGGGTAGATCACCTGGTTTCGGGTCGACGACGACGTACTTTTCGCCCTGTTCAGACTCGCTTTCGCTGCGGCTCCGCCTCTTCGGCTTAACCTCGCACGCCATCGTCACTCGCCGGTTCATTCTACAAAAGGCACGCCATCACGCATGAACGCGCTCTGACTACTTGTAGGCACACGGTTTCAGGTTCTCTTTCACTCCCCTTCCGGGGTGCTTTTCACCTTTCCCTCACGGTACTGGTGCACTATCGGTCACTAGGGAGTATTTAGCCTTGGGAGATGGTCCTCCCTGCTTCCGACGGGATTTCCCGTGTCCCGCCGTACTCAGGATCCGCTCGGGAGGGAACGAAGTTTCGACTACAGGGCTGTCACCTTCTCTGGCCGGCCGTTCCAGACCGGTTCGTCTACCCCGTTCCTTTCTCACTCCCACAATGAGCGGTCCTACAACCCCAAGAGGCACGCCTCTTGGTTTGGGCTGTTCCCGTTTCGCTCGCCGCTACTCAGGGAATCGCGTTTGCTTTCTTCTCCTCCGGGTACTAAGATGTTTCAGTTCCCCGGGTGTGCCCTCCATGCCCTATGGATTCAGGCATGGATACTGCCCCATTACGGACAGTGGGTTCCCCCATTCGGACATCTCCGGATCAACGCTTGCTTACAGCTCCCCGGAGCGTTTCGGCGTTTGCCCCGTCCTTCATCGGCTCCTAGTGCCAAGGCATCCACCGTGCGCCCTTTCTAGCTTAACCTACAGCGCTCTCGGCTTCTTCCTTATTGTCTAGCGTCGGCTCGCCGCCGCTCGGGGTCAAATAACCTTCGCCTTCCGGGTGCAAGCACCCTTGCAGGCGAAGAACATTTGCCCATCGCGGCGAAACGCTCGCCTCCGCTTTTCCGGTTATCTAGTTTTCAAGGAACGATTTTTGTCATTGAGAGAACATGACTCGCTCCCTCAAAACTGAACGAAACAGAAGCGCTGTGTATCGACAGTTGGCCATTGCGGCCTTCGCTTTTCGTCTTGTCTAGCTCCAGCGCCTGGCTCTCTTCTGCCAAATAACCTTCCCCCTCGGGGTGCCAGCACCCCTCCGGGTGAAGAACATTTGGCTTCGAGAGCCGAACGCGGCGCTTCCGCTTTTCGTCCTTAGAAAGGAGGTGATCCAGCCGCACCTTCCGGTACGGCTACCTTGTTACGACTTCACCCCAATCACTTGCCCCACCTTCGGCGGCTGGCTCCCTTGCGGGTTACCTCACCGACTTCGGGTGTTGCAAGCTCTCGTGGTGTGACGGGCGGTGTGTACAAGGCCCGGGAACGTATTCACCGCGGCATGCTGATCCGCGATTACTAGCGATTCCGGCTTCATGCAGGCGAGTTGCAGCCTGCAATCCGAACTGAGAGCGGCTTTTTGGGATTCGCTCCCCCTCGCGGGTTCGCAGCCCTTTGTACCGCCCATTGTAGCACGTGTGTAGCCCAGGTCATAAGGGGCATGATGATTTGACGTCATCCCCACCTTCCTCCGACTTGTCGCCGGCAGTCCCTCTAGAGTGCCCAACCGAATGCTGGCAACTAGAGGCGAGGGTTGCGCTCGTTGCGGGACTTAACCCAACATCTCACGACACGAGCTGACGACAACCATGCACCACCTGTCACCCTGTCCCCCCGAAGGGGGAACGCCCAATCTCTTGGGTTGTCAGGGGATGTCAAGACCTGGTAAGGTTCTTCGCGTTGCTTCGAATTAAACCACATGCTCCACCGCTTGTGCGGGCCCCCGTCAATTCCTTTGAGTTTCAGCCTTGCGGCCGTACTCCCCAGGCGGAGTGCTTATCGCGTTAGCTGCAGCACTAAAGGGTGTGACCCCTCTAACACTTAGCACTCATCGTTTACGGCGTGGACTACCAGGGTATCTAATCCTGTTTGCTCCCCACGCTTTCGCGCCTCAGCGTCAGGTGCAGGCCAGAGAGCCGCCTTCGCCACTGGTGTTCCTCCACATCTCTACGCATTTCACCGCTACACGTGGAATTCCGCTCTCCTCTCCTGCCCTCAAGTCCCCCAGTTTCCAATGACCCTCCACGGTTGAGCCGTGGGCTTTCACATCAGACTTAAGAGACCGCCTGCGCGCGCTTTACGCCCAATAATTCCGGACAACGCTCGCCCCCTACGTATTACCGCGGCTGCTGGCACGTAGTTAGCCGGGGCTTTCTCGTGAGGTACCGTCACCGCGCCGCCCTCTTCGAACGGCGCTCCTTCGTCCCTCACAACAGAGCTTTACGACCCGAAGGCCTTCTTCGCTCACGCGGCGTCGCTCCGTCAGGCTTTCGCCCATTGCGGAAGATTCCCTACTGCTGCCTCCCGTAGGAGTCTGGGCCGTGTCTCAGTCCCAGTGTGGCCGGTCACCCTCTCAGGCCGGCTACGCATCGTCGCCTTGGTGAGCCGTTACCTCACCAACTAGCTAATGCGCCGCGGGCCCATCCGCAAGTGACAGCCCAAAGGCCGCCTTTCAACCGAAGACCATGCGGTCTTCGGTGTTATCCGGTATTAGCTCCGGTTTCCCGGAGTTATCCCGGTCTTGCGGGCAGGTTGCCCACGTGTTACTCACCCGTCCGCCGCTGACCGAATCAAGGCAAGCCCCAATCCGGTCCGCTCGACTTGCATGTATTAGGCACGCCGCCAGCGTTCGTCCTGAGCCAGGATCAAACTCTCCAAAGAAAGTTGATTGGCTTTTGCTTCGGCCAATGCGGACCTCTGCTTTTCGTATTGTCCAGCTTCGGTCCGCCGCCGCTCGGGGTCAAATAACCTTCACCTTCCGGGTGCAAGCACCCTTGCAGGCGAAGAACATTTGCCCGTCGCGGCGACCCGCGAACCTCCGCTTTTCGTCGCGCTTCGTTTCGTTCAGTTTTCAAGGAACGATAATGGAGCCTATCGGGATCGAACCGATGACCTCCTGCGTGCAAAGCAGGCGCTCTCCCAGCTGAGCTAAGGCCCCATGCGGACGCTATCGGGAAGACAGGATTTGAACCTGCGACCCCATGGTCCCAAACCATGTGCTCTGCCAAGCTGAGCTACTTCCCGCTAACGCGCTCGAGAGGATTCGAACCCCTAACCTTCTGATCCGTAGTCAGATGCTCTATCCAATTGAGCTACGAGCGCAAGTGCCGAGGGCCGGACTCGAACCGGCACGGTAGTTACCTACCCCAGGATTTTAAGTCCTGTGCGTCTGCCAATTCCGCCACCCCGGCTAACAGGCAAATAAATGGAGCGGAAGACGGGACTCGAACCCGCGACCCCCACCTTGGCAAGGTGGTGTTCTACCACTGAACTACTTCCGCCCAAATCATTATGCGGGTGAAGGGACTCGAACCCCCACGCCCGTAAAGGGCACTAGACCCTGAATCTAGCGCGTCTGCCAATTCCGCCACACCCGCAAATATATAGTTGGTGGTGAGCCATGGAGGACTCGAACCTCCGACCCTCTGATTAAAAGTCAGATGCTCTACCTACTGAGCTAATGGCTCATAGTTGATCATAACACTCTACGTACTGATGAGCTCTACCTGCCTCTTCCTCTACTAGCTGTTTCAAGGAAGCTCAGTGCGCCGAGGCAACTCGCAGCGAACTCAAAGATGCAGCGCTCGTTACTGAGCTAATGGCTCATGGTATATAAATGGTGGAGGATGACGGGATCGAACCGCCGACCCCTTGCTTGTAAGGCAAGTGCTCTCCCAGCTGAGCTAATCCTCCACGCTGTTGCCTAGCGACGACCTACTCTCGCAGGGGCGCTGGCCCCAACTACCATCGGCGCTGGAGGGCTTAACTTCCGTGTTCGGGATGGGAACGGGTGTTTCCCCTCCGCTATCATCACTAGGCAGTCAACAGAACAGACAAGTTATATTATAACCAAATTTGTTTGCTTGTCAATATCCTTTTGTTCGTCATTATTGACGTCTCACGTGCTATCATAATATAACACACTGAAGAAAGCTTGTCAACTCATTTCGTTTTTTGTTTTGTTCTCAAAAACAACATTGCTCATTATATACATTCTATGACTAAAAGTCAATCGTCGAACGAAAATTATCGTTGGTACGTTTTATAGGCAAATGCGAGTGGTGTATGATGCAAATATGATTTGCCAAGACGATAGTAATGATCAACGATTTTCCGGTTTAGATCTTTCCATTTGTCTAGGACGGGCGGCAAATTGAGAAACTTTGCAACACTATAACTTCGTTCCTTTCGATTTCTCAAAAACCAAACGAATCCGTTGTTTTTCACCGGCCTTCTTAGGGGCTGGCAGCAGCCGGCTTTTTCTTGAATCGAGTTCTCATAACAAACTGTCCCCTGCCGTTGTTCGCAACAGGGGACGATCGTGGTTATTTATGGCGCATTTGCGGGAAGAGCAATACATCGCGAATAGACGGTGAATTGGTCAAAAGCATGACTAACCTGTCGACCCCGATCCCGAGTCCGCCCGTCGGCGGCATGCCGTATTCGAGCGCTTCGAGGAAATCTTCGTCCATTTCATGCGCTTCATCGTTTCCTTGTTCGCGCTCCTTCAGCTGCTCCTCAAACCGTTGACGCTGATCGATCGGGTCGTTTAGTTCCGTAAAGGCGTTCGCATGTTCGCGCCCGACGATGAACAGCTCAAACCGATCGGTAAAGCGCGGGTCGTCTGGGTTTTTCTTGGCTAATGGCGAGATTTCGACCGGGTGGCCGTAAATGAACGTCGGCTGGATCAGTTTATCCTCTACTTTTTGTTCAAAAAATTCATTGACGATATGGCCGAACGTCATGTGCGGCGCGACTTCGACACCGTGTTCTTTGGCCAGCTCCCGCGCCTCTTCGTCGCTCATCTGCCGCCAGAAATCGACGCCGACATATTCCTTGATCGCATCGACCATATGGAGGCGCCGCCATTCAGGCGTCAAGTCGACAAGATGTTCGCCGTACTGAATTTTTGTTGTGCCAAGCACTTCCGTGGCAATATGAGCGATCAAGTTCTCCGTTAATTTCATGATATCGCGGAAGTCGGCATACGCCTCGTACAATTCGAGCATCGTAAACTCCGGGTTATGGCGGGTGGAAATGCCTTCATTCCGGAAAACGCGCCCGATTTCATACACTTTTTCCAAGCCGCCGACGATGAGCCGTTTCAAATGCAGCTCGATGGCGATCCGCATATACAGCGTCATATCGAGCGCATTATGATGCGTAATGAACGGGCGCGCCGCCGCACCGCCTGCTACGGCGTGCATCATCGGTGTTTCGACTTCCAAGTAGCCATGGCTGTCAAGATAGCGGCGCATCGATTGAATAATGAGACTGCGGGTGATGAACGTCTTTTTGCTCTCCGGATTCATAATTAAATCGAGGTAGCGTTGGCGGTAGCGCTGCTCGATATCTTTTAAGCCGTGGTATTTTTCCGGCAGCGGACGCAGCGCTTTTGTTAAAAATTCATACGACGATACTTTGATCGAAAGTTCGCCGACCTTTGTTTTAAACATCGTGCCGCGCACGCCGACGATGTCGCCGAGGTCGGAGATTTTAAACAGCTCGTATTGCTGTTCGCCAACATCGTCTTGGCGGACGTAAATTTGAATTTGTCCCGTCACGTCCTGGATGTGAGCAAAGCCCGCTTTTCCCTTGCCTCTCTTTGTCATGATGCGGCCGGCGACGGCGACTTCGATTTGTTGCTCTTCGAGTTCCTCTTTTGACAAATCTCCATACAGTTCAAACAGCTCTTCCGCTTTATGCGTGCGCTCGAACCGTTTGCCAAACGGATCGACACCCAATTCCTCAATTTTTTTCAGCTTTTCCCTGCGGACGCGCAATTGGTCGTTCAATTCTTCATGGCTCATACCTCATTCACTCCATTTAGCGATTTTTTACGAAAAATACTGCCAGCACCCGCTGGCAGTCTTCCGCTGCACGAACGTCATCTCCGTTGTGTGAACTACCCGCCACCTACGCTTCGCTTAGAGGTGAAGGCTTCAAGCGACTTGTGCGTGTTCGCCGAACGGTAAGCCACACACCAGAACCCTTTACGCTTCCCTTCGTTCCGAAGGTGTCCGTTCTAGCCATATTCTATCCTATTCGTTGGCTAACGCCAACCAATATTCATCTCCCACTTACTCACTGGGTTACACCCTTCGCGTTCCTTGAGGTGGGAGACTTCTTTCGGAAATCCGTTAAACGGCTTCGGCGTTCGCCGCCCGGCTTTCCGCTTCTTCGGCGACTTGAAGCAAGAGCGCGGTCAATTCGTCCCGCGTCTCGCACTCGTTGATGGCGTTGCGGATTTTCGCCGCCCCGCGGATGCCTTTTAAATACCAAGCCGCGTGCTTGCGCATTTCTTTCACCGCAATATACTCGCCTTTAAGGGCGATCAGACGGTCCAAGTGCAACAGGCAGACATCGATTTTTTCCCTTGGGGTCGGTTCGGGAATGAGCTCCCCTGTTTCTAAATAGCGGACCGTGCGATAAATCATCCACGGGTTGCCGAGCGCCGCCCGCCCGATCATCACGCCGTCAACCCCAGTTTCTTCGAGCATCCGCTTGGCATCCTGCGGCGTTTTGACATCACCGTTTCCGATGACTGGAATGTTGACGGCCTCTTTGACTTGCTTAATGATGTCCCAATTCGCCTTCCCTTCATACATTTGCACCCTTGTCCGTCCATGGACGGCGACGGCTTTGCCGCCGGCGCGTTCGACCGCTTGGGCGTTTTCAACAGCGTAAATATGTTGGTCATCCCAACCGATTCGCATCTTGACCGTGACGGGTTTTTCGACGGCGTCGACAATGGCGGCGACGACATCGTAAATTTTGTTCGGGTCGAGGAGCCATTTCGCTCCGGCATCGCAATTCGTAATTTTCGGCACTGGGCAGCCCATGTTGATGTCGATAATATCGGCATTTGTATTTTTGTCGACAAATTTCGCTGCTTTGACAAGTGTTTCCTTTTCACCGCCGAAAATTTGCAAGCTGAGCGGCTTTTCGCGTTCGTCGATATAGAGCATATTTAACGTCTTTTCATTGTTGTATACGATTCCTTTATCGCTCACCATCTCTGCGCATACAAGACCGGCGCCGAACTCCTTTACGGTCAGGCGGAAAGCCGAATTGCACACGCCTGCCATCGGCGCAAGGACGACACGGTTTTGAATTTCCACATCACCAATGCGAAACATAAAAACGCCTCCTTTCTACCTGTTTGATTCGAAATTTGGCGGTGCCAGCTCCTCAACCGATACGTTCAGCCGCTCGGCGATCTGTCCGACAAGCGTGTCGGACGGCATCCGGTTCCCCCGTTCAATTTCGCCGAGAATCGAAACGGAAATGCCGAGTTCCTTGGCCAACTTTTCTTGTGTATATCCTTTCAGCTTTCGAAAAGCGCGAATACGTCTTCCCCATCTTTCTGCTTCCATACACGAACTCCTTTTTTGTCGGGTAGTCGGTCAATAATGTCTGCTAACGGTTCCGAAACGTTCGGTATTGTCAAATGGGAATTGATCTCGAGCAATGGGATTAAAACAAACGCCCGCTCCGCCATGCGCGGATGCGGAATGACAAGTCGCTCTGTCTCAATATTTTCATGATTGTACAACAAAATGTCAAGGTCTAACGTGCGCGGCCCCCAGCGAGTTTCCCTTTTCCTGCCAAATTCCTGTTCGATTTGTTGCGTCACGTCAAACAAAGCAAATGGCGACAAAGCGGTCGCCACCTCAATCACCATGTTTAAAAACTTGTCTTGGTTGACGTAACCGACCGGGTCGGTTTCATAGATGGACGAACCCGATGTGACAAAAATTCCCTTATGGCGATGAAGCGCCGCGACGGCTGAACGCAAATAGTACGCACGATCTCCAAGGTTGGAACCTAAAGCAATATACGCAATGTTTTCCACCTTACCGCCCCCTGTAGATTTCAACGGCGACATGCTGATAATGGCCGCGAATGGGCGGATTCGGCTTGATTACTTTCACCGTGCACCGCTGAACGGCGGGGAAAGCGGCAAGCAGCTCATCCGCGATCGCCTCGGCAACCGCTTCGATCAAGGCGAGCGTCCTCTCTTCCACGATCGTCCGACAGCGCTCGTATACTTCCGCATAGTTCACCGTATGCTCGAGACGGTCGCTCCGGCCGGCTGGACGCAAGTCGAGCTCAAGGGCCACATCGACCAAAAACCGCTGGCCGAGGACGTTTTCTTCTCGGAGCACTCCGTGATAACCGTAAAATTCCATACCTTGAATATAAATTTTATCGATGGCCGCTCTCTCCTTTCCCGAGCATCGCATCCATCATTTTCGCCATGCGGGCGATCGGCAATACGTCATGGACGCGGACGATATGCGCCCCCTTCACGATGCCAAGGCAAACTGTTGCCCCCGTTCCTTCGACCCGCTCCTCAACCGGCACATCGAGCACATGGCCGATAAACCGTTTGCGCGATGTGCCAAGCAAAAGTGGGTATCCCAAAGCAGCAAACTCATCGAGACGCCGCATCACTTCCAGGTTATGTTCAACCGTTTTGGCAAATCCGATCCCCGGATCTACAATAATGTTTTCCTCTTTTACTCCCGCCTGTTTGACAATACGGATGCTCTCCTTCAAGTCGGCGATCATGTCGGAAATGAGATCGCGGTATGCCATATCGTGACGGTTGTGCATTAAAATGATCGGCACTCCGTACGAAGCGGCGACGTGGGCCATATCCGGATCGGCTTTGGCGCCCCAAACGTCGTTGATGATATGCGCTCCCGCTTCAATGGCCTGCCTTGCGACCTCGGCTTTATACGTGTCGACGGAAATCGGCACGTCCACCGCATCGGCGATCGCTTTGACTGCCGGAATGACGCGCCGTAGCTCTTCATCAAGCGGCACTGGATCCGCCCCCGGACGAGTTGATTCACCGCCGATGTCAATGATGTCGGCTCCTTCCGCCACGAGCCGTTTCGCATGCTCGACCGCTTTTTCCACTTCATAAAACCGGCCGCCGTCGGAAAACGAGTCAGGCGTCACATTGACAATGCCCATGATCAACGTTTTTTGGCGCAAATCCAGCTCATGCCCGCGGCATTTTAATACAAAGGAACGCGTCATCGTTGCCATCATTCGTTCATCCTTTCTTTCAGTTCGTTCCTCGTCCATAATGTATCGGTAAAGCGGCGGTAATGATGTTGCAGCGCACAGGTCACCGGGCCATGTTTTCCGCTATAAGAGCGGCGGCCGATGCAGTGAAGCGGCACAATTTCCTGCAGTGAATTCGTAATAAAGACCTCATCAGCCTCCTGCAAATGGGACAGGGGATACGCTCCCTCTTTAATCGGGATATGAAGCCGTTCGAGCAAGGCGATGACGAACTGCCTCGTAACGCCGTTTAATATGCCGACAGACGGCGCCGGGGTGTAGACAACGCCGTCCTTGACCCAAAAAATATTCGAAACGATTCCCTCGGCTACTTGCCCGTCCCGATTTAAAAAAATGCCTTCCACATCCACACGGCGGCCAAGCTCCCACTTTCCAATTATATTGTTTAAATAATGATGCGATTTTAACCGTTCATCGCCTTCAGGGCTGTTCCGCCTCGTTGTTAAAACGACCCCTTCTTTCCCTTCTGGAGGGGCGGATGGCGGCAGCGGCTTCATATAGACGATCACCGTTGGATGGCTATACTGCTCCATCGACAAGCCAAGACCGCCAACCCCAGCCGAGACGTTGAAACGTACATAGGCGTCCTGAAGACCATTGGCCCTGAGCAACCGCTCGATGATCCCGAGCGCCTCCGCACGGCTTACCTGCTTTTGGATGCGCAACTCGGAAAGCCCGCGATTTAGCCGCGCTAAATGATCGTCAAGCAAAAACGGATGTCCCTCATACGTGCGGAACGTCTCAAACAAGCCGATCCCGTATAAAAAACCGTGGTCAAACGCCGAAACCCTCGCCTCCTCATACGGGACAATCTCCCCATTGACATACACATACATATGCCCATCACGCCTTTTTGTACGTATCAATAAAATTTTTCAGCAGCTGCATCCCATGGCTGGTCATAATCGACTCCGGGTGGAACTGCACTCCTTCGATTGGCAATGTTTTATGGCGAATGGCCATCACTTCGTCTTCGTCCGTCCAAGCCGACACGATGAAACAGTCTGGAAGCGTCTCTTTCTCAACGATAAGGGAATGGTAGCGCGTCGCTGTAAACGGGCTTGGCACGCCGCGGAAAATCGTTTCCCCGTCATGGTAAACGGACGACGTTTTCCCGTGCATCAGCCTTGGGGCACGGATGACGCGGCCGCCAAACGCCTGGGCGATCGCCTGATGGCCGAGGCAGACGCCAAAAATCGGGATGCGGCCGGCGAAGCGATCGATAACGGCCAAGCTGATTCCCGCCTCATTCGGTGTACATGGGCCGGGGGAAATCATGATAAAATCGGGATGAAGCTGCTCAATCTCGTCCACCGTAATTTCGTCGTTCCGCTTTACGAACAGCTCTTCGCCTAAAACCCCTAAATATTGCACCAAATTGTACGTAAACGAATCATAGTTATCGATCATGACGATCATCCTTCTCACCTCATGCTCTGAAATAAAGTCTCTGCTTCGCTCAGCTCTTTCGCTTTCCAGAGGGCAGCGGCTTTTTTCAAACATTCTTTGTACTCGTGCTCCGGGTTGGAATCGATGACAATGCCTGCGCCTGCTTGCACATGGGCCAGCCCGTTTTTCACAACCATCGTGCGGATGGCGATGTTTAGCTCCATATTCCCTTGAAAATCGATCCAGCCGATCGAACCGGTGTACAAACCGCGGCGAACCGGCTCCAATTCTTCGATGATTTCCATCGTCCGCACTTTCGGAGCGCCGGTGATCGTTCCGCCGGGAAACATCGCACGAATAACAGAAAACGCATCATGTTCCGGAGCCATGATGCCGGATACGTGGGAAACAATATGCATCACATGCGAATACTTTTCCACCGTCATCCACTCATCGACACGCACCGTCCCATAGACACAGACACGCCCAAGGTCATTCCGCTCAAGATCAACGAGCATGGCGTGCTCGGCCCGCTCTTTTTCGCTGGCTAGCAGTTGGCGGGCGATTTGCCCGTCTTCCGCTTCCGTGCGTCCGCGCGAGCGGGTTCCGGCTATCGGGCGTGTTTCCAGCCGTTCTCCCTGCTTGCGGACGAGCAGCTCCGGCGAACCGCTGACAATTTGACATTCAGGGGTATGCACATACGCCATGTACGGCGACGGGTTAATGGTCCGCAGTTGTTTGTACACAGCGAACGGGTGGGTCAACAGCGGACGGGACTGGCGCACCGACAAATTAACTTGGAACACATCGCCCGCTGCAATATAATGTTGAACGCGGCGGACCGCTTCCATAAACTGCTCCTTTGTCATGGAAACCGATGGACAAGCCGATGAGACAACGGGCGGCCAAACCGGCGGGCTGCTTCGCTCTTCAAGCCACAGCCGTTCATACATCTCCAACCGCCGCTCCGCTTCTCCTTCTTCCCCTTCATCTGCATAAGCGAGCAAATGAAGGCGATCGGTTTGATGATCGTAAATCGCCACATCGTCAAATACAAAAAACTGCATAGACGGCAGCTGCAAATCATCTACAGCCAGCGATGGAAGCCGTTCGATATAACGAGCGGCGTCATAGCTGATATAGCCGACCAACCCGCCTTGGCACGGGAGCGGCTCCCCCTCCCCCGGCGCCACACGTTGTGAAAACCATTGCTGCAGCAACTCGAGCGGTGGCCCGTTCAGCACCGTTTCTTTTCCACGATAGATAATGGACAGCTGATGCCCGGCGGCACGAATGATCCCGCTCGGATTGAGGCCGATGATGCTGTATCTTCCCCCTTGTCCGCTCTCCAGCAACACGTGGTGCCGCCGGCCGTATGCCAGTTGCTCATACTGATAAAACCAATCCCGCCCGCTGTAATGAATGGTCCGCTTCAGCCGCCTTCGTCTTTGTTTCATCACAGCCAACCCCTTTACGACGCTCATCATTATCCTTATTGTACAATGAGTCGGCGCTCATATCACCCATAAACATAAAAAAGTTCGACAGGGTCACCCCTGCCGAAAGTAAAGCTGCTTAGTCTTCGAATTGGTAAAGCGGCGTGCTCAAATAGCGCTCCCCATTACTCGGGATGATGGCAAGCACTTTTTTTCCTTTGCCGAGCTCTTTCGCCACCTTCAACGCCGCATGAATGGCAGCGCCGGACGAAATGCCGCCAAGGATGCCTTCTTCGCGGGCGGCGCGGCGGGCAGCCGCAAACGCTTCGTCGGTTGTGACGGTAATGACTTCATCGTAAATGCTTGTATCCAAAATATCTGGGATAAATCCGGCTCCGATTCCTTGAATTTTATGCGGGCCCGGTTTGCCGCCCGACAAGACCGGCGAATCAGCCGGCTCAACCGCATAAATTTTAATGTTTGGATACGCTTCACGCAACACTTTGCCGGCGCCTGTGATCGTTCCGCCCGTCCCGATGCCGGCCACAAACGCATCAAGCTGGTCGCCCATTTGTTCGACGATTTCTTTGCCCGTTGTCAAACGATGAATTTCCGGGTTGGCTTCGTTTTTGAATTGCTGCGGCATAAAATAGCCATGCTCGCGAGCGAGCTCTTCCGCTTTTTCGATCGCACCACGCATTCCTTGAGCGCCCGGCGTGAGCACCAGCTCAGCTCCATACGCCCGCAACAGGTTGCGGCGCTCTAAGCTCATCGTATCCGGCATGACCAACACTGCTTTGTATCCTTTCGCCGCCGCGACCATTGCCAGCCCGATTCCGGTGTTGCCGCTTGTCGGTTCGACGATCGTATCGCCTGGCTTCAGTTTTCCTTCTTTTTCCGCCGCCTCAATCATCGCCAATGCAATCCGGTCTTTGACGCTGCTGCCCGGGTTCATGAACTCCAATTTTACATAAACATCAGCGCTGTCCTCATCGACGATACGATTTAGTTTCACGGCTGGTGTATCGCCGATCAGTTCCGTTACAGAATTGACTGTGCGTGCCATGGTTCCACCCCTAATCCCGATTAATTTTATCGAATTTATCTCCAATGTATCAGCTATTAGTGAAATTGTCAATCATTTTCGCGTTTTCACCGTTTTTCGGCAAGTTGCTTCAGCTGTTCGAGCTCTTCTTTCGCAAAATGGTATGTTTCATTGCAAAAATGGCACGACGCTTCCGCCTGCCCTTCCTTGTCGATGATATCTTGAATCTCCCCTGGCCCCAGGCTGATGAGCGCATCCGCGATCCGCTCGCGCGAACAGCGGCAGACAAATGACACCGGCATCGTCTCCAACACCCGGACGCCGCCGCCTAATTGTTCCAATATTTGCTCCGGTGTTAGGCCGTTTTCAATCATGCGCGACACAGGCGGAATTTGTTTCAACCGCTCCTCAATGCGGCTGATCGTTTGTTCTTCCGTTCCAGGCATCAATTGAATGATAAACCCTCCCGCGGCCCGGATCGTGTAATCGGGGTTGACGAGCACGCCGACGCCGACGGACGACGGGATTTGCTCGGAAGAAGCGAAATAATAAGTGAAATCCTCACCGAGCTCCCCCGAGATGATCGGCACTTGACCGGTGAAAAAGTCGCGCAGCCCGAGGTCTTTGACGACCGTCAGCATCCCGTTTTTGCCGACCGCCCGCGCGACATCGAGTTTCCCGTGTTCATTCAGCTCGAAATGCACGTGCGGATTGGTCACATAGCCGCGCACTTCCCCTTTGGCATTGCTGTCGATTAAAATCGTGCCGATCGGCCCGCCGCCATCAATTTTGATGGTCAACGTTTCATCCCCTTTTAACATTGCTCCCATCATAACGCCGGCCGTCAGCGCCCGTCCGAGCGCCGCCGAGGCGGTCGGCCACGTTTGATGGCGGCGCTGCGCTTCCGCCACCGTCTCCGTCGTCCTTGCCGCATACGCCCTCACCTGTCCGTCATAGGCGAGCGCTTTGACTAAGTAATCTCCCATCTTCACCAAACCCTTCATCCTTTTTTCTCGGTGTTTTTCTCGTACAACAATTTTAAGCCTGTCAGCGTCAAAAACGGATCCACGACATCGATCACGTCCGATTCGCCGGCAATGAGAGGCGCAAGGCCGCCAGTGGCGATGACTTTCGGCGGAACTTTGCTTTTCGCCTTCATGCGCGACACGATGCCTTCCACTTGTCCAACATATCCGTATAAAATGCCGGCCTGCATGGCGCTGACTGTATTTTTGCCGATGATATCGTCCGGACGGGCGATTTCAATGCGCGGCAATTTTGCTGCCCGCGCAAACAGCGCCTCCGTCGAAATCATAATTCCCGGGGCAATAGCCCCTCCCATATATTGTTTATGTTCGTTAATATAACAATACGTGGTCGCCGTGCCAAAATCGACAATAATGAGCGGGCTGCCGTACAAATGGATGCCCGCGACCGCATTGACGATCCGGTCGGCGCCCACTTCGCGCGGATTATCGTATTTAATGTCCAGCCCGGTTTTAATGCCCGGTCCGACAACGAGCGGCTTTACGTGGAAATATTTTAAGCACATGCGTTCAAGGGCAAACATAATCGGCGGCACAACCGAAGAAATGATGATGCCGCGGATGTCGGAAAACTGCAAGCCGACATGGCTCAAGAGCGCCTTGATGGTCATGCCATACTCGTCTTCCGTTTTCGCCCGGCTCGTCTCGATGCGCCAATGGTGTTTTAATTCATCGCCGTCATAAACCCCCAACACGGTATTGGTGTTGCCGACGTCCAACACAAAAATCATGGCCTCATTCCCCACTTTTCTTCAATAAGTTCCTTTCTCTATCATATCATACTTGATTTTCCCGCGGAAAAAACAGCGCCAACCTACGGGGCCGCGGCTAAAAAAAAGATGCCTCTGAATAGAGACATCGATTACTCCTCTTTCTTTTGAATATTGATTTTCACGTCGATGTCGCCCTTGCCTGCTTCATCGCGGCCTTTGCGGTCGGGCGGCAGCGTGCCGTGCTCAAATAAATGTTTAATTTGTTCCGCATCAAGCGTTTCGACTTCCAACAGCGTTGTGGCGATTAGATCCAGTTTGTCACGGTGCTGCGTTAAAATCTGCTTCGCCTTTTCGTAGCACTCTTTAATGATGCGCTGGATTTCCAAGTCAATTTCGTAAGCAATTTTATCGCTGTAATTTTGCTCATTATGCAAGTCGCGTCCTAAAAACACTTGCCCGCTCGGTTGGCCGAATTGCAGCGGACCAAGCTTTTCGCTCATGCCGAACTCCGTCACCATCCGGCGCGCGATGTTTGTCGCCCGCTGAAAATCGTTGTGGGCCCCCGTGCTCACTTCGTTGAACACGATTTCCTCGGCGACGCGCCCGCCGAGCAGGCCGGTGATTTTATCCATTAATTCGGCTTTCGTCATAAAGTACCGGTCTTCTTTCGGCAGCATGACCGCATAGCCTCCGGCTTGGCCGCGCGGAACGATCGTCACTTTATGCACCATTTCCGCGTCGGCAAGCACCATGCCGATGACCGTATGCCCAGCTTCGTGAAACGCGACGATCCGCCGCTCTTTTTCCGAAATGACGCGGCTTTTTTTCGCCGGTCCGGCAATGACGCGGTCGGTCGCCTCGTCGATGTCGCTCATGTCGATTTTCTTTTTGTTGCGGCGCGCTGCAACGAGCGCCGCTTCGTTCAACAAGTTTTCCAAATCGGCGCCGGAAAATCCCGGCGTGCGCATGGCGATCGCCTTCAAATCAACCGACTCATCGAGCGGCTTGTTGCGGGCATGCACGCGCAACACCGCTTCGCGCCCTTTCACATCCGGCCGGTCGACGGTAATCTGCCGGTCGAAGCGGCCCGGGCGCAACAGCGCCGGGTCTAAAATGTCCGGCCGGTTTGTTGCCGCAATAATAATGATGCCTTCATTGCCGTTAAAACCGTCCATTTCCACAAGCAGCTGGTTGAGCGTCTGCTCCCTCTCATCGTGGCCGCCGCCAAGGCCGGCGCCGCGCTGGCGGCCGACGGCGTCAATCTCGTCGATGAAAATGATGCACGGTGCGTTCTTTTTCGCTGTTTCAAACAAGTCGCGCACGCGCGAAGCGCCAACCCCAACGAACATTTCTACGAAATCCGACCCGCTGATCGAGAAAAACGGCACGCCCGCTTCCCCGGCAACCGCGCGCGCCAACAACGTTTTCCCGGTCCCCGGCGGCCCGACAAGCAACACCCCTTTTGGAATGCGGGCGCCGAGTTCGGCGAATTTGCGCGGATCTTTCAAAAACTCAACAATTTCCACGAGCTCTTCTTTTTCCTCGTCCGCTCCAGCCACATCGCGAAAACGGACCTTCCGCTTGTCATCCGTATACAGCCGCGCCCGGCTTTTGCCGAAATTCATCACCCGGCTGCCGCCGCCCTGTGCCTGGTTCAAAAGGAAGAAGAACAAAATAAAAATAATAACAAATGGGATGATGGAAGTGAAAAACGTCACCCATCCGCTCGTTTCATCCGCAGGCACAACTTCCACCCGCGTCCGCGCCGCCGCCGCATCGATGCGGTCAAGCACTTTGTCACTGTTCATGATGTAGGTGGAAAAGTACTGCCCTTCGCTATATGTTTTCAACTGGCCTTTGATTTCATATACGCCGCGCTCCGGCTTAATGGAAAACGACTCAACGTCCCCGTTTTCCAGATGAGTGATAAACGCATCGTACGTCATCGGCTCAGTTCGCTGGTTCGTGCCGTTAAAAAAGCTGACGACGCCGATCACGACGAGGAAAATCAGCAAATAAAAGATGGTGTTGCGGAAAATCCGGTTCATTTCTTGCCTCCTCCCATATGAAACACACTATACTCAATACTAGCATAGAAATTTGCTTAAATACAAACAATTCGGCCGGTGCACGACAATCGCTTCACTTTTGGTACACTTCTGGCTTTAAGACGCCGATAAACGGGAGGTTGCGGTATTTTTCAGCATAATCGAGGCCATAGCCGACAACGAATTCGTCGGGGACGGTAAATCCAGTGTAATCAGCCTGAATATCCGCCTTCCGGCCCGACGGCTTGTCAAGGAGGGTGACGATTTTAATCGAATTCGCTTTCCGGTAGCGGAACAAATCCACCAAATAACTGAGCGTCAATCCGCTGTCGATAATGTCTTCAATGATCAAAATGTCGCGGCCCTCAACCGATGTATTTAAGTCTTTGACAATTTTCACTTCACCGGATGAAACAGTCGCATTGCCGTAGCTTGACACATCCATAAAATCCATTTCCAAGTATGTATCGATATGTTTGAGCAAATCGGCCATAAACGGCATCGCCCCTTTGAGGACGCCGACGGCGAGCGGAAAACGCCCCTCATACTCTTTCGTCAACAAGCCGCCGAGTTCTTTGACTTTCGCCTGAATTTCCTCCTCAGTGATCAACACTTTTTGAATATCGTCTTTCATTCCCATCTTTTTTCCTCCTAGCTGTTCATCGCCTCATAATGGAGCAGGATATAACGGGCTTGCCCGCGGTCTTCGGCTTCAAAAGCCGATTTTTTCAGCCCTGGCACCCAGAGAATGCGGCCGTCGGCATCTTCGACGATCGGCCAGCCATCCCTTTCCGTCCGCGGAACTTTGGCTTCAATGAAAATCTCTTTAATTTTTTTCGTGCCTCCCGTCCCTTTCAGCACCATTCGGTCGCCCTCGCGGCGCGTCCGCACGCGAAGCGGAAGGGACACCGCATCGGGGTCAACCACAAACGAATCGTTTCCCAGCCGTCCCTTCGGATAGTGTTCCCTAAATTCACTCACGATTGCACCACCGGTTGGGAGGGGCAATAGCGCTGGAACCGGCAAGTCAAGCTGATAGCTTGGAGCGCCGCTTTGGACGCCAAACGTAAACAAACAGCGGTCATACGAGCGGATCGCTTTGAGCCCTTTTGGCAAATCAATTTGTCCGGAAGGGCGGGCGCGTTCGCAAAGCATCAGTATATGACCGATATGTACAAAAGTCAACGCCGCCGGAACGGCGTCGTAAAGGCGAAGCAGCAAAAGCTGCAACACCCGACGCTGCAACGGCCGAGGCAATGCGAGAAACGGGCGGAGATGCAACACAACTTCATTATATTGTTTTTCCATTACTTTATTCAGCGCGTCGATTGCCAATTCCTCCAAGAACTGCTCATCTTCCGCCATCATTTCACTATATTGTTGAAATCGCTCATGCAAGCGCGGATTTTCCTGTTTCAGCAACGGAATAATATAGCGGCGGAACCGGTTGCGCGTGTAGTCGTCTTTTTCGTTACTTGGGTCGCGGCGCGGGGCGAGCCCTGCCTTTTCGCAATACTCCTCGATGTCCGCCCGGCTGACGGCTAAAAACGGGCGGATGAGATACCCGCCGTGAAACGGCCGCTTGACGGGGATACCGGCATATCCTTTTCCTGTGCTGCCGCGCACAAGCCGCATTAAAATCGTCTCGACTTGGTCATCGCCGTGATGGCCGACAGCGACATACTGGGCTTGATGTTTTTTCACCAGTTCGGCAAAAAAGCGGTATCGACAGTTGCGCGCCGCCTCTTGGGCGCCAAGGCCCGTGCGGCGCTGGAAAGCAGGAACGTCGATTTGCGCCGTCTCACATAAAATACGGTGTTCGGCGCAAAAATGTTTCACAAACTCCATCTCCTCTTCCGATTCCCGCCCGCGAAACATATGGTCGACATGAGCCGCTACAAGGCGAAGCTTCCACTCATCGCGAAGCGAAAGAAACACGTGCAGCAGAGCAAGCGAGTCGGGGCCCCCGGAAACGCCGACAATGACTGTCGCCCCTTTTGAAAGCAGTCCGTGCCTGTCAATAAAGGCGCGCACTTTATCCATCATCGCCGAAACCCTCTTTACCCTCTTTTAGCTTCATCGTAACACGACCGCCCCATTTTCTCAAAACTTCCGTTTCTTTATTATTTTACTAGGTTACATCGACAGATGCCAGTATATATAAAAACCGTACGCGCCAAGCAGCAAAACAGCGATCAGCACCGTTTCGGCAACCCTGCCCGTTTTGCGGCGCTTGGCGGCCCGCCGCCCCGACCGGCGGTTCGGTGCGGCCGCTGCTGTCTTGACCTCATAGTGTGCCGCCACGCGGCGGGAAGAGGCAGCTAATAAGTCGCGGCGCATGTCCTCGGCCTTCGCATACCGGCCGTCAAGCGCATTTTGCAAAACTTCTTTATATTGGGCTAAAAAACGATCCGTTTCAATGATGGACAAAAGTTGCGCCCTCCCGTTCCCTTTTTTCTCGAGCGGCCCCGGATAACAGGCGGCAATCATCACCATCGCCGCCGCAAACAAATCGTACGACGGCTCTGCTTTGCGCGACCCGAGCCCCCAATAGCCGCGGTCATACAGCTCGGTAAACTCTTTGATCGCCCGCCCCTGCATCGTCGTCCCCCCGACATCCAACAGTCGGACGGACGGCGGCGGCCCGGTGACGATCAAATTGTCCGGCTTCAAATCACCGAATACCCATCCTTCTTCATGAAGCCGTCCGAGCACAGACAAAAGCTGCATAAGCAGCACCGGCGCCCATTCTTTTCCGCGCCGGCGGACGAAAGCGGAGAACTGCTCCCCTTCAATGTACTCCATGGCATAAAACGGAACCACCCTCCGGGCAAACGGGCTTTGCCAATCATCGGCTTCCAGCAAAGAAGGCCCGAGGGCGGCTCCCTGGACCTTGGCAAAACGGCGCAATATATTCATTTCCGAGGCTAGCGACGCATAGTCGTCGCTCAGTTTCAGCGCAACGCGGCGGCGGCCGCTCTCCGCCAGATAGACGACGCCGTTCGCCCCGCTGCCGAGCCGACGCAGCAACCGGTACGAATGGCCGTGCCATTTGCCAGTGATGACCGTGCCGGGCGGAAGATTACCAAGACGATCCTTCGATGTATGGCTCATCGCCATCATGAATCCAACTCCTTAGCGACCGATTGCGGCCGAAATAGGCCATCGCTTCACGCAACGCCGGTCCGGTCGGCGTCAGCCCGCCTGATGAAAGCTTTGGAAAGATGGTGGACAGCTCTTCAATTTTCGGCGTCCAATCCATCATTTTCTCAGCGTAATTCCGTTTGCCCGGGAAAATAAACACAGAAAAGCGATTTTCGCCCATGCGAGCGTTTAAACTGAGCGACAAGTCAAGGAGCGCCTCTTTGACCATCGGCAGTTTCGTCTTCATGCTTCCGCTCGTATCGATTAAGATGAGCACATCAAGTGCGGCCGTTTCCCCAAGTTCATCGACGACTTCCATCACTTGGCCGCGCTTGTCCGGCGGCAAGTCCTCAAGCGAAACGTCAGAACCAAAGATTTGTTTCAACTCGCGATTGACGAGCCCTTGCAGCGTCTGCGTCATCGCCTGGCGCGTCACCATTTGCACCGTCTGCGACAGCTGTTTCGCGTACACGATTTGGCTCATGCCGCCGCCGGCGGCAGCGATCGCTTCAATTTCCCGCCGTCCGTTTTCGTCAATCGTGTCTTGATCCAACACGCCGATTACGTTCACTGTAATGCCTTGTTCGCGAGCCAATGCCGCCATCGCAGCCGGGTCCTCGCCATGGTTTGAGCAGCCGTCCGTAATCAACAAAATTTGCCGCAACGTTCCTTTCCGCATGTTCGTTCCCCTCCTTGGCGAATAAGTATTACCATCATCGCCGCCAGGGAACATTTTTATACGCGCATTACTGCGCCTTTTTCATATACATATACGCGGGAATCGTCGCCCATTTTGGCGTGTTGTGCCGCACTTTCGCGACAACGACCGTCATATCGTCTTCAATTTCCCCGCCGCATTGGCGGATCACTTCTTCTATGATCAAATCAGCGACTTCCTGCGGGTCGTTCGTTTTTAACTCTTGAATTTTTCGCTTCATCCATACATCATGGTTCTCTACGTTCATCGGCCCTTCAAACACCCCATCGCTCATCATGATGAGCAAGTCGCCCGATTTTAACTGTTCGCTGACGACATCAAATTCGACCTCTTTAAGGATCCCCATCGGCAAGTTGCTCGCCTCTACCTTGATCACTTTGTTGCCCCGCTTGATGAAACTCGGCATCGACCCGATTTTCAAAAACTTTGTCGCGGCGTTTTGCAAGTCGATGATGGCCAAATCGAGCGTCGCATACATGTCCTCTGTCGTCCGCAGCGCCAGGATCGAATTGATCGATTTAATGGCAATCGATTCGTCCATCCCTGTCTGCAAAATTTTTTGCAGCAGGCGCAGCGTCTCGCGGCTTTCGTAGTGCGCCCGTTCGCCGTTGCCCATGCCGTCGCTGACGGCAACCGCATATTTGCCGGTGCCAAGCTCAATCGTCGCATAGCTGTCGCCGGAAATGAGCTCGCCCCCTTTAGCCGCAAACGCGACTCCCGTTTCCACGACAAACGCTTTGGTTGAACCAAAGGCAACACGGCAGTAGCCGTTCGGGTAAGCGGCGCACTCTTCACGCTTGACAACAATTGTTTCCCCTAAAATGTCCGACAGCATCGGCGCGATCAGTTTTTCGCACTCGCCGCGCCCATCGCAATACGGAATGCTCATTTCAATATCGATATTTCCCTTTTCCAAACTGTAAATATCGACGTGGCCGATTTCAATGCCAAACTCTTGCAAAGCGTGGTAAATTTGCTCTTCCTGCAAATAATGGTTTTCCTGTTCCTTTTGCATTTCTTTGGCGAAATCGTCCATCACCTGGGAAATGCCCAGCAACTGCTCGGCGACGAGTTTTCGGCTTTCATAAATTTGCTGTTTGAGTTTGCGATTCGCCTGATAAATGACCATCTCCTTTTCCATCGCGTCAACGACTTTGCCTGCTTTTACGCAATGGCGCTCCCATTCGCGCAGCAGCTGATGGTTGTGCGCCAATGTTTTTTCTTCGGCTTCATGCATCATTCGCTTCATATACGCATAGGTTGTACTAAAGTTTGTCACCCAGCACTGGGCCTTTTTGAAACACGTTTGGCACGTTTGCCCCGTAATATCGCCAAGAAAGTAGTCTTCTTCGCGCTCCTGATGTTCACTGTCATCTGACAATGGTTCGGGTGAAAAACTTTCCGCCAATGCTTGGAAGACGTTCGAAAACTGTGAAACGCGCTGGGCGGTCACGTCGCGAATTTTGCGGACGTATTGTTGCTGCTCATTGATATATTCGGCCGTACCCGGAATGTATTTGGCGATTTTCTCTGTCAAGGAGTGGGCCGTGAACAAAAACAGCACAATGGCGATGCCTGATTCAAGCAACGTCGGCACAAGCTCCGCCTTTCCATTCCCGTATAAACCCATTAACAACGTCGCGACGATAAGCCCGAACGCGACCCCAAGCTTTCGCCCTTCTTTAAGCAGCCCACCGAGCAGCCCAGCGAAGGCAAGCAAGCTCATTTCCAACAAGTTGCCGACGTTCGCTAAGCTCAAAATGAGGCCGGTGACCACTCCGACAGTCGAACCGGTCGCCGCCCCGGCGACAAATGCGAACAGCAGCACGAGATAACGCGACATCACATGCTCAAGCGACAAGCCATACGCCGACCAACCGATCATCCCTGTCAACATCGAGGCAAGCAAAATAATCAATGAAATGATTTCCTCAGCCCGCAAGGCATGTTTGTGTTTCCGGACCGTCAGCAAAGGGATGCTTTGCATAAAAATCAGTGTAAGCACAAGCGAAAGCCCGGCTTCGACAACCGCCATGGCCGTCCCGTAAACCGTCCGCTCCCCGACCCAGTAGTAGGAGATCAGCCATTTCGCTGCCAATGAGACCGCAAAGACGACGAACGGGACGATTTTTAACGATTCGCTGATCACCCTGCGCACCCATCCGTAAATAAAGAGAAAGCCGAAAATGGAAACGCCGACAAACAGCAAAACATCGAACGACAGTGTCAATGCGCCGGCCATTAGGGCAATCAAAGCAAAGGCCGCCTTGTCACGGCGCAACATATAGACGGAAACGAAAAACGGCAGCGCAAACGGGGTCAGCTTCGCCAAAATGAGTGCTCGTCCAAGCAAAAAGCCGACGAGAAGAAGCAAAAATCCTTGATGGACGAACAAGTGGCCAAGGCGCAGCTTCACATGGCGTATCCAACGCGATACGGTCGCTTGCGTGTCATGAATCGGCACTTCCGAAATACGGCGCAACGTCCCTCTTTCTACTCTTTCCATTCCCGATCCTCTCCTTTGCTTTTCTATTACCCCCTATTATATATTTGAAATTGCCAAAAATTTGTCAAAACAACGGAGAAAAATAAAAAATCGTTCGACGTTTTTCCCGACAATGTGCAGGCAACGTTTTTGTTCCGACAGAAGCAGACAAAAACGAAAAACGAGCATGTCGCTTCATGGCGCATGCTCGTTCGTCAATGATGATGACCCGTACGGGATTCGAACCCGTGTTACCGCCGTGAAAGGGCGGTGTCTTAACCACTTGACCAACGGGCCATATTGAATTTTGGTGGCGGTGGAGGGGATCGAACCCCCGACCTCACGGGTATGAACCGTACGCTCTAGCCAGCTGAGCTACACCGCCGTGTGGCAACATTTAATATAATACTGGAGCCCATACCGATTGTCAATATGTATCGTTCCGGAAAATACATCCTTTCTTTCGCCAAACCCAACAAAGAAGCATCCATGACCATGGATGCTTTGTTGTCCCCCTATTCGTCATCTTTCCGGCATTCATTCAGCAGCAAGTTACCCGCGTCTCGATCCACGACCTCCCCGCTTCGATTCGGTATGGCGGCGCAACGACGCCAATCGGTCTTCACTCTCTTTCAGGAAACGGCTGATTTTTTGCTCTAAGCTGTCAGCCGCAGAGCGGTCATGCGCCCGGCGCGGCCGCTGCGAAGAAGGCGTATCCTTTGCTTTGCGAATGGACAAGCCGATCTTTCCGTCTTGGCCGACGTTAATGACTTTGACATACACCGTGTCGCCGACTTTCAAATGGTCGTTGATATCTTTGACGTAGTTATCGGCTACCTCGCTGATATGAACGAGTCCTGTCACACCTTCCGGCAGCTCCACAAACGCCCCGAATTTCGTAATGCCTGTGACTTTGCCTTGTAACTT
The DNA here is from genome assembly GCF_030369615.1 of Geobacillus stearothermophilus ATCC 12980. Lineage (NCBI taxonomy): Bacteria > Bacillati > Bacillota > Bacilli > Caryophanales > Anoxybacillaceae > Geobacillus > Geobacillus stearothermophilus. The sequence continues at coordinate 68,151 of NZ_CP128494.1, read as the reverse complement.
GCTGCCTACTTCAATCGACATAAAAAAAGTGCTCCTCCTTAAAACGCTTTAAAGATGGTGTTGATTTCATTATAGCGAATAAAAAAAATAAGTGTCAATATGACGAATGCCCGTATTGAACGGGCATTGGAGGGATTTGTTACTTTTCGGGCAACACAAAAATAATTTCCCCATCCTTTGACAAATAATATTTTTTTCGCGCCAGCTCAGCGATGTAGTCATCATCATGCAGCCTTTTCATTTCCTCTTTCATCTGCTTTTTCTGGCGTTTCAGTTCCGCAAGCTGTTTGGTCAACCTTTCTTTTTCCGCCCTTTTCGCATCAACCGTCTTTGCCTGCAGGTGCAAAGCATAGACAAGGACGGAGGCGACCACGGCCAACAGCAACGACCAAAAGGCAAAACGGATGGCCAAAATTCGCCGTCTTCGCGACGCCCTCCGCTGTTTCTCCTCCTGCTCGGCCGCATACGTCGATGCCAGCTTCGTCACGTTTGTTCTCCTGGGCATGTTCATTGCCTTTGCACCTCTTTTACTTTCGCCATTTCGCCAGCCACATGCCTATTTTCTCTTGTGTATTCTTGATTTGTCCAGCAAATCCCTTCAAACGGCGAAAAAATTTTTCCACCCAGGCCCGGCGGGACGGCGGAATCCGCCGCCAAACGGCGATGCCCGTCCAACGAAACGGGGCAAACAGAAGAACAACGGCTTTCCAAACCGCAAGCAACAAAAATCGTCCCATCCATATCACAAGCCGCCAGGCAAACAAAAGAAGCGCAAGCGCCATTTGCCCGAGAAGAACGAGCGGGCGGATCACGATGTAACGGAACAGCTGGGCGATGATGTTTCCGGTTCTGACCGCCAGCTGAATGAGCCATTCCAGCACCCGAACGTACAACGAACGGAGCAGGCTTTGATAGGCGGCATAGCCGCACAACAGCGCCAAAAACAGATAAAAGCGAAGCTCGCCATTGTTGACGAGCAGCAACACATAAAATACGAGAAGCGCCTGCACCGCCCAAAACAGTACATCGTTCACGAAAACGAGCCAGTGCGCCCGTTCACGCCGGTTGAGAAACCGATTGTACGTGTCCAGCGCCATGCCGAGCCAGCCCCCCATGCCAATCATCGCGAGCATGGTGAGGAACTGTGTGGTGATGGTCATTTGAACAACTTGCTAAAGAATCCTTTAGCCTTCTCCTGATGATCGTCTAAGTAAACGAGGTCAAAAATGCGCCCTTTAATCGAAACGACGCCTTTGTCGACATCTAAGTTTTTCATTTGCAAATTCTGCCCGCGGATCGCCAAAAAACCCATGACCGTCTCAAGCAAAAACTCCTCATTGTCAAAGCTTTCCACTTGTTTGACCCCGGTAATGTCAAGGAGGCGCCGGCCGCGCATGATCACGTCGTGTTCTTGGACCGGGCCTTTGTTCGTGTTTCCGCCAAATTCCTCATGTCGGTTCATGTTCATCCCCCGCATTTCCGATTTAGAATGAAAGCCGGCTAGGCCGCCCGTTGTTTCTCATCCGCTGTCTGTACCATATGTATGTCAGCGGGGGATCGTTTAGAACAAGCCTTAAGGACAAAGTGAACCCCCACCGCCTGCGCTTCACTTAGAGGCGGGGGCTTCCAGCGCCTTGTGCGTGCTCCGCTGAACGGCAGCCCTGCACAGGAATCCTTGACGCTTCCCTTCGTTCCGAAGGCGCCCGTTCGAACAAGAACCGAATGATATTCAATTGGCGATTGCCGGCCGAAATTCACTTCCCCCTATTCACTAGGCTTCGCCCTTCGCGCTCCCTGAGACAGGAGACGTCTTTCGGAAATCCGTTAAACGCCGCCTTGATCCGGATCAGGGGCCGTCCGTTCCTCGCGAACGAGCTCGTACATTTCGGCTGCCTCTTCTTTTTTCACCGTTTCTTTTACACTAGTCACTTTTACCGTTACCCGTTTTTGCCCGAACTGAATCGTCAGTTCATCGCCGATTTTTACATCTGAACTTGCCTTCGCGACGTGGCCGTTGATCCACACCCGGCCTTGGTCGGCGACTTCTTTTGCCAATGTGCGGCGTTTAATGAGGCGGGATACTTTTAAAAATTTATCAAGGCGCATGCCCTTTCCCCCTTACTGTTCGTTTTCTTTTGCTTCTTCCCAAAAGCGGTCGAGCTCAGCGAGCGAGAACGATGTGATCGGTCGGCCGCTTTTTCGCACTTGCTCCTCAATGTAGGCGAAGCGGCGGGCGAATTTGTCGTTCGCCATCTGCAATGCTTCTTCGGGTTGAATATCATAATAGCGGGCAAGGTTGATAAGCGCAAACAATACGTCGCCGAACTCGCTGACGAGCGCCGCGCGGCGGCCGCCCGAAGCTTCAGCCCGGAACTCCGCCATTTCTTCCTCTACCTTTTCCCAAATGGGAGCGGCATCGTCCCAGTCAAAGCCGACGTTTGCTGCTTTTTTCTGCAGCTCATACGCCCGCATCGTCCCCGGCAGGCTTTTTGGAACATCCGCTAAAATCGACGCTGGCCGGCCGGTCCCTTTTTCCTTCTCCTTAATTTTTTCCCAGTTCGCTGTAACTTGCTCAGCTGTTTCAGCCGTCGCATCGCCAAATACGTGCGGATGGCGGCGAATCATCTTCGCAGTCAATGTCCGGATGACGTCATCAATCGAAAACATCCCACGGTCAGCGCCGATCTGGGCATGGAGCATCACTTGCAGCAGCACGTCACCGAGCTCTTCGACCATATGGTCATCGTCATCATCGTCAATGGCTTCAAGCAACTCATACGCCTCTTCAAGCAAGTACCGCTTCAGCGACGCATGCGTCTGCTTCCGGTCCCACGGGCAGCCGTGCGGCCCTCTCAACGTCGCGATGACGCGGCGCAACGTTTCAAACCGATGGTATAGCAGCGGCTCATCCTTGACCGGCGGCACATAGACGCTCGTTAAATTGTCAAGCGCCGCCTGACGGTCCAATTCATAGAGCGGCACTTGCTTCACTTGTTCGCTCTTCGTCCCGGCCGCGGTCACAATATAGACCGGATAGTCGTCCGGAAGCTGTTCCATCAGCGACAGTTTCACATTCGAAGCGACGAACGGGTCGTACACTTGGCAAAAGACAGCATGCAGCGATGGCGACCATTCGTCCCCTTGGAAAGCGGTCGCATCCAACAGCTGGAACCCCTCGATTGGATCAATGCGCACCGCTGTAAACAACGCATCTAAAAAGCTTTGCCCGCCCTCGATGACCACCCGGCAATCGCCGCGTTGCTCCGCTTCCAACAACAGCTGCACCGTCCGTTCGGCGACAAGCGGATGGCCAGGGACAGCGTAAAACACATCCCCGTGTTTTGCCTGCTCGATGAGAGTGCCGGCAATTTCTTCATATACATCAGCAAATTGCTCATGCTTTTCGTAAACATCATCAAACGATGTAAACGCGATGCCCTCTTCTTGAAGCCCTTCGGCCGCCGGATGCTCCTTCGTCCGCAAAAAAAGCGGATGCGCCTTTTTTAGCTTTCGATACACGCCGACCGTCAGCTGCTCCACATCCCCGGCGCCAAGGCCGAAAATATAAATCGTATTCACCGCTGATCACCTGCTTCCTAATCGTAAATGAAATTTGTGAACGAACGGGAGAGCGGACAACTCTTGTTCGGAAAATACACTCCCCCTCACGATGCATGCGATATAGACAGCCGCGCCGAGAACGACGCCGCCAAGCGCCTCGGCGGACGCCCATAGGCGTCCCCCGCCTGAAGCGTCCATTAACCATGTATACAACTTCAGCACCGCCATCATGGCGACAGCCGCCTTCACAATTGGATATATGCATACTCGCGCGCGCGCTGACCGGTATTCACGCGGCAAACGCACGTATAAGAAGCCTGCCATAAGCGCATAAGCCCCTGTTGTCGCCAAGGCGGCGCCAAGGGCGCCGAACGACGGCACAAGCCAGCGCATAAGGACGATTTTCCCTGCCAAAGCCGCCGCCACGCCGGCCGCCGCTGTCCACTCTTTCCCCATTCCTTGCAATAAAGCGGAGGCAGTCAACGCCATCGTCGCAAAAAAGACAGAAGCGGACAAGACGGCAAGGACCAACGAACCGCGGTCGTTTTCAAACAGCATGGTGTTGATCGGGCGAATGAGGCAAATGAGCCCCGATGAAGCGCCGACGCCGATGACCGCGGCGAACCGGATCGGCAACATGCTGTGCAGAAAGGACGGCTCCCGCCCGCGCCGCATGCCGGAAACGAACGGAACAAGCGCCAATGAAAGCGATGTGCCGACAGCCGTGCCAAGCTGAATCAGCGGCTGGCCGCGGTCGTACACCCCTTTTAACTCTTTCACCTCATTCAACTCCAGCCCGGTTTCTTGGAGAAGCGGGACGAACAAAAACGAGTCGACGAGCGGAACAAGCGTCAACACCATGTTGGTGAAACAAATGACCGTTCCAACTGTAAGCAAATGCCATCCCGCCTGTCGCACCGAGCCGGGCGGCGTATGCCCGGCCGGTTTTTGCCGTCCGCGCCGGACCAGATAAAAGAGCAAGATGAGAAGCGCGGCCGCCATGCCCGCCAACGTCCCGCCGACCGCAGCCATGCCGCACGCATAGGCGTCAGCGCCGCGCTTGATCGCCCAATAAGACAACCCTAAAATCGCCGTCACACGCACCGTCTGCTCGCCGACTTGGGACACTGCCGTCGGCGCCATGTCATGGCGCCCTTGAAAAACGCCGCGCAACACCGCAATGAGCGGAAAGAATAAGCATGAAAATGAAAGCACCCGCACCAACCCTTCAAGCTGCCTGTCGCCCATCCATAACGAAATGGCGCCGGCTCCTATATATAACACGGCAAACAACACCGCTCCCGCCCCGCCCAACAGCAGCAGCGCGATGCGGCCGACAGCGGCCGCTCCCGCCTCGTCCCGCGCCGCCAGCCGCTCAGCGATGAGCTTCGAAATGGCAACCGGGTAACCGGTCAGCGACAGCGCGACAACGATTCCATAAATGGGGTAAACTTGTTGGTAAATATAAAAACCGACATCCCCGACCATATTTTGATACGGGATGCGGTAGAGCGCGCTTAACAGCTTCGTAAGCAAAGTGGCAGCAGTCAAGGCAGCTGCACCTTTCCATACGTTTCCCATGCCCCTTATCCTCCCGCTTGTATGGCGCCAGATGGCGAACAGTCCATCAAGAGCACTGGCCGCACAAACCGTCAACATTACCGCAACAAACGGCTACGCTCGATATTATAGCGCAATGCAGGCGATGAGACAAAAGCGGGAGCCGCCCATCGGCCATGGCCTCAGTCCAGCGGAACGGGAACGGACCAACCAACATAGCAACCCCATTGCAGACAAAGCAGAAAGGAAAAGATCCCGACCTTCTCCCATCAACGATAAATGTGCGGCCCGATCAAAAAGGGTGTCCCGATCTTTTGGGACACCCTCTTTTTGCGTTCCATTTATTGTTCCATTTGCCGGGCCAAAAAGCTGGCCGCTGTTTCCACTGCTTTATGTTCAACTTCGCCGAGCGTTTTCTCGCGCGATAAAATGATGACGGCTCCAATCGGATCGCCGTTGGCCACAATCGGGCCGATCGTATACGACTTCAACGTTTCCGTCATCCCGTCGACCAGCTCGACCTCGCCCTCCTCCGTATGGAGAACGGAGTTGCGATCTTCCATGGCTCTCTCCACTAACGGGCTGACGCTTTTGTTCATGTATTCTTTTTTCGAAACACCGGCAACGGCAATAAATACGTCGCGGTCGCAAATGAGCACCGGCTGTCCGAGGCTGTCAAACAGCGCCTCGGCGTACTCCTTGGCAAAGTCGCCGAGCTCACTGATCGGCGAATATTTTTTCAAAATGACCTCTCCATCGCGATCGACAAATATTTCGAGCGGATCTCCTTCGCGAATGCGTAATGTTCTGCGAATTTCCTTCGGAATTACAACCCTGCCTAAGTCGTCAATCCGACGAACAATACCGGTTGCTTTCATGCCTTGTATACCCTCACTTTCATCTAGGATTTGAAGGATACTCCGATGAACCCTGTTGTAATGGGGAATTCACCATTGTTGTCATTAGTATCCTTCACAATCCACGTTCTATGCACGATGAAAGTGATTTTGGCCATTTTAGTAAAATTGCCCATCCTTCACTATCGCCACATCAGCAAAACCGTAAACGTATAAAATGAACATAACGCCTCATTTTTTCTTTATAGCTAGGCGATGATCGACTTTTCGTTTTTCACTCCGGACAATTCCCTCAACGTCTCATATAAAATCGCCAGCCACTCGTGCGCTTTCATTTGCTTAATGTAAAGCACAATTTTCAGCTTCACCCCCTCCATGCCAAACCCAAACAGGCGCCCGTACTGCCGGCCGACGCCGGACAAGCGCTGAATCTCCACCGTTTTCGACGCTTCTTCAGTGAATAGAATGTCAACTTGCTGCTTATGTTGCTTAATCGATTCAACACCGAGCTGTTTCGCCAGCACTTTGATCTCGGCAATCTGTAGCAAATAGGCGACGGCATCCGGATAATCGCCGAAGCGGTCCACCATCTCTTCGCGCAGCGCTTCAACATCTTCGAGCGTCTCGACCGCTTTAAACCGCTTGTACATCTCGATTTTTTGCAGCCCATCGGAAATGTAGGCATCCGGAATGTAGGCGTCGACTTCCACGTCGATCGTCACTTCCGGCCGCTCGTCTTCTCGTTTCAAGCCGCGCCGTTTTTCGATCGCCTCTTTCAACATTTGCGAATATAAGTCAAATCCGACCGAGTCGATAAAGCCGTGCTGTTCAGCGCCGAGAATATTGCCGGCGCCACGGATCGACAAGTCACGCATGGCGATTTTAAAGCCGGAGCCAAGCTCGGTGAACTCTTTAATGGCTTGCAGCCGTTTTTCCGCCGTTTCATTCAGCACTTTGTCTTTCCGGTAGGTGAAATACGCGTAGGCAACGCGGTTCGAACGGCCGACGCGCCCGCGCAGCTGGTACAGCTGCGACAGCCCCATCCGGTCGGCATCGTACACGATGAGTGTATTGACGTTTGGAATATCGACGCCTGTCTCAATAATCGTCGTCGTCACGAGCACGTCATATTGTCCTTCCAAAAACGCTAAAATCGTTGATTCAAGTTCGGTTTCTGACATCCGCCCGTGCGCGAACGTGACGCGTGCTTCCGGGACAAGCTGGGCGATTTCTTCCGCTTTCAAGTCGATGTCTTCAATATGGTTGTAGAGGAAAAACACTTGCCCATCGCGGGCGAGCTCACGTTCAATCGCCTCTTTGACAAGCTCCGGCGTATATTCCATGACATACGTCTGCACCGGGAACCGGTTTTCCGGCGGCGTCTCGATGATCGATAAATCGCGCACGCCGATCATCGACATATGAAGCGTCCGCGGAATCGGCGTCGCCGTTAAGGTGAGCACGTCGATATTCGCTTTCAGCTGCTTGATTTTTTCTTTATGCGCCACGCCAAACCGCTGCTCCTCGTCGATGATGAGCAACCCTAAATCCTTAAACTTGACATCCTTCGACAGCAGCCGGTGCGTGCCAATGACCATATCGATTGTGCCGTCTTTCAACCCTTTGATCGTCTCCGCCTGCTGTTTTTTCGTGCGGAACCGGTTGAGCAGCCCGACGTTAATCGGAAATCCTTGAAACCGCTCACGAACCGTTTCGTAATGCTGCTGAGCCAAAATCGTCGTCGGCACAAGAAAAGCGACTTGCTTGCCGTCCATAATGGCTTTAAACGCCGCGCGCAGCGCCACTTCCGTTTTCCCGTAGCCGACATCGCCGCAAAGGAGGCGGTCCATCGGCTTTTCGCTTTCCATATCGCGCTTAATTTCTTCAATCGACCGGAGCTGGTCTTCCGTCTCTTGATATGGAAACGCGGCCTCAAATTCGCGCTGCATTTCCGTGTCCGGCGAAAACGCGTACCCCTTGCTCGCCTCGCGCTCGGCATACAACTTGATCAAATCTTCCGCGATATCTTGAACAGACGATTCCACTTTCTTTTTGACTTTTTTCCATTCCGAGCCGCCAAGCTTATAAATTTTCGGCTCTTTTCCTTCCGAACCGACGTACTTTTGCACTTGATCCATTTGGTCGACCGGGACGTACAGCGTGTCGCCGCCTTGATATTGGATATGGATGTAGTCTTTATGCACTCCATTGATTTCTAACGTCTCGATGCCTAAATATTTTCCGATGCCGTGGTTGACATGGACGACGTAATCGCCGACTTGCAGTTCAGCGTAGCTTTTAATCCGCTCGGCGTTGGACAGCTTTTGCCGGCGCACCGGGCGTTTCGCTCGCTTCTTAAACAGTTCCTCTTCCGTAATGACAGCCAGCTTTTGCAGCGGCAGCTCAAATCCTGTATTTAAATCGCCTTCGAGAAGTTGGCATTTGCCGTAAAGCAGTGCGGCCTCAGGCGGAAGCGGCGCTGCATCGACCCCATAATCTTCCAAAACTGACTGCAGCCTTTTTGCCCGTTCGGCATCCGGCGCCAAAAAGACGACGGCGTAATTCGCTTTCTTCCAACGCTCGACTTCAGACTGGAGAAGCGCCATTTGTCCGTGGAAGTTTTGCATTTGCTTGCACGTAATATTGACGACATTTTGCGGATGGGTATAAGGCGCATGGCGCAAAAACAAGGACAAATAAACCCGCTGGAATCGATGTTTTTTCAACAATTCAGAAAGTGAGTGTGAAATGGGCACATCATGAATGATTTTCCCGCTGTCAAGCAGGCTTGTATACCAATCCGCTTCTTCGCGGTCGAGCCGCTCCGCCGTCTCCTGCAACCGGCTCATTTCATCCATCAGCAGCACGCCGTCTTCCGGCATATAATCTAGCAAACTTGAAACGTTCTCATAGAAAAGGGACATATATTTATATTGTTGCTCGATTTCCCGGCCCTCGCGCAACTGTTCCAATTCGGCATGGATCTGTTCGTACATCCGCTGCTTGGCGGCGTCATCCTTCATTTTTTCGAGGCTGGCCGCCAAACCGGCTTCAATTCGTTCAATCCCCCGCTGCCGCGTCCCCTCGTCGAGAATGATTTCGTCGGCTGGGCCGATGGCGATACTCTCTACTTGCCCGTGCGAGCGCTGATCATCGGGGGTGAACGTGCGAATCGATTCGATTTCCGTATCAAACAGCTCGATCCGGTACGGGAGCTCGGCCGTGAGCGGATAAATATCCACGATGCCGCCGCGGATGCTGAACTCCCCAGGGGCGGAAACAGTTGCCACCCGCTTGTATCCCATTTGGACAAACCGCTGTTTATACTGCTCGAGATCCAGCTCTTGTCCAACCGTGAACGTGAACAAATACTGTTTCCAAAGCGATGGCGGCGGCAGCAAGCGCCGCAGGCCGGCGACCGGACAGACGACGATCCCCTTCCCGCCTTGCACCCAATGGTTCATAATTTCGAGGCGTTGTGCCTTCAGCTCCGGACTGGCGACTGCCATTTCGGCGGCGATCACTTCATCGACGGAATACAGAAACACCTCGTCCGGACCGAGCAGCGAAACGAGGTCATCATACATTTTTTGCGCCTGAAACAAGTTGTAAGCCACTACGAGCAACGGGCGTCCCGTTTCCTTATAAAGCGTGGAAACAAAAACAGACCGGGCCGACCCCGACAGCCCGGCGACAAGCTGTTCTTTCAGGCGGGCGTGGATTCCTTCTATGATGGTGCGAACATCTTGGTTCTCAGCTAAATAGCGATGCAATGAAAGCACCCCTATTCTCCCTCCTCTCAATGCTAGTTTCTTTCTCTTTCCACGTTCAGCCAAAACATAAAAATGCTTTGGTCGCCCAAAGCTGCGCCTAATGGATAAATTTTTCGTATTGATGCCACTCCGGATTTCGCGCCAACGCTTCTTGACAGTCTTCGCAAATGGTTTTGACGTGAATATCCCCGTTCGGCTTGTACGAAATCATATCAAGCCGTTCCTCTTCCGTTAAATGGTGGAATCCGAGCTTTTCGCTATAGACGGATACCTGTTCAATAGTTCCGACTCTGGCGCCGCAATGGCGGCAATAGTAATGCAATGCCATCGAAGCAAACCTCCTCACTGGGCTGTTCCGTCCGCAGGGCGGATGGAGCCGGCGCCCCATGCCTTCCGTACTCACATTGTGCACCAGTTTGGAGGAAAATATTCACTTGTTAACCCGTGGTGCTAGATAAACTTGATCAAGCATAAAAATAGCCCTTGCTGGCGGATCTCCAGTAGAATGAAAGTGTCACCCAACATTCGAAAGGAGAGATCCCCCATGCAAGAGCACTTTCATTTTACTACAGATCCAGCCAAACTTCAAAAACAATATGCCGCTATTTTCTGTTTTGTTTCTGCCCAACTGTCGTTGATTCAAATGTATCTTCATCGCCGCAACCGTCACTTGGTCAAGCAAGAAGACGAAGTGGTCATGGCGGTTCACCTTTTGGGGAAGCTGCTGGGCTTTTCTTCCGAACGAGCCTGGCATCGTTTTGTCACGGGAAATTTGTTCACAAACGGCTCGTTTCTTGAACGCTCCCGATACAACCGCCGCTGCGGGGCGCTTGGTTTCGCCATCAAATGGATCCGTCATGAGCTGGCGAAACGTGGCCAACACCATGCTTATGCGGTCGTCGACAGCTTGCCTCTTCCGTTGTGCCATCCCGCAAGAATGCAGCGCGTCAAGCGATTTCGAGGGATCGCGGATATGGGGTATTGTGCTTCCAAAAAGCAATGGTACTACGGTTTCAAGCTGCATCTTCAAGTGACCAATCAAGGGCTGGCCATGGGCTATGTCGTGACGGAAGCGTCCTGCCACGACGTCAAAGCCGCTGAAACGGTGATGACTCAAATCCCTCATCCCTACAACTTTGGGGACAAAGGGTACATCAGCCACGCTCTTCGAGAAAAGCTGTACGAAGAACACCAAGCCGCGTTCTGGACACCGTCTCGACACAATCAAAAGCACGGCCCATCCAAGGCATGGGAAGAATGGATCAGGAAAAAACGCAAAGTCATCGAGACGGTGTTTTCGATTCTCGTAGACCAATACCGGATCACCGACATTCGAGCGAATTCCATTACCGGGTTTGAAGTGGCACTCGATGGCATCTTGTTGGCGTATTCCCTGGTCACACTAGGGCTAGTTGAGCGCTGACGCTCAACTAGCACCACGGGTACTTGTTAAACTCGTTCATCACCTGGGTAAACGGCGCCGCCACCGCCTGTTCGCACGCATCGGCAGCCCGCAAAACCGCTTCAGCGACCGCCGGCTTCTCCTCCTCCGTAAAACGGCTGAGCACATAATCCGCCACCGGCTGCCCGCTGGCCGGCCGGCCGATGCCGATGCGAATGCGCTTAAACTGCTCGGTGCCGAGGTGATGGATAAGCGATTTGACACCGTTGTGACCGCCGGAGCTCCCTTTCAAGCGAAGGCGGATTTTTCCTGGCGGAAGATCGAGGTCATCGTAAATGACAATGACATCTTCAATGGCGATGCCATAGTAATCGATGAGCGGGCGAACACATTCCCCTGATAAATTCATATATGTCAACGGTTTGCATAATGCCACTTTTTCGCCGGAAACGGACGCCGTTCCGAACAGGCCGCGGAACTTGGCGGTTTTCAACGAAACGTCCCAACGTTTGGCCAGCTCATCAATGACGAAAAAACCGATGTTGTGCCGCGTTTGCTCGTATTCCTTGCCCGGATTTCCAAGCCCGACAAACAGCTTCAATCGTTGCGCCCCTCTCTATGCATGATACTACAAAAGACGTAACCGAAACGGTTACGTCTGTCACTTTTCTGGCGTCGTCTCTCTTCCTTCCTCGGCATCAGGCTGCCCCGGCTCTTGCTGCTCGCCGCTATGGATTTCCTCTTCCTGCTGCGGCGGCAAGATCGTCGCAATCACTTCGGAAGGTTCATGGTTAATTTCAAATTTTCCATCTGTCTGCACATCGCCAACCGTGACGGTATCGCCGACTTGCAAACCGGAGATGTCCACTTCAATCGCTGGCGGAATGTTCGCCGGCAAGACGCGGATCGACAACTCATGCAAGTTTTGCTGCAACACGCCGCCGTCTTTTACCCCCGGCGCTTCGCCCACCAATCGGACTTCTACGTCAATATCGACTTCTGTCGACATGTCGACCGCTTGAAAATCAGCGTGAAGGAGCTCGCCGCGCAGCGGATCGCGCTGCAGCTCGCGCAAGAGCACCGAATAGTCGTCGCCGCCGACTTTCAATGTTATCAAGCTCGTGCGCCCACCTTCACGAAGCACCTTCTCCAATTCAGCAGCGCTGACAAAAATCATTTTGTTTTCGACTTTTTTGCCGTACAAAATCGCTGGAATGCCCCCTTGCGAACGAATACGCCGCAATGTCGAACGTTTTTTGTCTGTGCGTTCTTTCGCTTCCAACACAATCGCCATGTTTCTTCACCTTCCTGAATTAGAATCTATTGACTACTTTATCCTAAAACAAGAAGGGCTAAACATGTTTTCTTGCGTTAGTCGAACAGGACGCTGACAGACTTCATTTCATACACGCGCGTAATCGCTTCAGCAATGAGCGGCGCCACCGACAGCTCTACAATTTTATCAATTTTCTTTTCTTCTGGCAAGGCAATCGAATTGGTGACGACCAGTTCCTTAATTTTGGAACTTTGAATGCGCTCGATCGCTGGACCAGACAGCACCGGATGGGTGCAGCACGCGTACACTTCCTTCGCCCCATGTTCAACAAGAGCGTTCGCCGCGAGCATAATCGTGCCGGCCGTGTCGATAATGTCGTCAATCAAAATGGCCGTTTTCCCGCTCACTTGCCCAATAATGTTCATCACTTCCACCGCGTTCGGGCGCGGCCGGCGTTTGTCGATGATCGCCAATGGCGCTTTCAGACGGTCGGCGAGTTTGCGCGCCCGCGTTACGCCGCCGTGATCCGGGGACACAACGACAATGTCATCCAACTGTTTGCTTTTAAAATAATCAGCCAAAATCGGCACGCCCATTAGATGATCGATCGGGATATCAAAAAACCCTTGGATTTGCGGGGCATGCAAATCAAGCGTAATGACGCGCGACGCCCCGGCCGTCTCAAGCAAGTTCGCCACCAGCTTGGCCGTGATCGGCTCGCGCGCCCGCGCTTTCCGATCTTGGCGGGCATAGCCGTAATACGGGATGACGATATTGATCGTACGCGCTGACGCCCGCTTTAACGCATCGATCATAATGAGCAGCTCCATTAAATGCTCATTGACCGGGACGCTCGTCGATTGAATGACAAATACATCGTCGCCGCGGATGCTTTCCTCAATGTTAATTTGGATCTCCCCGTCGCTAAAGCGGGAAACGGAACATTTGCTAAGCTCGATCCCCATGACTTCCGCAATTTCTTTCGCTAGCCTCATGTTCGAGTTAAGGGCGAACAACTTTAGTTGGTGCTGGCATTCAGACATGATAAACCTCCATTAAGATTTTTTCTTGCCTGGCAGGCGATCAACATAATGTTCTTTATTGACTTGCCGGGCGCGGGCGATGGCGAGGGCGCGGCCGGGAACGTCGTCGGTGATCGTCGATCCGGCGGCGACGTAAGCGCCCCGGCCGACCGTAACCGGGGCAATCAAGTTGACGTTGCAGCCGATAAACGCCCCGTCTTCAATTTTGGTCATATACTTATGCACGCCATCATAGTTGACGGTAATCGACCCGCAACCAAGGTTGACATCGGCGCCGACTTGCGCGTCGCCGATATAGCTTAAATGCGAGGCTTTGCTTCCTTTGCCGAACGTCGATTTTTTCACCTCGACAAAATTGCCGATCCGCACCTCGTCATCAATTTTCGACAGCGGACGGATATGGGCGAACGGGCCGATCGTGACATCGTTGCCGATCTCGCTGTCATGGGCGACCGAATGGCGGATGGACGTGCGGTGGCCGATATGACAGTTTTTAATTTCCGCATGCGGTCCAATCGTGCAATCCTCGCCGATCACTGTTTCGCCTTCGATGACTGTGCCGGGATAAATGACCGTATCACGGCCAATCGTCGCGTCGGCGGAAATATACGTGCAGCCCGGGTCGATGATCGTAACCCCGTTTTCCATATGCCGGCGGCAAATGCGCTCGCGCATGATCCGCTCCGCCTCGGCAAGGGCGATGCGGTCATTGACCCCGATCGTTTCCTCAAATGACGGCGCCTGATAAGCGGATACTGTGCCGCCGCCCGCTTTGATAATTTCAATCACGTCGGTTAAATAATATTCCCCTTGGGCGTTGTTGTTTGTCACGTTTATAAGCGCTTGAAACAATGTTTGGTTGTCAAAGCAATACGTTCCAGTGTTAATCTCGCGAATAGCCCGTTCCTCTTCATTCGCATCTTTATGTTCAACAATTTTTTCAACGCCGCCGGCACTGTTGCGAACGATGCGGCCATATCCAGCCGGGTCGTCAGCGATGGCTGTCAATACCGTCGCCTTCGCTTTGGCGGCCAAATGGTGCTCGACGAGCGCCTTCATCGTCTCAGCGGTGATGAGCGGCGTGTCTCCGCAGACGACGATCGTCACCCCTTCGAGACCTTGCAAATATGGGGCTGCCTGCATCACCGCATGCGCCGTCCCAAGCTGTTCCTCTTGCAATGCGTACTCGCATTGGGCGCCAAGCTGCTCTTTCACCTGCTCCGCCCCAAATCCAACGACCGTGACGGTTTTTTCCACCCCAAGTTTGGATACTTGATCCATGACGTGCTGAACCATTGGCTTGCCGCAAACGGGATGAAGCACCTTATACTGCTTCGACTTCATCCGCGTTCCTTGTCCGGCCGCCAAAACGACCGCATATCGCTTCATGTGAAAAGCCTCCAATTATCCTTTTAATCATAGTCCCAAGAGAAGATCCCCCCACTTCAAGCGCGTGAAAGACGAAGCCCCACGACCAGCGGGGGAATGCCGGTGGCATCAGCCAAAACACATAATCAAATCAATGTATATCATGTTCTTTGTAAACTAGATATAGCGGGTTGCATGGAGAACATTCAATGCGAAAACAAGCGAAGCCTTCCATGCGTACCATATTCAAAGGCGCGAAAAAACCCCAAATCGTCGAACCAGGGTTGGGACGACCCGAAGTGACGCTCAGGGAGACGAAAGAATGGCTTTCGTCATGGAACTGAGAAGCTCCCACTTCAAGCAAAGCGAAGTGGGAGTAGTTCGCCCATAATTGAATATATATGAATCAACAGCACTTTTCAAGGAAACAATGCGGCTGGCAAAAAATAAGGAGCTTGGTGAATTTCACCTAAGCCCCTTTTCATATGTTTACGAAGCGCCCGCTTCTTCAAGTTCTTCTTCCAGCTTCCCGAGGCGGTGGTACTCAGCTAAGATCGCCTCTTGAATTTTTCCGCGCGTAGCGGAGTTGATCGGATGCGCGATATCGCGGAACTCCCCGTCCGGTGTACGCTTGCTTGGCATCGCGACAAACAAGCCGTTATTCCCGTCAATGACGCGGATGTCATGGACAACGAACTCATTGTCCAACGTAATGGAGGCGATCGCTTTCATCCGTCCTTCGGTGTTGACGCGGCGTAATCTTACGTCTGTCACTTCCATTATGTTCACCACCTTTTCCCCTATATAAGACTCGATGTAATTAATTCCACGCCTTTCGGCAATTTCCTTCCTTTTTCAAAAAATTTTTTCTAAATTTCAGCAAGGGAAAAGATGGATGCGTCCCTCTTTATCGCACGAGGGCAACGACTTCGATTTCAACTAGGGCGTCTTTCGGCAGCCGAGCCACCTCAACGCATGAACGCGCTGGTTTATGGTTCGGGAAATATTGACTGTACACTTCGTTCATGGCCGCAAAATCATCCATGCTTTTTAAAAAAACGGTTGTTTTCACGACTGTGTCGAGTGAGGCGCCGGCGGCTTCCAGCACTGCTTTCAAATTTTGAAACACTTGATGCGTCTGCGACTGAATGTCGCCTTTTACCATTTCCCCCTCTGGAGTGAGCGGAATTTGCCCAGAGCTGTAAACCATATTGTTGACGATGATCGCTTGCGAATACGGGCCGATCGCTTGCGGCGCATTGGTCGTTTCCACTTTTTTCATTGAAAGAAATCCCCTTTCTAAAGTTTTATAATCAGGCAGCAGGCTGCCTAAAAAAACGCTTTGTAATTGCCTTCCTTGACGGCGATCCGCTTTTCTTTCACGTCCACCGCCAACAGTTTGACGAGCGAGATGTACTCGTCGACAAGCCGCTCTTTTGCTTCCTCAGACTCAACGAGCACACCGATGCCGGAGACGTTGCCGTTAAACTCTTGCAATAAGCTGACCATACCGTTGATCGTGCCGCCCGCTTTCATGAAGTCATCGACAATCAGCACGTTGGCTCCCTCCGCCAGGCTGCGCTTCGACAAAACCATTGTTTGGATGCGTTTGGACGAGCCGGATACGTAGTTGATGCTCACCATCGGCCCTTCCGTCACTTTATTGTCATGGCGGACAATCACAACCGGCACATACAAAAAATTGGCGATCGCATATGCGAGCGGAATTCCATTGGTGGCAATGGTCATAACGACATCCACCGGACGGTCGGCAAACATCGACGCATAAAGGCGGCCGATTTTGTTCATAATACGGGGGTCGCCAAGAATGTCGGTCATATACAAATATCCGCCGGGAAGAAGCCGGTCCGGGCGCGACAATTGCTCGCACAAATAGGCGATCACTTCCTCCGCCTCCCCGGCAGCCATTTTCGGAATGTATTGCACGCCGCCGGCCGCGCCGGGCAGCGTCCGAACCGTCCCGATTCCTTGCCGCTCAAACGTTTGTTTAATAATCGTCAAGTCTTCGCTGATCGATGATTTGGCCGATTCGTACCGATCGGCAAAAAACGTCAGCGGAATGAGCTGATGTGGCCGTTCGAGAAGATAATGCGTCATATCGACTAAACGGCCGCTTCGCCTAAGCTTCATAGCCGACCTCCTAAAACCGAATGTTATAAATTTATTTTAACAAAAATGTACGTGTTTAATCAAGCGAATGCCGCTCCCCCAACAGCCTGACCGCAAACACTTGATCGCAAAAGCCCCGCAGTCCGTTATACACCCGCTGCATTCTCGAATCATGCTCGATCAGCCCAAACACTGTCGGCCCGCTTCCGCTCATCAGCACCGCATCAGCTCCGAACCGTTTCATTTGCTCTTTAATATGCGCAACTTCCGGATATTTTTTTAAGGTCACTTCCTCCAACACGTTGCCGACCAACCGGCAAATGCCCTCATAATCTTGCCGTTCGATCGCTTTCACCATTGCATCGACATCCGGATGGCAGACATGCTCAAGCTGCAAATTTCGGTACACATCGGCCGTCGACACGCCAATTGGGGGCTTGGCCAACACCACCCAGCATGGCGGCGGCGACGGGATGGGGGTGATGATTTCGCCGCGCCCGGTCGCCACAGCTGTTCCGCCGTAGACGCAAAACGCAACATCCGAGCCGATTTGCGCACCAAGCTCAGCCAATTCCCGGACGGTCAATCCGAGCTGCCAAAGCTTGTTGAGCCCGCGCAACGTTGCGGCCGCGTCGCTGCTTCCCCCTGCCAGGCCGGCCGCCACCGGAATATGCTTCGTAATCGAAATGGCCACCCCTTGGCGGATCGAAAACGTCTCCTTCATCAGTTTCGCCGCCTGGTACGCCAAATTGCGGCAATCATCCGGCACAAAGCGGTTTTGCGACACAATGCGGATCACATCCTCCTCAGGCAGCGGAATAAGCTCAATGCGGTCCGCCAAATCGATCGTCGTCATCACCATTTTCACTTCATGGTAACCATCGGGGCGTTTATAAAGAACATCAAGTGATAAATTAATTTTTGCCGGCGCTTTGATCGACAGCCTCACTCATCTTCACCTACTTCCACGCACATTGATGATAAACGGCTTCTGGCCAGCCGCCTATCCGCCCGTTGTTTCCTATTTTCAGCGTTTTCCCGCGTGACATTCGTGCTTTTTTCATCAACCCATTTTACCATATTAACATGTCCTGGTGCCGTCGCCAAACGATATATGTAAAAAGGGCGCCCCTGCTAGGGCACCCTTGCCGCAGCGCGCCATCGCCGCCGGCGCTATTCCGTTTTTCCGGCCAGCTGCCGTTCCGCCTGTTCAATCGCCAATCTTACCATATTTCCTGCGTCTTTCGCGCGGATGGCTCCCCACCCTTCACGCTGCACGACATCGTAAAAGCCCAGCTCTTTTGCCAGCTCTTCTTTTAAGCGTTGCGACATAACCCCGCGGCGTCGACCCAATGTCAGCAACCCCTTTCCATGTTCGTTGGCGTTAAGGCGCGAAACGTTGTGCAACCCGCCGGCGCAACAGCCGGCTGACTCGCCTGGTCATGGGGCAGATGAAAGGCGGCTGCGGCAGTTTTAGTATGAAGTGGGGAAGGCGGCTTTATGTCCGCCTATTTATGACAAAACAAAAAGCAGCAAACAAATTTGTCTACTGCCCCCCTGCTTGCTCATCGTCCCAAAACGTCAGCTTTACGGTCTCTGTCAACACGTCGGCGTAGCTGAACGATACACGTTCAAACGAGTTTTCTTTTTGATCCAGTTCAATGACAAATACCGATGGGTAAGTCTCCGCCAAAATGCCGCAACGCTCGATCATTTTTCTGCGTCCGCCGTTGGCCCGCAACGTTAAACGTCTCCCGATATTAGAGTCCAGCGCTTTTTTAATATCGGATAAAGTTTTTGGCATTCGTCATCCACCTCACTATTTGCAATTATAACAAAGATGGTCTTCAAAGTCAAAAAAATAAAAATTATATCAGCGTGTTTTTATTGCTGTCAATGAATATTTTTCTACAATATCCTTCTTTTTATGTACCTTGTGGAACTTTTTTGTAAAAAATATGGCGAAAGACATAAAAAAACCGCCCGTCAATTGCGGCGGTTTTCCCCCCGTTCTTCGATCAGGCGAAACGGCATCCCGGTGCGGAGCACACCTTTCGTCTCGACTCCACCCAGCCCTTTTTCCCCGGTCAGCGTGTTGCGAAGCACATCCCACACATCGACCGTTTCCGTAAACGGGGTAAAACTGAGACGAGAAACGATATAAACCGGATCTAAGGCGTGAATGTTGACCCGCGCCGGCGAACTGGCAAAATTCGCCCCCGCGCGGATGAGCGATTCAAAATGCGATTGGCAGGCGCCGGCGAAAATGATGAGCTGATCGAGATGCGGCACTTTTTTGCGCGCTTCTTTCACTGTTTGAACAAAATGGCGTGAATGGCGGTACGCTTTCAAATCATGAAGCTTCCCTTTTGACTTTGAATACGAGTCATGACCGGTAATGACTAAAATATCCGGACGAAACTGCTCAATCAAGGAGCCGACTTTTTCCGGCATCTCGCTTTCCTCACAGTAAACGCCGTGCACCGGCACCCCAATCCGTTCATACAAATCCATGCATTTGCGCAAATATAACGGGTCGCCGTCCAAATGAAGGACGCATCCCGGAATTTGAAAAAAATCTTTCTCCACCCGGTACCCGCCGGTTGCCCGATACTCGACTTTTTGCTTGATCATCTGATAATCTTGGCGAAACAGCCAGTATGACTGTTCAATCAGTTCGATTTCCCGCCTTTTTCGTTCTTGTTGCCCCCGCTCATCGATAATGACCAAGTCGCTGCACGGGGCGTCGGCCACAAGCCGCACGTCCTCGCCATATAAAATGGCTTCCCATTCCCCGTTCTTTTCTTTAAGGTCAATGACGCGGAACAATACGTCGCATTGGTAAGACTTGCGGGCGACAATATCGCCGATTTTGACGTCCATCACCGCTCACTCCATTGCATAATCGTTGTCATCCATACGATATGCAGACGCGGACAATAGGTGATAGACGCCTGTTTTCAACTGTTGCGGCCTCAACGGCGAAAAAGCGGCGCCAATGCGTTGCTTAACGAGGCAAACTCGGTTATATGAAGCGTTTCCCCGCGGCGGCGCGGATCGATGCCCACCGCAGCAAGCGCCTGTTCGATTTGTTCTTTGTTCTCTTTTCCGCCTGGCAAGCTGCTCACTAAATTATTGAGCAGCGTTTTGCGGCGCTGAGCAAAGCTCGCCCGCACCACTTGGAAAAACACATCCTCATCCTCAACAGCGACAGGCGGATGGGCCCGTTTCGTCAGCCGGATGACGGCGGAATCGACGTTTGGCTGCGGCATAAACACGGTGCGCGGCACCGCCATCACGACTTCCGCCTCTGTGTAATACTGCACAGCAATCGTCAGCGAGCCGTAATCTTTCGTTCCCGGCCTGGCAGCGAGGCGGTCGGCCACCTCTTTTTGCAGCATGACGACGATGCCGCGGATTGGGAGCCGGTCGGTAAGCAGCTTCATAATGATCGGTGTGGTCACATAATACGGCAAGTTAGCGACCACCATCCGGTCGTTCACATCGGCCAGCTCTTCCGCAATGACCGCATGCAAATCCGCCTTCAACACATCTTGGTGAATAATGCGCACATTGTCGTAGGGGGACAATGTATCCGCCAAAATCGGCAGCAGCCGGCCATCGATTTCAAAGGCGACGACCTTTTTTGCCCGCCGTGCGAGCTGTTCGGTCAACGCCCCGATGCCGGGTCCGATTTCAATCGCCCCCGTATCGCTGGAGACGCCGGCAGCATCAACAATTTTCCGCAAAATGTTCGCGTCAATCAAAAAGTTTTGTCCGAGGCTTTTTTTAAACGAAAAACCATACCGCTCCAAAATTTCTTTCGTCCGCCCCGGTGTTGCAATGTCTTTATGCATCGCCCGCCTCCTCCCGCATCACTTGCGCCAGCGCGGCGTAAAAGGCGTCTCGGGAAATGCGGAACACTTTCAGCCGCTTATGAAACTGTCGGCCGTTGGCATAACCGATTTTCAGCTCCTCCCCGAGCCGCTGCCGGCGCCGGCGCGCCATCTCCCCGCCAACCAGTCCGGCTTCAATCAATTCTGCAAACGTAATTTCTTCTTCCCAATCGGCTGTCTCTTCATACACGTTCGCAAGCGCCTGGCGAATGTCGTCGGGGGAAGCGTGCTCGACCCCAATGCCCTTCCCACTTCTCGCTTTCGCGGCTTCGCGCGGCAAAAAGGCGTGTTTGCATCCCGGCACTTGCTCGGCAATCGTGCGGCGGATTTTCTCGCCGGGGAAGTCGGGATCGGTGAAGATGATCACCCCGCGCCGCTCTTTCGCCAGCTTGATCCGTTCGATGACTTCCGCCCCCACCGCCGCCCCGTTTGTTTCGATCGTATCGGCATCAACGGCGCGCCGGATCGCCGCTGTATCATCTTTCCCTTCCACGACAATCACTTCTTTAATCTTCATCCCATCATTGCAGAAACAGCGGAATGAGCGATTTTTCCTATTTCTGCAATGCCTCCTTTCCGGTAAAATAAAGGGTAGAGCGAACCGCCGCCGCTCCATGCCCCTATTTTATTTTTTCAACTTTGTTGAAACTTTTTTCTGC
Source organism: Geobacillus stearothermophilus ATCC 12980 (assembly GCF_030369615.1). Classification (NCBI taxonomy): domain Bacteria; kingdom Bacillati; phylum Bacillota; class Bacilli; order Caryophanales; family Anoxybacillaceae; genus Geobacillus; species Geobacillus stearothermophilus. The sequence goes on along the minus strand of NZ_CP128494.1, from coordinate 46,626 downwards.
ATCAGAAGTCTAATTAGACAGATGGAGCAATACGCGCATTGTTGCGGCCCAATGCCATTATAGCGAAAAAAAGCAGAGGGGAAAAACCCCTCCGCTTGCATTCTCCAATCGCCTTTCTATGGCAGCACCCGTATTTTGACACGCTTTCTGCCCCAACCAAACGCATCCGACCGTTCCGGGAAAAACACGTCGATTTTATATCCGCGAATGCTTGAGCCGGTGTCAGCGGCAATAGCATATCCGTATCCTTCCACATACACCTTCGACCCGAGGGGGATGATGGACGGGTCGACGGCAATCACTTTGACGGAAGGATTTTGGCGCAAATTGATGCCTGTTCTCGTTATGCCTGAGCAACCCTCACAATAGGCGGTATAGGCGGTGGCGGTGACGTAAAACTCCTTCGCGGCTTGATCGGCGCCGCGCGAGGACGGCCGGCCGGATGATGCAACCGGGTGCACCGTTTTAGTGCCAATGGCGACAATGCGCGGTTTGCTCTCTTTTATCGTTCTTGTCGCCAGCAATTTGCGCGCCACTTCTTTGCCGTTTTCCAATGTCACTTCATACGTTTTTTCGATTTTTCCCTTTTCCCCGGGTGCAATGACGCGCCGCTCTCCTTTTGGCAGCGAATCGTCCCGCTTCGTCACCACGGCAAAGTCGACGGGCTCTTCCACTACATCGGTGACTTTTTTAATCCGAACGATGTAAACCGTCATCCCAGCTTTGACTGTTTCTTGCAAGGAAGGTTCAATTCGGTCCCATTGGCCCAACGGGATCCCTTGCTGTTTCAAAAAGTCAGCGACCGTAGTCGAAGTGGTCCATACCTGTTGCTGTTTGCCGCCGACATTTAGACGAACCGGAAACGCCCTTTCAATGCCGATGTTCATGCCTTTTTGAACTTTGGCGGAAAGCGACGGCGCCACTTTGTCATGCGGCCCGACTGCCACGTGTTGCGAACGGAGCAATTCCCCGACCGTATCGGCCGTCGTCCACATTTTTTTCTTTTTTCCATCGATCGTCAATGTCACTTCTTTGCTTGCTTCCCAAATGATGTGAAGATCGTCGGTGATCGGTGTATTTAGAGACGGATAGACGTAATCTTCCTTGCGAGGCTGAATGCCTTGTTCCTCAAGCAGTTCCTCCACATCCTTCGCATAAGTGCAGATTTCCTGCTTTTTTCCGTTGATCGTGAGTGTTACATCATCTTTGGCCATCTCGTAGCCGGCCACCCCTGTGGTTGCCGAGATGGCGAGAAATCCGCTCGCCGTAACGGTCGCATTTTTCCTCCATAAGTCCAGCCACTTTCTCCTGTTTGGCAACATCGGAAACGCCTCCTTTTCCTCTGAAATCCCCTCTCCCTCTAACATGTACGCGCGAGCATACTCTATTATGCGGAAAATTCAGTGAAAAAGGAAGGAAGACTTGTCGACACGCGGTTGGTTCATATCGGCTGAATTTGTAGAATTTTATCGTCTTCGCCGCACCTTCGACAAGCCTCCCCGCTATTCGACGCCTAATTTTAGCGGTCGATGGCGAACAATTTTTTGGCATTTTCCGCCGTTGTTTCCGCTACTTCGGCAAAAGAAACGTTTTTAATTTCCGCGATGGCCTCGGCAACGTATTTGACATAGCTCGGCTCATTTCGTTTTCCACGGAAAGGGTGAGGCGTTAAATACGGGCAATCCGTCTCGATTAACAAATGGCGGAGCGGAATTTCTTTCGCCACTTCTTTCGGCTTTTTCGCATTTTTAAACGTGACCGGGCCGCCAAGGGAAATGAAAAAGTTCATGTCAATGCATTGTTTGGCCACCTCAACGCTGCCGCTGAAACAATGCATAATCCCACCGACTTCAGCAGCGTTTTCCTCTTGCAAAATTTTTAAAATATCGGCTGTTGCCTCACGGTTATGGATGATGATCGGCAGCTTCACTTTTTTCGCCAGCGCGATTTGCCGGCGGAAAACGTCTTGCTGCACGTCTTTCGGCGATTTGTCCCAATGGTAATCGAGTCCCATCTCGCCGAGGGCCACCACTTTCGGATGGGCGGCGAGCTGTTCAATCATCTCCAAGTCGTCATCGGTCATATCAATCGCATCGACCGGATGCCAGCCGACCGCTGCATAAATAAACGGATATCGCTCAGCGAGCTCGATCGCCCGGTCAATCGTCGGCCGGTCAAACCCGACAACCACGATGTGCGAAACTCCTTCAGCGCGGGCGCGCTCGATCACTTGCTCCAAGTCTTCCTCATATTGGACGGCGTTCAAATGAGCATGAGTGTCAAAAAGCATACGAAGTCCCTCTTTTCCACCTTGATGTTAAGTGTAGCATAGAAATTAGTTACGTATGTCACAATTTAGTAACATTTCCATTACAAAATAGCAACAAGGAGGTGTCAACGACGACACCCCCTCATCCGTTCGTTGCATTATTTGATTTTTGTGCCGTTTGGCACGTGCTGGTCGACGGTTGCCAACGAAAAGCCGCCGCCGCTGCCGCCGGCCAAAATCATTCCTTCCGACCATTCGCCGCGCAGCTTGGCCGGTTTTAAGTTGGCGACGCAAATGACCTTTTTGCCGATGAGTTCCTCCGGCTTGTAAAACTCGGCGATGCCGGAAATCACTTGCCGCTTCTCGCCGCCGAGATCAAGCTGGAGCTTCAACAGCTTGTCGGCGTTTTTCATTCGCTCGGCGTGCACGACTTCGGCGACGCGCAAGTCGACTTTCGCAAAGTCGTCGATGGAGATTTCCTCCGCCCGAGCCGCTTGTTTTTCCTCTTTGGCCGCTTCCGCCGGTTTGCCGCCTTGCATATGCGCCTTAATGTACTCGACTTCAACGCCGATATCCAAGCGTGGGAAGAGCGGCTCCCCTTTCTGCACGTTCGTCCCTTCCGGAATAAGGCCGAAATCGTACAGGCTGTCCCACTCTTTCAATGAACGGTCGCTGATGCCGAGCTGGGTGAAGATGCGCTCCGGCGTGCGCGTCAAAAACGGCTGCAGCAACACCGCCGTATAGCGGAGCGATTCGGCTAGATGGGCCATGACAGAGGCAAGTTCCTCCCGTTTGCTTTCCTCTTTCGCCAACACCCATGGCTGCGTTTCGTCGATATATTTGTTCGTTCGGCCAATCAGCTGCCAAACGGCGGAGAGGGCAACGGAAAACTCCATCCGCTCCATTGCCTCTTCATATTGACGGACAACCTCGCGCGCCGTTTCGGAAAGATCTCGGTCAAACGGCGTTTTCGGGCCGCGGTACGGCGGAATCGCGCCGCCAAAATATTTCTCAATCATCGCGACGGTCCGGTGCAACAAATTGCCTAAATCGTTGGCCAAATCGTAATTGATGCGCTCGATAAACCCTTCCGGCGTAAACACCCCGTCAGAGCCAAACGGCACTTCCCGCAGCAAATAGTAGCGGAGTGCATCAAGCCCGTAACGATCAATGATCATCACCGGATCCACGACATTGCCTTTCGATTTCGACATTTTCCCATCTTTCATCAGCAGCCAGCCATGTCCGAACACTTTTTTCGGCAGCGGCAGGCCGAGCGCCATCAGCATGATCGGCCAGTAAATCGTATGGAAGCGGACGATCTCCTTGCCGACGAGATGGACATCCGCCGGCCAATATTTGCGAAACTTTTCATCGTTGTCCGTACCGTAGCCGAGCGCTGTGATGTAGTTGGCCAGCGCATCGATCCAGACGTAAATGACGTGCTTCGGGTCACCTGGCACTTTAATGCCCCAGTCAAACGTCGTCCGCGATACAGCCAAGTCCTCGAGCCCCGGCTTGATGAAGTTGTTGATCATCTCGTTTTTCCGCGATTCCGGCTGGATGAAATCTGGATTTTCTTCGTAATATTGCAGCAGGCGGTCGACGTATTTGCTCATCCGGAAAAAGTACGACTCTTCTTTCACTTTTTCAACAGGCCGGCCGCAGTCTGGGCAGTTGCCGTCAACAAGCTGCCGTTCGGTGTAAAACGATTCGCACGGCGTGCAGTACCAGCCTTCATACTCGCCTAAATAAATATCACCTTGTTCGACAAGACGGGCGAAAATCTTTTCGACAATTTTTTTATGCCGCTCCTGTGTCGTCCGGATAAAATCGTCGTATGAAATGTCCAATTTTCTCCACAACTCTTGGATGCCGGCGACAATGTCGTCGACATATTGCTGCGGCGTGACCCCTTTTTCTTGCGCCTTGCGCTGAATTTTTTGCCCATGTTCGTCCGTTCCGGTCAAATACATGACATCATAGCCGCGCAGCCGCTTATAGCGAGCCATCGCATCCCCCGCCACGGTCGTATAAGCATGGCCAATGTGCAATTTGTCGCTTGGGTAATAAATCGGCGTCGTCAAATAAAACGTCTTTTTCTCCATCGGTTAGGCCCTCCCTCGTACTGTTGCGCACAAAAGCCCCTGTCCTGAGGACGAGAGCGGCGTTACTTCTATTTTACATAATTTTTTCATTGTACAAAAACATCTATTTCTCCATGACGAAAAAAATATACGCAAATGGGCAAAAATACCTCCTTATTTTGGGCAATCGCCGCGAATTTATTATAGAGGGATAGAGTTTTGGCAAATAAAATGGTTCATGTTCCTTTATACCCAACCACAAACTTTTTTCCACAATAACAATATACATTTTTTTAAAATTTTACATATTAAAGGATTGACGCATAATGGAAACACTGATATGATTAGGGTGTAGGAAATTTGTCGAATATTGACGAATAAACGATAAAAATCATTGCGGAGAGGAGAGCAGACGATGAAATCGACGGGGATCGTACGTAAAGTCGATGAGTTGGGCCGTGTCGTCATCCCGATTGAGTTGCGCCGTACACTGGACATTAACGAAAAGGATGCATTGGAAATTTACGTCGATGACGATCGCATCATTTTGAAAAAATATAAGCCGAATATGACATGCGTCGTCACGGGGGAAGTATCGGACGACAACTTTAAATTAGCGGGCGGCAAAATCATTTTAAGCCGCGAAGGCGCGGAAATTTTGCTGCAGGAAATCCGCCAGCATTTGCAAGAAGCGGCGGACAACGAGTAAAAAAAGAGTTTCTCTGGTTTCAGAGAAACTCTTTTTTTTCTTGCTGCTGATGGTACTGTTGATAGACGTCGCGTTTGGACATATGCCGATCAGCCGCTGCCTGCTTTGCGGCTTCTTTTACGGAAAGGCCCTGCTCTTGAACATAATAGTCGACATGTTCGACAATCGACAGCGGCTGCCACCATGCCCCCTCCTCTTGCATGGCTTCATGTTCACCGCCGCGCGCCCCTTCGACAATGAGGCAAAATTCGCCGCGGATGTCCGCCGTCTCGGCCCAAGCAACCGCCTCGCTCAAATCGCCGCGGATGAATTCCTCAAACCGTTTCGTCAGCTCACGGCAAAGAGCAATGCGCCGTTCACCGAACACGTCGTACATGACAGAAAGCGTTTCTTTCAAGCGATGGGGCGCCTCATAAAAAATCAACGTTTCCCGCGCTGTTTTCAACGACAGCAGCTGCTCTCGTTTTTCTTTTTTCGACCGGTCCAAAAAACCGACGAACAAAAAACGCTCCGTTGGCAGCCCGGAGGCGACGAGCGCCGTCACTGCCGCGTTGGCTCCGGGAAGCGGCACGACGCGGCACCGTTCATCCAGTGCAGCAGCAACAAGCTCATAGCCAGGGTCGGAAATGCCGGGCATGCCGGCGTCGCTCACCAGCGCCACCGTTTTCCCTTCTTTCAGCCATTCGACAAGCTGCCGGCCGCTCGCATATTTATTGTGTTCATGGTAGCTGACGAGCGGCGTATGAATGTCGAAATGCGACAACAGCTTTTTCGTCTGCCTTGTGTCTTCCGCAGCGATCACGTCCGCCTCCCGCAGGATCCGCACAGCGCGAAACGTCATATCGTCCAAATTGCCGATCGGCGTCGGCACGATGTACAGCGTTCCTTGTTTATCTCGGTCAGCAAAGCTTTTTTGGTGCCAAAGCATCCGTCTCCCGCCCCTTTACGATGAAATGATGCCGTATAGAATGCGCTTCGTTTCTTCGGTATATTCATCATCCTCGCCATACACGATGAGCGGGGGCAACACTTTTAAGTCCGGGTTCGCATCTTTCATCCCCTCGATTAAAATCATGTTCGCTTCTTTGCCCGCTTTTGGATATACAAACCGAAGCCGTTTCGGCTCAAGCCGGTATCGGCGCATAAACGTCACAAGGTCGGACAGCCGTCCAGGCCGATGGACGAACGCCGCCTTTCCGCCTTGTTTCAGCAGCTGGCTGCTGACACGAACGACATCCTCCAGCGTGCAGTAAATTTCATGGCGGGCGATGGCAAAATGTTCATTTTTGCTTAGCTCCTCTCGGCCAACAGTCGGAAAATACGGAGGGTTGCATGTGACAACATCATACTGGCTGTAGCCGATGCGCTGCGGCGCCTCTTTAATGTCACCGTGTATGATTTCAATTTGTCCTTCAAGTCCGTTGTATGCGACGCTCCGCCTCGCCATGTCGCAAAGCCGCTCCTGAATTTCGATGCCGATAATCTTCCCCTTTGTCCGCCGGCTTAACAGCAGCGGGATGACCCCATTGCCTGTGCATAAATCGACAATCTTCCCCTTTTGAATCGGCATGTAGGCAAAATGGGCAAGCAGCACGGCATCAAGGGAAAAGGAAAACACAGACGGACTTTGGATAATGCGAAGCTCCTCATTGAGCAAATAATCGAGTCGTTCATCTGCGTACAATTCCACCATTTTGCGCACAATCCTCCATAGAAAAAAATAACCTTTCCGAAATGGAAAGGGGAGCACTGCCTTTATTTTTTGTTCAAAAACGACAAGCAAAACAAACAATCGCCTTCCGTGCGAACGCTTCCGTAGTGGACGTGGCAAATATGGAATCCTTCTTGGTAAAGGCGTGCCAAATTGTCATACCCTTCGCCAATGTCAAGCAGCTTTTTGCCCTGTTTCGTTTCTTTTTTCTTCTCCTCATCCCATGCTTCCGACATCTGCTCGAGCCGCCGGCGCAAATGGGCGTTTTCAATCTGCAGCTGATGGTTCTCCTCGAGAAGTTCTGATACGCGTTGCTTCAGCTGCACAAGCTCACGGTAAAAATGGCTCAGCTGCTCCTCCATATTGGCCACCAATTGAAACACTTCTTTTTTGTCTACCTTTTCCACATGGCCCCACCCCAAATTAATCTGCGACACGAATGGACAGCGTCCCGTTCTTCATCAGCTCATCGAGCGTATATTCAACGACCCGCCCGTGCTCCGGCAATTCGATCTGCAATACCCGCTCCAAAATGTTTAACCCGACGACTTTGCCAAAGCCATACGGCGTTTCGACATATTCCCCTAAATCAGGAAGTTGTTCTTTCGCTGTTTCGTACTCCTCGCTCTCATATTTTAAGCAACACATGAGACGTCCGCACAACCCGGAAATTTTCGTCGGGTTGAGCGATAAGTTTTGATCCTTCGCCATCTTGATCGACACCGGCTCAAAATCGCCAAGAAAGGTCGAACAGCAAAGCATGCGGCCGCACGGTCCAATGCCGCCAAGCATTTTCGCCTCATCGCGCACCCCGATTTGCCGCAGCTCGATGCGCGTCCGGAAAATCGAGGCCAAGTCCTTGACAAGCTCACGGAAATCGACGCGGCCATCGGCGGTGAAATAAAAGATGACTTTGTTGCGGTCAAACGTATATTCAACATCAACAAGCTTCATTTCCAGCCCGTGCTCTTCCACTTTGCGCAAACAAATGTCGTACGCCTCGCGCGCCGCTTTTTTATTTTCTTCAACGACCCATTTGTCTTTTTCGTTCGCGACGCGGATCACTTTTTTCAGCGGCAGCACCACATCGTTTTCATCGACTTGTTTATTGGCGACGACGACTTTTCCGTATTCAATGCCGCGTGCCGTTTCGACGATGACAAATTCGCCGACGGGAATGATGAAATCACCTGGATCAAAATAATAAATTTTCCCCGCTTTTTTAAAGCGGACACCGACGACAGTATACAACGCTCTCCCTCCTTTACCGCTTTAATTGAAGAACGAGCTGCTCCATCAACAGCGCCTGGCTCATGTTCGTTGTATTTAAACGCGCTTTCGCTTGCAAAATCGCTTCCATGCTGTCCAAAATCCGCCGCTGCGGGCAAGAAAGCGCCCACTGCTGCAGGCGGTCAAGATGGTCGCGATAGAGGGCGCCCTCGCTCCGTCCCACCTGAATATGCAATAAATCGCGGTATATATATAAAAGCAAATCGAGGCCAAGGTCAAGCTGGTGTTTTTCCGAAAAGTGCGGAACCACACGATCGTGGATGAAAAACAGCAACTGCAGCTCCGGTTTGCCGAGCATCTCATACAATTGTAGCACTAACGTTCGCGCATCAGCAAACCAACGGTCTTGACTGATCGCCAACGCCTCATCGTAGCTGTTCGTCACGTGGGCCGCCAGCAACGCCAACGAAGGCGGCACGCGCTCCTCCATGAGCCGGGCCGCGAGTTCCGCCGGCGGCAGCGGTCGGAAAGAAAGAACTTGACAGCGGGAAATAATCGTTCCTAACATTCGGTGATATTGCTCGGTCAACAGCACGGCCACCGTTCCCGGATGCGGCTCCTCCAGAAACTTCAGCAGGCTGTTGGCTGCGCTGGCTGTCATTTGATCGGCGTGCTCGACGATATACATCTTCTTATCCGACTCAACGGCTGTTTTTGTAAACTCTTGTTGCAGCCATTCGATTTGCTCTTTCTTGATCGACCCTCCATCCGGGCTGATCATCCGAACGTCCGGATGGTTGCCGGAATCGATGCGCCGGCAGTTGCGGCATTCCAAACACGGGGCGATTCCTGACGGGGACAAGCAAAACAAGCTTTTTGCCAACAACAAGCTAGCGGCTTTTTTTCCCGTCCCTCTCTGCCCTTCAAACAAGTACGCATGGGAAATCCGCCCTTTTTCAAGGCCGCTTTGCAGCATTTTCGCCGCCACCGGCTGATGCTTGGCCAGCTGCTCCCATCGCATCGCCATCACTCTCTCTCATTTCTTACCTTCTATTCTATCATGTTTATGGCAAATCATCACGGCCGGATTCATGGAAATCGCGCTTTGATCTTCCTTCCAGGCAGGCGAGCACTGCCGCGGCCGTCTCGTCAAACACGACATCGAGCGGCCGGCTCGCATCGATCACCACGATTCGGTCGGCAAACCGCTTGGCGAGCTTCCAGTACCCCTCCCTGACTTTCGTATGGAAAGACAACGCCTCGAGATCGAGCCGGTTGACCTCCCGCCCCGTATGTTTCCGAATCCGTTCGAGCCCGATTTTTGGGTCAAGATCGAAATAAATGGTGAGCGATGGCATATATCCATCAATGGCAAACTCGTTAATTTTCCATACCTCCTCAATGCCAAGCCCACGGGCAAACCCTTGGTAAGCCAACGAACTGTCCACAAACCGGTCGCAAAGAACAATGCGCCCCGCCTCAAGCGCCGGCACGATCTTCTCGAGCAAGTGTTGGCGCCGGGCCGCCGCGTACAGCAATGCTTCCGTCCGTCCATCCATTTCCGTATAATCGCGATTCAAAATAATGGCGCGAATCGCCTCGGCGATGCGCACCCCGCCCGGCTCCCTCGTCGCCATCACGTCAAATCCACGCTTGCGCAACAACGATTCGAGCTTGCCGACCATCGTCGTTTTTCCAGCCCCCTCCGGCCCTTCAAACGAAAAAAAATACCCGTTCATCGTTCACGGCATCCTTTCTCTCATTCGAGTTCATAGACGACCAGCTGCCCGTGCCTAAGCCGGCTCCCTCCTTGTATATGCGCCCGATGGCCGAGAAGACGGCGAATCTGCTCAATATGGCGCCCGTCAATCCGCTCCCCAACCCAAACGAGCGGCACCCCGGGTGGATACGGAATAACCGTTTCCGCCGCTATGCACCCTTCCGCCTCCTCGATCGCGACGGCTTTTGTCCGCACATGGCGCAACTCATCGTATGGAACCACCGTCGACATCGGAGGATGTACGCAAGGGATGAAGTCAAACGGCGGCGTTTCCTCAACCGGCAGATCGCGCCACGCCCATTTGATTTTCTCCGCCGCCTCCATCAACCGTCCAGTGGCAGCAAGCGGGCAAATGAGCAAAACATTGGAAGGATCAGCCAGTTCGGCAAACACTCCTTCTTCCTCAAGACGCCGCTGCAGTTCATAGCCCGTCAGCGAGCTGCGCGTCTGCACCGTCACCTTCAGCGGATCGGTTTGAACACCGGGCTGACGGGAGGAAACGACCGCCACCCCGCTAATACGATCAAGCGCTGTCTTAAATCCGTCAATTTCAGCGACAATCGCCGCGACATCGTCCACCGTCAGCTGAGCGACGTAGCGCCGCGCCAAATCGAGCGAGGCCATAATCGGGTAAGACGGGCTGCTTGACTGAAACAACTGCAAAAAATATTTCAACCGTTCAAGATCAACCCGCTCGCTGTTTACATGCAAAAACGCTCCCATCGTCATCGCCGGCAGCGTTTTATGCGCCGACTGGATAACGACATCGGCGCCGCAGGCAAGCGCTGACTGAGGAAACGGCGGGCCAGCCGCAAAATGGGCGCCATGCGCTTCATCAACTAGAACGGGAACGCCGCGTTCATGGGCAAAGCGGACGATGTCCGTTACATCAATAGACATCCCGTAATAGTTTGGATTGGTCAACACAACAGCCGCCGCATCGCGATGAAGCTCAAGCGCTTCCTTGACAGCTTCGGCACGAACATGCGAGGCGACGCGTACATCGCTGTCAAATTCGGGGGAAAGGAGAATCGGAGCCGCCCCCGCGATTTGCAGCGCATGCATCACTGACTTATGGCAGTTGCGCTGTACGATGACTTTCTGTTTATTTTTATCGCATACAGCGGCAATCATCGCTAAATTGCCCGCTGTTGACCCGTTGACAAGGAAAAATGTCTTAGCAGCCCCATACAGTTCAGCCGCCAATGACTGCGCCTCAGCGATAACCGATTCCGGATGATGCAAATCGTCAAGCCCCCCGATCTCCGTCGCATCAAGAGCCAGCAACGGCGCAAAAAATTCCGTTGCCTGCGGCGGAAACAACGCCCCATACTTATGCCCCGGCACATGGAAAGACACGGGGCGGCGGGCCCAATGCCGTGCCAATGCATCATATAAAGGAGTTTTCGCTTGATCCATCATGATCCTCTTTCCTAATCATCATTTACGAAGTGCAACGTCCGCATGCACCAAAAGTACACAGACACCCGATATGTATGAAGGCTGATGATTGGTTGAACCATCGGCCCCAAACGTGCTTTTTCCAAGATGAGAAACCTTTTCAAAACAGCTCTTCCCTTGCAGCCCAAAACACGGGTCGGCCGAAATCATTGTGTTTCGCCAGCCTGATGGGAAATGCTAAAAATAATATTAACATGAACCAGCCGGAAAGAAAATGAACAGACAGCGGCCGCCATTTTTCCCGAAGAAAAATAAAAACAGGCCCTGTACAGGCCTTCATGAGTAAATTTTCGACGCAACCATTTTCCGAAGCTTCTGCACATAAAATGCGTAATTTGGGTCATCCGTATTCGTTTGTACAATCGCTTGGTTGCAGTCAATACAAAGAAAATGGCCAAAAAGGAAAATGCCCTTCTCTTTTTCTTGCTCACAAACGAGACAAACTTTTTCACGTCGATTTTTCCCAATCACCGGCGCCCCCACGCTTTCCACCTCCCATTCTCTATGTTTCCCACACTGATAACATTCTATACTAGTAGACGATAAAGGGTAAAAAAAAGCACCCCATTGCGCGTTATGCACAATGGGGGGCTCTGTTTTCCGCCTAGCAGCGACCTACTCTTGCAGGGGCGCTGGCCCCAACTACCATCGGCGCTGGAGGGCTTAACTTCCGTGTTCGGGATGGGAACGGGTGTTTCCCCTCCGCTATCACCACTAGGCCATATGAGGTTGTCAGGAATTCGTTCCCTGAAAACTAGATAACCGTTTCAGGAAGAAGCCGGGACGCTTTCACTTTTCATTGTCTAGCTCCGGCTCGCCGCCGCTTTTCGCTGTCTAGTTCCGGCCGCCATCGGCTCGCGACGCTTCGGTCCTGCTGCGGCGGGCTAAGCCCGCTCGCAGGCCCTCCAGCGCGCCTCGCCGATAAGCAGGCGGCCTCCACTTTTCTTGTTAGGTTAAGCCCTCGATCGATTAGTATCCGTCAGCTCCACGTGTCGCCACGCTTCCACCTCGGACCTATCGACCTCGTCATCTTCGAGGGATCTTACCCGCCTGACGCGGTGGGAAATCTCATCTTGAGGGGGGCTTCACGCTTAGATGCTTTCAGCGCTTATCCCGTCCGCACATAGCTACCCAGCGGTGCCCCTGGCGGGACAACTGGTACACCAGCGGTGCGTCCATCCCGGTCCTCTCGTACTAAGGACAGCTCCTCTCAAATTTCCTGCGCCCGCGACGGATAGGGACCGAACTGTCTCACGACGTTCTGAACCCAGCTCGCGTACCGCTTTAATGGGCGAACAGCCCAACCCTTGGGACCGACTACAGCCCCAGGATGCGATGAGCCGACATCGAGGTGCCAAACCTCCCCGTCGATGTGGACTCTTGGGGGAGATCAGCCTGTTATCCCCGGGGTAGCTTTTATCCGTTGAGCGATGGCCCTTCCATGCGGAACCACCGGATCACTAAGCCCGACTTTCGTCCCTGCTCGACCTGTCCGTCTCGCAGTCAAGCTCCCTTGTGCCTTTGCACTCTCCGAATGATTTCCAACCATTCTGAGGGAACCTTTGGGCGCCTCCGTTACCTTTTGGGAGGCGACCGCCCCAGTCAAACTGCCCGCCTGACACTGTCTCCCACCCCGCTAAGGGGTGCGGGTTAGAATTTCAATATCGCCAGGGTGGTATCCCACCGCCGCCTCCACCGAAGCTGGCGCTCCGGCTTCCCAGGCTCCCACCTATCCTGTACAAGCGATACCAAAATTCCATATCAGGCTGCAGTAAAGCTCCACGGGGTCTTTCCGTCCTGTCGCGGGTAACCTGCATCTTCACAGGTAGTATAATTTCACCGGGTCTCTCGTTGAGACAGCGCCCAAGTCGTTACACCTTTCGTGCGGGTCGGAACTTACCCGACAAGGAATTTCGCTACCTTAGGACCGTTATAGTTACGGCCGCCGTTTACTGGGGCTTCGGTTCGCACCTTCGCTTCCGCTAAGCGCTCCCCTTAACCTTCCAGCACCGGGCAGGTGTCAGCCCCTATACGTCGCCTTTCGGCTTCGCAGAGACCTGTGTTTTTGATAAACAGTCGCTTGGGCCTTTTCACTGCGGCTCGTTCGGGCTCTTCACCCAAACGAGCACCCCTTCTCCCGAAGTTACGGGGTCATTTTGCCGAGTTCCTTAACGAGAGTTCTCCCGCGCGCCTTAGGATTCTCTCCTCGCCTACCTGTGTCGGTTTGCGGTACGGGCACCTCTTCCCTCGCTAGAGGCTTTTCTTGGCAGTGTGAAATCGGGGACTTCCGGATGACTCCGTCGCCATCACCGCTTGGCCTTACAATCCGCGGATTTGCCTACGGATCAGCCTTGCGGCTTGGACAGGCTCTTCCAGCCGCCTGCTCGCCCTATCCTCCTGCGTCCCCCCATCGCTCAAACGGGAAGGAGGTGGTACAGGAATCTCAACCTGTTGTCCATCACCTACGCCTTTCGGCCTCGGCTTAGGTCCCGACTAACCCTGAGCGGACGAACCTTCCTCAGGAACCCTTAGGCTTTCGGCGCAGAGGATTCTCACCTCTGTTTTCGCTACTCATACCGGCATTCTCACTTCTAAGCGCTCCACCAGTCCTTCCGGTCTGGCTTCAACGCCCTTAGAACGCTCCCCTACCGATGACCAACGGTCATCCCGCAGCTTCGGCGGCACGTTTAGCCCCGGTACATTTTCGGCGCAGAGTCACTCGACCAGTGAGCTATTACGCACTCTTTAAATGGTGGCTGCTTCTAAGCCAACATCCTGGTTGTCTTTGCAACTCCACATCCTTTTCCACTGAACGTGCACTTTGGGGCCTTAGCTGGCGATCTGGGCTGTTTCCCTCTCGACCACGGATCTTATCACTCGTAGTCTGACTCCCGGGCATAAGTCGTTGGCATTCGGAGTTTGACTGGGTTCGGTAACCCGATGAGGGCCCCTAGCCCAATCAGTGCTCTACCTCCAACACTCTCCATCCCGAGGCTAGCCCTAAAGCTATTTCGGGGAGAACCAGCTATCTCCAAGTTCGATTGGCATTTCACCCCTACCCACACCTCATCCCCGCACTTTTCAACGTGCGTGGGTTCGGGCCTCCAGCCGGTGTTACCCGGCCTTCACCCTGGACATGGGTAGATCACCTGGTTTCGGGTCGACGACGACGTACTTTTCGCCCTGTTCAGACTCGCTTTCGCTGCGGCTCCGCCTCTTCGGCTTAACCTCGCACGCCATCGTCACTCGCCGGTTCATTCTACAAAAGGCACGCCATCACGCATGAACGCGCTCTGACTACTTGTAGGCACACGGTTTCAGGTTCTCTTTCACTCCCCTTCCGGGGTGCTTTTCACCTTTCCCTCACGGTACTGGTGCACTATCGGTCACTAGGGAGTATTTAGCCTTGGGAGATGGTCCTCCCTGCTTCCGACGGGATTTCCCGTGTCCCGCCGTACTCAGGATCCGCTCGGGAGGGAACGAAGTTTCGACTACAGGGCTGTCACCTTCTCTGGCCGGCCGTTCCAGACCGGTTCGTCTACCCCGTTCCTTTCTCACTCCCACAATGAGCGGTCCTACAACCCCAAGAGGCACGCCTCTTGGTTTGGGCTGTTCCCGTTTCGCTCGCCGCTACTCAGGGAATCGCGTTTGCTTTCTTCTCCTCCGGGTACTAAGATGTTTCAGTTCCCCGGGTGTGCCCTCCATGCCCTATGGATTCAGGCATGGATACTGCCCCATTACGGACAGTGGGTTCCCCCATTCGGACATCTCCGGATCAACGCTTGCTTACAGCTCCCCGGAGCGTTTCGGCGTTTGCCCCGTCCTTCATCGGCTCCTAGTGCCAAGGCATCCACCGTGCGCCCTTTCTAGCTTAACCTACAGCGCTCTCGGCTTCTTCCTTATTGTCTAGCGTCGGCTCGCCGCCGCTCGGGGTCAAATAACCTTCGCCTTCCGGGTGCAAGCACCCTTGCAGGCGAAGAACATTTGCCCATCGCGGCGAAACGCTCGCCTCCGCTTTTCCGGTTATCTAGTTTTCAAGGAACGAATCAAGAAAAGTGGTGGAGCCTATCGGGATCGAACCGATGACCTCCTGCGTGCAAAGCAGGCGCTCTCCCAGCTGAGCTAAGGCCCCGCAACCGATGGGCCTAAGTGGACTTGAACCACCGACCTCACGCTTATCAGGCGTGCGCTCTGACCAGCTGAGCTATAGGCCCATGGAGGGAAAGTTCCCTCAAAACTAAACAAAACGACAAGCGTCATTATAATCAAACCGGAAAAGTTTGTCAATACATCCTTAGAAAGGAGGTGATCCAGCCGCACCTTCCGGTACGGCTACCTTGTTACGACTTCACCCCAATCACTTGCCCCACCTTCGGCGGCTGGCTCCCGTAAGGGTTACCTCACCGACTTCGGGTGTTGCAAGCTCTCGTGGTGTGACGGGCGGTGTGTACAAGGCCCGGGAACGTATTCACCGCGGCATGCTGATCCGCGATTACTAGCGATTCCGGCTTCATGCAGGCGAGTTGCAGCCTGCAATCCGAACTGAGAGCGGCTTTTTGGGATTCGCTCCCCCTCGCGGGTTCGCAGCCCTTTGTACCGCCCATTGTAGCACGTGTGTAGCCCAGGTCATAAGGGGCATGATGATTTGACGTCATCCCCACCTTCCTCCGACTTGTCGCCGGCAGTCCCTCTAGAGTGCCCAACCGAATGCTGGCAACTAGAGGCGAGGGTTGCGCTCGTTGCGGGACTTAACCCAACATCTCACGACACGAGCTGACGACAACCATGCACCACCTGTCACCCTGTCCCCCCCCGAAGGGGGAACGCCCAATCTCTTGGGTTGTCAGGGGATGTCAAGACCTGGTAAGGTTCTTCGCGTTGCTTCGAATTAAACCACATGCTCCACCGCTTGTGCGGGCCCCCGTCAATTCCTTTGAGTTTCAGCCTTGCGGCCGTACTCCCCAGGCGGAGTGCTTATCGCGTTAGCTGCAGCACTAAAGGGTGTGACCCCTCTAACACTTAGCACTCATCGTTTACGGCGTGGACTACCAGGGTATCTAATCCTGTTTGCTCCCCACGCTTTCGCGCCTCAGCGTCAGGTGCAGGCCAGAGAGCCGCCTTCGCCACTGGTGTTCCTCCACATCTCTACGCATTTCACCGCTACACGTGGAATTCCGCTCTCCTCTCCTGCCCTCAAGTCCCCCAGTTTCCAATGACCCTCCACGGTTGAGCCGTGGGCTTTCACATCAGACTTAAGAGACCGCCTGCGCGCGCTTTACGCCCAATAATTCCGGACAACGCTCGCCCCCTACGTATTACCGCGGCTGCTGGCACGTAGTTAGCCGGGGCTTTCTCGTGAGGTACCGTCACCGCGCCGCCCTCTTCGAACGGCGCTCCTTCGTCCCTCACAACAGAGCTTTACGACCCGAAGGCCTTCTTCGCTCACGCGGCGTCGCTCCGTCAGGCTTTCGCCCATTGCGGAAGATTCCCTACTGCTGCCTCCCGTAGGAGTCTGGGCCGTGTCTCAGTCCCAGTGTGGCCGGTCACCCTCTCAGGCCGGCTACGCATCGTCGCCTTGGTGAGCCGTTACCTCACCAACTAGCTAATGCGCCGCGGGCCCATCCGCAAGTGACAGCCCAAAGGCCGCCTTTCAACCGAAGACCATGCGGTCTTCGGTGTTATCCGGTATTAGCTCCGGTTTCCCGGAGTTATCCCGGTCTTGCGGGCAGGTTGCCCACGTGTTACTCACCCGTCCGCCGCTGACCAAACAAGAGCAAGCCCTCGTTCGGTCCGCTCGACTTGCATGTATTAGGCACGCCGCCAGCGTTCGTCCTGAGCCAGGATCAAACTCTCCAAAGAAAGTTGATTGGCTTTTGCTTCGGCCAATGCGGCCGAAGTTTTTTTTGACGCTTGCGTTTTGTTTAGTTTTCAAGGAGCTTTCAATTTAGTGTTGTGCACTTTTATTATTATAATTACTGTTCAATTCGCTGTCAACATGTTTTTTATGGACAGCGACGTTTATTAATATACTTTATATCTATACAAAAGTCAATAGTTTTTCATAAAAAAATGAAAAGGCATTTTGACTAGATGATGCCTTTTCATTATGAATCATGACAGAATATATTGGTCAATCACAATTAATGCCGCAGCCCCTGGAAGGCCAAGAAATCCGCAAACGAGCGAGGTGATAAGATTAATCGGAATATGAATGCTGAACTGCCCGCCGATCGCGTTAATGGCAAACAGCGCCAGCGCCCCGACGATCAGGCGGATAGCGGCATGGCCGATAAAGCGAAGCGCCTTAAGGCGGGCGCCAACAACGAGCAACACGGCAATGAGCGCCGACAATACGGTAATCACCACTTTCGGCTCCAACGTTTCATGCCCCCTTCTATGCTTGTACTACAAGCATATGCACCTTGGGGGAAAAAAGAACAAAAAAGGAAGTCAACGCACTTCCTTCAGTGTAACACGACGGTGCTTCGCTTCGCGGAGAAGAAAAAAATACTTGGCCTCCGCCAGTTGGAGCGCGCTCAGCACCTCTCGAGACGGGTCAACGCTTTTTTCAATGAGCTGTTTTTGTTCAAACCACTCCGCTCTTGCTTGTTGCAGTTCGGCCATCAACTTTTCGTCAAATTGTCTTTTTAACTTCCCCTTCCGCCGCCATAACAAACCGATCCCCACCTTCTTTCTCTCTACAGTTCGCGGCGTCCTTCCAACGCTTTTGACAACGTCACTTCGTCCGCATATTCCAAATCGCCGCCTACCGGCAAACCGTGGGCGATGCGGGTTACCTTGATTCCTGTTGGTTTGAGCAGGCGTGAGATATACATCGCTGTCGCTTCCCCTTCAATGTTCGGGTCAGTCGCTAAAATCACTTCTTGGATCGTCTCATCCTGCAGCCGCGCCAGCAGCTCGGCGATCTTAATGTCCTCCGGACCGATGCCTTCCATCGGAGAAATGGCTCCATGCAGCACATGGTACAAGCCATTGTATTCTTTCATTCTCTCCATAGCGATGACATCTTTCGGGTCTTGGACAACACAAATGGTCGTCCGGTCGCGCCGTTCGTCTTTGCAAATGTAGCACGGGTCCGCATCTGTAATATGCCCGCAAATCGTGCAATAATGAATATGCCGCTTTACGTCGACGAGCGCTTTGGCGAATTCAAGCACAACGTCTTCTTTCATCGCCAGCACGTGAAACGCGAGGCGGGCGGCCGTTTTTGGACCGATTCCGGGCAATTTCATAAAACTGTCAATCAGTTTGGATAACGGTTCTGGATAATGCATAGCTTCCCCCTAGAACAGCCCTGGAATGTTGAGTCCTTTCGTAAACTGCCCCAACATATCGTTGGCCAGCTCATCAGCTTTTTTGAGTGCATCGTTTGTCGCTGCCAAAACTAAATCCTGGAGCATTTCAATATCGTCCGGGTCAACGACTTCTTCTTTAATTTTCACTTCTAAAATTTGTTTATGGCCGTTGGCGATGACCGTTACCATGCCGCCGCCTGCCGTGCCCTCCACTGTTTTTTCTGCCAGCTCTTCCTGTGCTTTTTGCATTTCTTTTTGCATCTTCTGCATTTGCTTCAGCATTTTTTGCATATTTCCCATTCCGCCACGCATCATGGTTGGCATCCTCCTTCAATTCGTTTATTCTTTGATTTCAATCAATTCCTCGCCAAACAGCCGTTTCGCTTCGGCGATCAACGGGTCTTCCTGGATTTTTTCCGCTTTCGCTTCTTTGCTGCGGATAAATTCTTCCCTTATTTTCCCCCATTCCTCTTCCGGAATGGCGATCATTTCAAAACGGCGGTTCGTCAGGTCAAATAAAATTGCTTCGACATTTTCCTTGACCGAACTCGCCGGGTCGGTCGCCATCTTGCAGTGAATTTCATACTTAAACTTTAACACAAATGCTGAAGCGCTTGCTGCGACCGGTTCACTCTCCTGCAAGAGAGCGGCGTGCGACACTTTATGCTGCCGCTTCAGCGCATCAAGTACGTCGGCCCAACGGCCTTTCACCAAGGTTAAGTCTTCATGCGTCGCCTGCTTCAACAATTCGTAAATGCGGCCGACCGGTGCTTTATATCCCCCGGTTTTCACCGCTTTCGCCGTTTTTTTCGCAGAAGGCGCCTCCGGCGGAACGGCAGGCGCCTGCTCTTTTAGGCGGCGCAGCTCGATTTCCAGCGTTTCAATCCTCTTGATCAATGGCCCAAGTTCAGAAGCGGTCGGCGATGGAGCAGCAGCCGCTGGCTGATGGCAAAGCTTGACGAGCGCCACTTCGAGGAGAAGACGCGGGTGGTTCGTCCACTTCATCTCCTGCTGGCTTTTGTTCAACAGCTCAATCGCTCCGTACAAATCGGAAAGAGGAATCGCTTCCGAAAGCGAGGTGAACGCTTCGTCAACGACCGCAATTTGGATGGCTCCTTCCACATGAGGGGCCGTTTTGTACAGCAACAAGTCGCGATAATACAAAATCAAATCTTCAACCAAACGATTCGGATCTTTTCCTTGCGCCATCATTGCTTCAAACTGTTGCAAAACAGCCGCTGTATCTTTCCGATGAATGGCGGCAATGAAATCAGCCAACGCGGCAAATGATGCCGCTCCGGTCATCGCCAACACGTCATCAAGCCGAAGCTTCCCATCGCTGAATGAAATCGCCTGGTCAAGCAAACTGAGCGCGTCGCGCATCCCTCCATCGGCAGCGCGGGCGATAGCCGACAGCGCCTCGTCGGATGCTTCTACGCCCTGGGCGTTCGCCACATATTTCAACCGCGAAACGATGGAGGCCAGCGGGATGCGGCGAAAATCGAACCGTTGGCAGCGGGAAATGATCGTCGCCGGGATTTTATGCGGCTCGGTGGTGGCCAAAATGAAAATGACGTGTTTGGGCGGTTCCTCAAGCGTCTTCAACAACGCGTTAAACGCGCCGATTGACAGCATGTGCACTTCGTCGATAATGTACACTTTATAACGAACCGAGGTCGGCGCAAATTTCACTTTTTCACGGATGTCGCGGATTTCGTCGACGCGGTTGTTGGAAGCAGCGTCAATTTCCAACACATCGGGAATCGTTCCGTTTGTAATGCCGAGGCAAGCGGGACATTCATTGCACGGCTCGGCCGCCGGGGCCTGTTCACAGTTGACCGCCTTGGCGAACACTTTCGCCGCGCTCGTTTTGCCTGTCCCACGCGGTCCGGAAAATAAGTAGGCATGCGATATTTTATGTTGAAGCAGGGCGCTTTGCAACGTTTTCGTCACGTGTTCTTGGCCGACCATGTCCGCGAAACGCTGCGGCCGAAAAACACGGTATAACGCTTGGTATGCCACGGAAAACGGCCCTCCTCTTCCTCTCATCTCCACTATTATATAACGTTCTGCCCTATTTTAAAATAAAAAGAGGCTGTCCCAAAAGATCGTCTCTCTATGTAAAAGAGATACAATATGATCGTGTTGCCGAAGCAAATTGCCTCTGCATCTTGTCAATGAAGAAAGGGTGTCCCATTGCTTTTGGGACACCCTCTTGCTGCTTATGTAAGGCCGTGCACCTTCTGTCGATTAGCTGCCCCGAGCGTTGCTCAAGCAGTTGGCTCAGCCCAGGCGCCCCCGCGGCACATGGGAGCATCCGCTTACTGCTGCTTCCTTCCGGACCTGACAGGGTTCACGGAATCCCATTGCGCGGGACCCAGACGTCAACACCACTTACTTGAGACAGGCCTCACAACAGACTAACCTCGAGAAGGGATTCAGCCTCGCTAGAGCGGATTGCGAGTACAGGGCACCGCTACCTCCCCGCTTAGCACGGCACTATCAGTATAGCGCGTTTATAGGGAAAATGCAATGTACACAGGCCGAATTTTAGTTGGAACTTCCGCCAACATTTCTCTTTTGTTCGCGCAATCGGCGGAAAAAACCGCTCAGCAGCGCCCCACACTCCTCCGCCAACACGCCGCTTGCAACCTCAGCCTGGTGGTTGAACCGGTTTTCCTGCAATAAGTTCATTAACGTCCCGGCGCATCCCCCTTTTGGGTCGCTAGCTCCAAATACGACCCGCTCAATGCGGGAAAGAACGATGGCCCCCGCGCACATGGCGCACGGTTCAAGCGTCACGTATAACACCGCCCGTTCAAGCCTCCATGAGCCGGTCACCCGGCACGCTTCGTCAATGGCCAAAACCTCCGCATGGGCGATCGCGCGCTGTTCCGTTTCCCGTAAATTATGGGCGCGGGCGATGACGCGGCCGTCTTGAACGATGATGGCCCCGATCGGCACTTCGCCGATCCGTTCAGCTTTTTTTGCTTCTTCAATCGCCAACTTCATGTAATACTCATCGTTGCTCATCATATACCCCTTTGCACAAACGGTCATTTCTCTTTCTTTTCCATCATAAAATATGGAGAATGAAGACGCAACTAGGAGGTCAAGCGATGCAGATCCATGTCGTACAGAGAGGACAAACGTTAAGCGGGATCGCTAAAGCATATGAAACGACGGTCGAGGACATTGTTCGGGCGAACAAGCTGCCAAATCCCGACCGTCTTGTCGTCGGTCAGGCGCTCGTGATTCCGATCGTCGGTCGTTTTTATTGGGTGCAACCCGGAGACAGTTTATGGTCGATTGCCCGCCGGTTTTCCATTCCGATGCAGCGTCTCGCGGAAGTGAACCGCCTCTCGTTAAATGCGCCATTGCGGGTCGGCCAGCGTCTTTACATTCCGCCCGGAGCCAAGCGGAGAGCGGAGTTTAACGCCTATATTGAACCGCGCGGTGCGACCGTCAGTCCGGCGTTGGAAGCAAGCGCCCGCGAAGCCGCTCCACATTTAACGTATTTAAGTCCCTTTTATTTTGCCATTCGGCGCGACGCGACATTGCAAGAGCCGCCGCTTGACGACTTTCCGGATATTGCCCGCGCCAACCGCGTCACGCTCGTGATGGTTGTCGCCAACATTGAAAACGGGCAGTTCAGCGACGAGCTGGGCGCGCTTATTTTGACGAATGAAACGCTGCAAAATCGTCTACTCGACAACATTGTCGCCACCGCCAGACGGTATGGCTTCCGCGACATCCATTTTGATTTTGAATATTTGCGCCCGGAAGACCGTGAGGCGTATAATGCGTTTTTGCGCAAAGCGAAACGGCGATTTGAACGGGAAGGATGGATGATGTCGACCGCCCTGGCGCCAAAAACGAGCGCCACCCAGCGCGGACGTTGGTACGAAGCCCATGACTACCGCGCCCATGGACAAATTGCCGACTTTGTCGTCATAATGACGTATGAGTGGGGCTACAGCGGCGGTCCGCCGATGCCGGTCTCCCCCATCGGCCCTGTCCGCCGTGTCCTCAAGTACGCCGTCTCGGAAATGCCTCCCGGAAAGATTTTAATGGGGCAAAATTTGTATGGTTATGATTGGACACTGCCGTACGTACCGGGCGGACCGTACGCCCGCGCCATCAGCCCGCAGCAGGCCATCGCCCTCGCCGCGAAGTATAACGTCGCGATTGAATACGACACCGAGGCGCAGGCGCCGCATTTTCGCTACCGCGATGAAAACGGGCGCGAGCACGAAGTATGGTTTGAGGACGCCCGCTCCATTCAGGCAAAATTCAATCTCGTGAAAGAACTTGGCCTGCGCGGAGTCAGCTATTGGAAACTGGGCTTCGATTTCCCGCAAAACTGGCTGCTCCTTTCCGACCAGTTTGCAGTCGTCAAAAGATAAGGCCGCCCGCGCCAAAGAGATAAAAAAACCCGCCTTTCTCCCGGCGGGTTTTTTTAGGGCTGGAAACGGCGATTCCGATCAGCCGTTCCAGATGACAATCTCCTCTTATGCGCGTCAGTACTGTTCTTTATCGCTTTGGCAGAGAAGCATTCGAGGCCGGCATCCGCCGCCTCTTTTTCTCCGTCGCCAACGTCATTCACTATAACACGGCTGCCGGGAAAAGTCAACCAACGATTTTAACGGATGACGTCCCGGTTGCCCATGTATGGGCGGAGCGCCTCTGGGATGATGACCGATCCATCTTCTTGCTGGTAGTTTTCCAAAATAGCGGCGACCGTTCGGCCGATGGCCAACCCTGAGCCGTTTAACGTGTGCACGTATTCCGGTTTCGCTTTCGGATCGCGACGGAAGCGGATGTTGGCGCGGCGAGCTTGGAACGCCTCAAAGTTGCTGCACGATGAAATTTCCCGGTACGTGCCGTAGCTTGGCAGCCATACTTCAATATCGTATGTTTTCGCTGCTGAAAAGCCGAGATCACCCGTGCACAAGGCGACAACGCGGTACGGAAGCCCGAGCCGCTGCAAAATCGTTTCCGCCTGCCGTGTCAATTTTTCCAGTTCCTCGTATGAATCTTCCGGTTTGACAAACTTAACAAGCTCCACTTTGTTGAACTGATGCTGACGGATGAGCCCTCTTGTGTCGCGGCCGGCCGAACCAGCTTCAGCGCGGAAACAGGCGCTGTACGCTGCATAGTAAAGCGGCAAATCATCTGCAGATAAAATTTCATCGCGATGCAAGTTCGTCACCGGCACTTCCGCTGTCGGAATGAGAAAATAGTCTTCGCTGTCCAAATGAAACGCATCCTCGGCAAATTTCGGCAATTGCCCGGTTCCAATCATGCTTGCCCGGTTCACCAAATAGGGGGGCAGTACTTCTTCATAGCCGAATTCATCGAGATGGATGTCAAGCATAAAGTTGATTAACGCCCGCTCAAGCCGGGCGCCCAACCCTTTATAAAACACAAACCGGCTTCCTGTCACTTTAGCCGCCCGCTCAAAATCAAGCAGACCAAGCTGGTCGGCGATATCCCAATGCGGTTTCGGTTCAAACGAAAACGAACGCGGCTCCCCCCATCTCCGCACTTCGACATTGTCCTCTTCCGACTGGCCGACCGGTACGGATTCATGCGGAATATTTGGAATCGATAACAACAGGGCGTTGAGTTCCTCTTCCAGTTGGCGAATGTGCTCATCCATTTGCTTAATGCGGTCGCCGACTTCGCGCATTTGGACGATCAGCGGCTCCGCATCCTTTTTCTCGCGCTTAAGGGCGGCAATTTGCTGCGACACATCATTGCGTTTGCTTTTTAGCTCTTCCACCTCAGCAATCAAACGGCGGCGTTCTTTGTCCAACTGTTCAAACCGGTCGATGTTCGCCAAATCTCCGCCGCGCTGCATTAGTTTTTCTTTCACTTCTTCAAACTGGGCGCGCAATATTTTCACATCCAGCATGGCTTTTACCTCCTTTTCCATTCAATATTATACATAAAAAAGCCCCCGTCCCCAAAAGGGACGGGAGCGACCCCGCGGTGCCACCCTTATTGAAGGCTTGCGATGCCTTCCCTTTTTGCCGTTCACGGCGGCTACCGAAAACGCCTACTGACCCGCTTTGGCGTTCAACGTTTTGCTCGAGGATGGATTCACAGGCGCTTCCTGCCAGTTTGCACCACCCACCGGCTCTCTGAAAGAAAGGGGGTCTGCTGCTTGTTCCTCTCATCGCTTTCGCTTGATCACTTTACTTAAGGCTTGACGTCATTTTCGCTTCTTTGACCATGTTGAGAAAGTATTGCATCAATCGATGATCGTCGGTCAACTCTGGATGGAACGAGCAACCAAGAAACTGGCCTTGCCGGGCCGCGACAATGCGGTCATTGTATGTCGCGAGGACATCGACCCCGTCGCCGACCTCGACAATGTGCGGAGCACGGATGAAGACGCCGACAAACCCGTCGCCAACCCCCTTGATCGACAGCTCCGCCTCAAAGCTTTCCCGCTGCCGCCCAAACGAGTTCCGCTCGACCGTAATATCCATCAGGCCTAAGTGAGGCTCATCATACCCGACGATTCGTTTCGCCAGCAAAATGAGCCCAGCGCATGTCCCAAACATCGGCTTGCCATCAGCGGCAAATTGCTTCAATGGCTCCATCAATCCGTACCGGTCCATGAGGCGCCGCATTGTTGTGCTTTCGCCGCCCGGGAGCACGAGTCCGTCGAGTCCCGAAAGCTGCTCCGGTTTCTTCACGACGACCGCCTCGGCGCCGCACGCCTCGATGGCGCGGACATGTTCCTGCACAGCTCCTTGCAGTCCAAGTACACCTATTTTCATTGTGATCTTGCTCCTTTGTCCGGCTTACCAGCCTCGTTCTTGCATCCGATGCTCCGGCAGCAGTGTCGCGACATCGATGCCGCGCATTGCGCCGCCCAGCCCTTTCGATAGATGGGCGATCAGCTCATAGTCTTCATAATGAGTCGTCGCTTCAACGATCGCACGAGCGTATTTTTCCGGATTTTCCGATTTAAAAATGCCCGAACCGACGAAGACACCGTCGGCGCCTAAGTGCATCATGAGCGCGGCGTCAGCTGGTGTCGCGACACCGCCAGCGGCGAAGTTGACGACCGGGAGGCGGCCAAGCCGTTTGATTTCACGCAGCACTTCAACCGGAGCCCCAAGCTGTTTCGCCTCGGCGACAAGTTCGTCTTCGCTCATGCTGACAACTTTGCGGATTTGCGCGTTGACTTTGCGCATATGGCGAACGGCCTCGACGATGTTTCCTGTCCCTGGCTCCCCTTTTGTCCGCAACATCGATGCCCCTTCAGCAATGCGGCGGGCGGCCTCTCCTAAGTCGCGGCAACCGCATACAAATGGGACCGTAAACTGCCGTTTGTCAATATGGAACTCTTCATCAGCCGGCGTCAATACTTCACTTTCGTCAATATAGTCGACGCCGAGCGCCTCAAGGACGCGCGCTTCCACATAGTGCCCGATGCGCACTTTTGCCATGACTGGGATTGATACAGCGTTCATCACTTCTTCAATGATCGTCGGATCAGCCATGCGCGCGACACCGCCAGCGGCGCGAATGTCTGCCGGGACGCGCTCGAGCGCCATGACTGCGACAGCCCCTGCCGCCTCAGCAATCTTCGCTTGCTCCGCATTGACGACGTCCATAATGACGCCGCCTTTTTGCATTTCCGCCATGCCACGTTTGACGCGGTCTGTACCTGTCAATGCCAACGTTGATTCCCCCTGTTCCTATCCTTATGCTTTGCTATATACGCAAAAGGATGATTCCACCGTTTCATTTTACCTCAATTTTTACAAAAATCACAATGGAAAAAAGCTCCCCTTAACCGGGGAGCAGCGTTACAACCAACCTTTCACCGTTTTGGCAACGCTTGTCCATAAATCAGCAAACAGTCCGCCAATCGCACGCATCGAGAGAACGAACCAGTTGGCTTTCTCCACCTCGGTTGTCGTAACGAGCGGCACCCGGATGTTTTTTTGCATGTCCGGGCTTAAGAACGCGAGCGAGTCATTGCCTTTGTATTCAAGCGTCATATATCCGACCGTCTCTCCTTTTTTCAACGGAGCGATCAATTTTCCTTCTTTCGTCATTTTTTTCTGATCCAATACATAAACCGGCTTGTACTGTTTTTCCTCGCCATTTTTGATGAGCAGAGACAGCTTTTTCGCCGTTGCGACGCGAACTTCTTTTTCCTTCCCTTTCACGACTGGAATCGTCTCTTTCCCCTTCAGCTGATACCCTTTCGGATAGAGCGTTTGGAGCGAGTATTGATGAAATCCATAGTTAAATAGTTTTTCTGTCTCCTTAAAACGCGCCTCTTTCGTCGTTTTTCCGCTTGCATCCTTGGCATTCATCACGACGGAAATTAGACGGACGCCGTTCCGCTTCGCCGTCCCGGTGAAACAGTTGCCGGCAAATTCCGTATAGCCGGTTTTCAACCCGTCTACCCCTTCGTATCCGTACACAAGCCCTGGTAGCATCCAGTTCCAGTTGTCCATTTTAATTTCGTCCTCTGTTCCTCCTCGGAACATTTTATGGGGAATGCTCGCCGTTTCCAGCACCTCTGGATGGTCTTTCAGCAGCCGGTAGGCAAGGGTGGCCATGGCTCGCGCAGACATGACATTTTCCTCATCCGAGTTTGTCCCTTCCAGGTAGAATCTTTTTAAGTCTTCGTTGCTTAACCCTGTCGCATTCACGAATTTATAATCTTTCAACCCGAGCTGTTTCGCTTTTTCATTCATCATTTTCACGAAATTTTTCTCTGACCCAGCAATGATTTCCGCAATCGCGACCGTAGCCCCATTGGCCGAATAAATGGCCATTGCCTCGTACAGTTCGCGCACTGTATACTTGCCATCTTTGCGCAGCGGAACGTTGGACAGCGCCCGGTCTTGCGACAACCGGTACACATACTCACTCGGCGTATACGTCTGATCCCACTTGACACGTTTCGCCTTAACGGCGTCAAGAAGCAAATACTCGGTCATCATTTTTGTCATGCTGGCAATGCCAAGCACCGTATCAATGTTTTTCTCATATAAAATTCTTCCCGTCTTCGCGTCCACTAAAATCGCGGCGTCCGCCCGGATGTCAAGCGGAGCGCTTTCCGCCTTCGCCATCTGTTGAAACGGCCATAGTGTTAAGCAAAGACAAACAGACAGCAGCCAAAACAACCACTTTCGTTTCCTCTTCACATCGAAACCCTCCTCACACAACCGTTATTGTAACATACAGGCGGCCAAAAAAATAGACGGAGAATCTGTCTCCGTCAAAGTTAGGCTGATGGACGCAGCCTTGATCAAAACGCGGAGTAGTTCGGCGCTTCTTTCGTAATTTGCACGTCATGCGGATGGCTTTCGCGAAGCCCTGCGCCCGTCATGCGGACAAATTGCGTTTTCTCCCGCAGCTCATCCAAGTTCCGCGTTCCACAATAGCCCATACCGGCGCGCAAGCCACCGACAAGCTGATAAATCGTATCGGCGAGCGGCCCTTTGTACGGCACACGCCCTTCGATGCCTTCCGGGACAAACTTTTTCGCGTCTTCTTGGAAATAACGATCTTTGCTGCCGCGCTCCATCGCAGCGACCGACCCCATGCCCCGGTATACTTTAAAGCGGCGGCCTTGGTAAATTTCCGTCTCGCCTGGGCTTTCCGAGACGCCGGCGAGCAAACTGCCGAGCATGACCGCATGAGCTCCGGCGGCAATCGCCTTCACGATGTCGCCAGAGTATTTAATGCCGCCGTCAGCGATGATCGGGACGCCATGTTTGCGCGCCTCAGTCGCGCAGTCATAGATCGCCGTAATTTGCGGCACACCAACCCCGGCGACAACCCGGGTCGTGCAGATGGACCCCGGACCGATTCCGACTTTAATAATGTTCGCCCCAGCCTCAATCAAGTCGCGCGTCCCTTCAGCTGTCGCGACATTGCCGGCGATGATGTTCAAGTCCGGGTATTGGCGGCGGATGTTGGCCACCGTCTCTAGGACGCCTTTCGAATGGCCGTGCGCCGTGTCAACGACAATGACATCAACCCCTGCCTCAACAAGCTTTTTGACGCGAATCATCGTGTCCGCCGTCACCCCGACGGCCGCCCCGACAATCAGCCTCCCTTTCGCATCTTTCGCCGAATTCGGGAACTCGATCACCTTTTCGATGTCCTTAATCGTAATAAGCCCTTTTAAAACTCCATTTTCATCGACGAGAGGCAATTTTTCCACTTTGTGCTTTTGCAAAATTTTTTCCGCTTCTTCTAACGTAGTCCCTACCGGGGCTGTAACCAAGTTCTCCTTCGTCATTACCTCGGAAATTTTAATCGAGTAATCCTGAATAAAGCGCAAATCGCGGTTCGTGATAATGCCGACAAGCTTTTGTTCCTCGGCATTGTTGACGATCGGCACGCCGGAGATGCGATACTTGCTCATTAAATGTTCCGCATCATACACTTGATGATCAGGCGTTAAGAAAAACGGATCCGTAATAACACCGCGCTCTGACCGCTTTACTTTGTCGACTTGTTCCGCCTGTTGCTCAATCGACATGTTTTTGTGAATGACGCCAAGACCGCCTTGACGCGCCATCGCAATAGCCATTTCCGCTTCGGTTACTGTATCCATGCCGGCGCTAATAATTGGGATGTTCAACTGGAGCGTATCGCTTAATTTCGTCGTGACATCAACATCACGCGGCAGCACGTCCGATTTTGCTGGAATGAGAAGAACATCATCAAACGTCAAGCCTTCCTTTGCGAATTTCGCTTCCCACATGTTTTCTCCCCCTTGTCCGGAAATATTATTAGTAGCTTAACAACTGGTTAAACTACTGTCAAGGAATCAAAAAAATGTCCAACTTTTCAGTTATCTTCTTACAATTCCATGGCAAGGGGGGGTAAAAATGTTCGGAAATCCCGGTAAAGCTGTCAACTTTTCTATTTTCCGCTCCGCTGACGTCGCCCAGCGCTTTTTGCTGCAATGCTACAAACAGCAACAACGGGAAGACGCTGTTCAGCGCAGTTATACAAACTGTTATCCATTTTTATATTATTTGGAGCATGGGCAAAACTTTTATGCCGCCGCCAGGCAGTCGCCATTGTCCATTAAACCGGTTCTTTTGTTTTATGGCATGGTGCAGCTGATAAAGGCGTGCCTGCTCACCGTCGATCCGGACTATCCTGAATCGACATCCGTTTTAGCCCATGGAGTGTCAACGAGAAAGCGCAAAAAACAAGGCTATGAATTTTTAGATGACGAAGTCAAAATCCAAAAAAACGGTTTGTTCACTCATTTTTCTGAAAAAATGTTTCATGTGAAACAAGAGGCGGGGGAAAAATTTCGCATGGGCATGCTGTTGCAACGAATCTGCGAACTGCACGAAACATTTTTTTGTTTAAGCGAACGAAAAAAGCCATTGTCGTTGCCGGTCGTACATACGGTTTCACCGCCCATGCTGGCCATTCCGAAGGCGATTTTGGACCATTACCATATGTCGCAGCTCCGCTTCATCCAGTACATGAGCGAGGAAGGGCACGAAAAACAGCTGACATTCGCCAAGGAGGAAGGGGAATTTCTTTATTTCAAAATGGAATCGCCGCTATCGCCGATTAAGGAAGGGCCATTTTTATTCCATTCGAACGGAACATACCATATCCCAACGAAGAAGGAAAAAATCTTTGCGCTCCCGGAAATCCATGCCCATTATTTGCTGCTGTACAATTTGAGCATGATCTCCCGCTACGAAACAGAGTGGTGGAGCGAACTTCTTCACTCTTACTCAAGCAAGGCGTACATTTTTATTCTTCAATTTCTTTCCATATCGGCGGACAAAGTGCCCCTGCTGCTAAACGAATATTTAATGCATAAGTTTTGGGCCAAGCCAAATGATTGAATGCCCTCCCACCTGCACGAACACGCGAGAGTAAAGGCTTCCCAGCGCAGGTTGATAAAAAACACCCCATTGCGCGTCATGCACAATGGGGTGCTCTGTTTTCCGCCTAGCAGCGACCTACTCTTGCAGGGGCGCTGGCCCCAACTACCATCGGCGCTGGAGGGCTTAACTTCCGTGTTCGGGATGGGAACGGGTGTTTCCCCTCCGCTATCACCACTAGGCCATATGAGATTGTCAGGAATTCGTTCCCTGAAAACTAGATAACCGTTTCGGGAAGAAGCCGCGGCGCTTTCACTTTTCATTGTCTAGCTCCGGCTCGCCGCCGCTCGCCTGCGCTTTTCGCTGTCTAGTTCCGGCCGCCATCGGCTCGCGACGCTTCGGTCCTGCTGCGGCGGGCTAAGCCCGCTCACAGGCCCTCCAGCGCGCCTCGCCGATAAGCAGGCGGCCTCCACTTTTCTTGTTAGGTTAAGCCCTCGATCGATTAGTATCCGTCAGCTCCACGTGTCGCCACGCTTCCACCTCGGACCTATCGACCTCGTCATCTTCGAGGGATCTTACCCGCCTGACGCGGTGGGAAATCTCATCTTGAGGGGGGCTTCACGCTTAGATGCTTTCAGCGCTTATCCCGTCCGCACATAGCTACCCAGCGGTGCCCCTGGCGGGACAACTGGTACACCAGCGGTGCGTCCATCCCGGTCCTCTCGTACTAAGGACAGTTCCTCTCAAATTTCCTGCGCCCGCGACGGATAGGGACCGAACTGTCTCACGACGTTCTGAACCCAGCTCGCGTACCGCTTTAATGGGCGAACAGCCCAACCCTTGGGACCGACTACAGCCCCAGGATGCGATGAGCCGACATCGAGGTGCCAAACCTCCCCGTCGATGTGGACTCTTGGGGGAGATCAGCCTGTTATCCCCGGGGTAGCTTTTATCCGTTGAGCGATGGCCCTTCCATGCGGAACCACCGGATCACTAAGCCCGACTTTCGTCCCTGCTCGACCTGTCCGTCTCGCAGTCAAGCTCCCTTGTGCCTTTGCACTCTCCGAATGATTTCCAACCATTCTGAGGGAACCTTTGGGCGCCTCCGTTACCTTTTGGGAGGCGACCGCCCCAGTCAAACTGCCCGCCTGACACTGTCTCCCACCCCGCTAAGGGGTGCGGGTTAGAATTTCAATATCGCCAGGGTGGTATCCCACCGCCGCCTCCACCGAAGCTGGCGCTCCGGCTTCCTAGGCTCCCACCTATCCTGTACAAGCGATACCAAAATTCCATATCAGGCTGCAGTAAAGCTCCACGGGGTCTTTCCGTCCTGTCGCGGGTAACCTGCATCTTCACAGGTAGTATAATTTCACCGGGTCTCTCGTTGAGACAGCGCCCAAGTCGTTACACCTTTCGTGCGGGTCGGAACTTACCCGACAAGGAATTTCGCTACCTTAGGACCGTTATAGTTACGGCCGCCGTTTACTGGGGCTTCGGTTCGCACCTTCGCTTCCGCTAAGCGCTCCCCTTAACCTTCCAGCACCGGGCAGGTGTCAGCCCCTATACGTCGCCTTTCGGCTTCGCAGAGACCTGTGTTTTTGATAAACAGTCGCTTGGGCCTTTTCACTGCGGCTCGTTCGGGCTCTTCACCCAAACGAGCACCCCTTCTCCCGAAGTTACGGGGTCATTTTGCCGAGTTCCTTAACGAGAGTTCTCCCGCGCGCCTTAGGATTCTCTCCTCGCCTACCTGTGTCGGTTTGCGGTACGGGCACCTCTTCCCTCGCTAGAGGCTTTTCTTGGCAGTGTGAAATCGGGGACTTCCGGATGACTCCGTCGCCATCACCGCTTGGCCTTACAATCCGCGGATTTGCCTACGGATCAGCCTTGCGGCTTGGACAGGCTCTTCCAGCCGCCTGCTCGCCCTATCCTCCTGCGTCCCCCCATCGCTCAAACGGGAAGGAGGTGGTACAGGAATCTCAACCTGTTGTCCATCACCTACGCCTTTCGGCCTCGGCTTAGGTCCCGACTAACCCTGAGCGGACGAACCTTCCTCAGGAACCCTTAGGCTTTCGGCGCAGAGGATTCTCACCTCTGTTTTCGCTACTCATACCGGCATTCTCACTTCTAAGCGCTCCACCAGTCCTTCCGGTCTGGCTTCAACGCCCTTAGAACGCTCCCCTACCGATGACCAACGGTCATCCCGCAGCTTCGGCGGCACGTTTAGCCCCGGTACATTTTCGGCGCAGAGTCACTCGACCAGTGAGCTATTACGCACTCTTTAAATGGTGGCTGCTTCTAAGCCAACATCCTGGTTGTCTTTGCAACTCCACATCCTTTTCCACTGAACGTGCACTTTGGGGCCTTAGCTGGCGATCTGGGCTGTTTCCCTCTCGACCACGGATCTTATCACTCGTAGTCTGACTCCCGGGCATAAGTCGTTGGCATTCGGAGTTTGACTGGGTTCGGTAACCCGATGAGGGCCCCTAGCCCAATCAGTGCTCTACCTCCAACACTCTCCATCCCGAGGCTAGCCCTAAAGCTATTTCGGGGAGAACCAGCTATCTCCAAGTTCGATTGGCATTTCACCCCTACCCACACCTCATCCCCGCACTTTTCAACGTGCGTGGGTTCGGGCCTCCAGCCGGTGTTACCCGGCCTTCACCCTGGACATGGGTAGATCACCTGGTTTCGGGTCGACGACGACGTACTTTTCGCCCTGTTCAGACTCGCTTTCGCTGCGGCTCCGCCTCTTCGGCTTAACCTCGCACGCCATCGTCACTCGCCGGTTCATTCTACAAAAGGCACGCCATCACGCATGAACGCGCTCTGACTACTTGTAGGCACACGGTTTCAGGTTCTCTTTCACTCCCCTTCCGGGGTGCTTTTCACCTTTCCCTCACGGTACTGGTGCACTATCGGTCACTAGGGAGTATTTAGCCTTGGGAGATGGTCCTCCCTGCTTCCGACGGGATTTCCCGTGTCCCGCCGTACTCAGGATCCGCTCGGGAGGGAACGAAGTTTCGACTACAGGGCTGTCACCTTCTCTGGCCGGCCGTTCCAGACCGGTTCGTCTACCCCGTTCCTTTCTCACTCCCACAATGAGCGGTCCTACAACCCCAAGAGGCACGCCTCTTGGTTTGGGCTGTTCCCGTTTCGCTCGCCGCTACTCAGGGAATCGCGTTTGCTTTCTTCTCCTCCGGGTACTAAGATGTTTCAGTTCCCCGGGTGTGCCCTCCATGCCCTATGGATTCAGGCATGGATACTGCCCCATTACGGACAGTGGGTTCCCCCATTCGGACATCTCCGGATCAACGCTTGCTTACAGCTCCCCGGAGCGTTTCGGCGTTTGCCCCGTCCTTCATCGGCTCCTAGTGCCAAGGCATCCACCGTGCGCCCTTTCTAGCTTAACCTACAGCGCTCTCGGCTTCTTCCTTATTGTCTAGCGTCGGCTCGCCGCCGCTCGGGGTCAAATAACCTTCGCCTTCCGGGTGCAAGCACCCTTGCAGGCGAAGAACATTTGCCCATCGCGGCGAAACGCTCGCCTCCGCTTTTCCGGTTATCTAGTTTTCAAGGAACGAATCAAGAAAAGTGGTGGAGCCTATCGGGATCGAACCGATGACCTCCTGCGTGCAAAGCAGGCGCTCTCCCAGCTGAGCTAAGGCCCCGCAACCGATGGGCCTAAGTGGACTTGAACCACCGACCTCACGCTTATCAGGCGTGCGCTCTGACCAGCTGAGCTATAGGCCCATGGAGGGAAAGTTCCCTCAAAACTAAACAAAACGACAAGCGTCATTATAATCAAACCGATAGGTTTTGTCAAGAAATTCTGTCTAGCTCCGGCTCGCCGCCGCTCGGGGTCAAATAACCTTCGCCTTCCGGGTGCAAGCACCCTTGCAGGCGAAGAACATTTGCCCATCGCAGCGAAACGCTCGCCTCCGCTTTTCGTACTGTCTAGCTCCGGCCGCCATCGGCTCGCGACGCTTCGGTCCTGCTGCGGCGGCAACAGCCTCCTCGCAGGCCCTCCAGCGCGTTTCGCCGATAGGCGGGCGGCCTTCGCTTTTCCCCTTAGAAAGGAGGTGATCCAGCCGCACCTTCCGGTACGGCTACCTTGTTACGACTTCACCCCAATCACTTGCCCCACCTTCGGCGGCTGGCTCCCTTGCGGGTTACCTCACCGACTTCGGGTGTTGCAAGCTCTCGTGGTGTGACGGGCGGTGTGTACAAGGCCCGGGAACGTATTCACCGCGGCATGCTGATCCGCGATTACTAGCGATTCCGGCTTCATGCAGGCGAGTTGCAGCCTGCAATCCGAACTGAGAGCGGCTTTTTGGGATTCGCTCCCCCTCGCGGGTTCGCAGCCCTTTGTACCGCCCATTGTAGCACGTGTGTAGCCCAGGTCATAAGGGGCATGATGATTTGACGTCATCCCCACCTTCCTCCGACTTGTCGCCGGCAGTCCCTCTAGAGTGCCCAACTGAATGCTGGCAACTAGAGGCGAGGGTTGCGCTCGTTGCGGGACTTAACCCAACATCTCACGACACGAGCTGACGACAACCATGCACCACCTGTCACCCTGTCCCCCCGAAGGGGGAACGCCCAATCTCTTGGGTTGTCAGGGGATGTCAAGACCTGGTAAGGTTCTTCGCGTTGCTTCGAATTAAACCACATGCTCCACCGCTTGTGCGGGCCCCCGTCAATTCCTTTGAGTTTCAGCCTTGCGGCCGTACTCCCCAGGCGGAGTGCTTATCGCGTTAGCTGCAGCACTAAAGGGTGTGACCCCTCTAACACTTAGCACTCATCGTTTACGGCGTGGACTACCAGGGTATCTAATCCTGTTTGCTCCCCACGCTTTCGCGCCTCAGCGTCAGGTGCAGGCCAGAGAGCCGCCTTCGCCACTGGTGTTCCTCCACATCTCTACGCATTTCACCGCTACACGTGGAATTCCGCTCTCCTCTCCTGCCCTCAAGTCCCCCAGTTTCCAATGACCCTCCACGGTTGAGCCGTGGGCTTTCACATCAGACTTAAGAGACCGCCTGCGCGCGCTTTACGCCCAATAATTCCGGACAACGCTCGCCCCCTACGTATTACCGCGGCTGCTGGCACGTAGTTAGCCGGGGCTTTCTCGTGAGGTACCGTCACCGCGCCGCCCTCTTCGAACGGCGCTCCTTCGTCCCTCACAACAGAGCTTTACGACCCGAAGGCCTTCTTCGCTCACGCGGCGTCGCTCCGTCAGGCTTTCGCCCATTGCGGAAGATTCCCTACTGCTGCCTCCCGTAGGAGTCTGGGCCGTGTCTCAGTCCCAGTGTGGCCGGTCACCCTCTCAGGCCGGCTACGCATCGTCGCCTTGGTGAGCCGTTACCTCACCAACTAGCTAATGCGCCGCGGGCCCATCCGCAAGTGACAGCCCAAAGGCCGCCTTTCAACCGAAGACCATGCGGTCTTCGGTGTTATCCGGTATTAGCTCCGGTTTCCCGGAGTTATCCCGGTCTTGCGGGCAGGTTGCCCACGTGTTACTCACCCGTCCGCCGCTGACCGAATCAAGGCAAGCCCCAATCCGGTCCGCTCGACTTGCATGTATTAGGCACGCCGCCAGCGTTCGTCCTGAGCCAGGATCAAACTCTCCAAAGAAAGTTGATTGACTTTTGCTTCGGCCAATGCAGCCGAAGTTTTTTTCATGACGCTTGCGTTTTGTTTAGTTTTCAAGGAGCTTGATCTTTACTTTAATGATGACAGCTATTACATAATAACTGATGGGCGATGAAAAGTCAATAGTTTTTTTATTTCGTTGTTGCCGGCGCAAGCAAAGTTTATTGTATCATGTTGATGTTGTTTATGCAACGGTATTTTTTGGACGGTTGGCAATTTAATTCAAAAAACAATGCGAAATGCGTTATTCTCAAGCTGAGAAACCTGCTGAAATCCGCTTCCTCTTTCGGCAATGAACAACAGCAGCAAGAGAAAATGATTGTTTTTCACCGGCCTTTTCGGTCGACTATTCATCCATTGGTGCACGCAAAACCTCCTCAATATATATATCATGTTGAGTGCTTAACAGAAGCAATCGTCCCGTCCTCGCTGCTTTGACAACCGGCCGGGTTGGCTCGTCTGGCTGAATCGACATGACTTCGGCTGTCTCACCGTTGGATAGTTTGACGACGGCTCCTGTTTGCAGGCCGACGAGACGGTTCAACAGTACAGCGACGGCGTCTGCGCTCAATCTGCCGGCTTGCTGCCGCAACATCGTTTCAATGGCCCGAAGCGGCGGTTGTTTGCGCCGATACAAGCGCTCTGACGTCATGGCGTGGTACACATCCGCTGTTGCGACGAGTTGGCTGTAGGGGTGAATTTTTTTCGCTTTTAACTTGAGCGGATAGCCGCTGCCGTCGTTTCGCTCATGATGTTGCAAAACGGCTAGCTTCGCTCCATGGCTTAACGCTGTGATCTTCTGCACCATGCGGTAGCCGAGAATCGGATGTTGCTTCACTTCGTGGAACTCCACTTCAGTGAGCGCCGACGGCTTCGTTAAAATTTGTTTGCTCATTTTTGCCATGCCGCAGTCGGACAAGACGCCGGCTAAAACGACTTGGTGGCATTCCCCGCGGCTATACCCGAGCTCCATGGCTAAAAAGCCGGCGAGCAATCCTACACTGACGGCGTGATGATATAAATATTCCTCTTTTGTCGCATAATGGTGCAACGCAAGCAATTCCCGCTTGCAGCCTGTCATGTGTTCAAAAAGGGGAATGACAGCTTCCCTTATTTCATTGATGTCGACCGGCAAGCCGGACCGCCAAGATTGAAACCATGTCTTGTATTGGCGGACGGTCTCTAAATATAAAGAGAGCGGCCGTTGATCCTCCGCCGCGGCCGAATCCCCCGGCGAAAATGGTTCGCCGTTTGCGAGAAACGGCTCAATCTCCACTTCCTCTACAAGAAATTTTTCAAGCACTTGCAACAACGGTGTTGTAATAATAGTGTTTTTTGTCATAATCGGCCGTTTCGTTTTGCCGATTACATCTTCAGCAAGCACACAGCCTTCGCGAAGCTGGGAGCGCTTCACGCGAACCATCCATGTAGCCCCCCGTCTTTTTGTTTTTATCGTAGCACGATTTATATAGATGCAATTTAAAGCTTTAACATTTTTCGTTTTGACCGGTCATTTCATCCAACTGTCCGTCACGCCTTAGCGTGACGGAGGCAAGCCTACGGCTTGCCTTCGACAGTCAAAAATGGATGAGCCACTTTTCCTTCAAGGATATGTTAAACGATTTCGTTGCATCTATTATAGGCTGCAATAACAGCACTTTCGCAATCGGAAAGCCCAATAAGCGCGTTTCGCTTTCCGATTCGCCGTAAAAACAGACGCACGCATTTTCAAACGAAAGGACGCCCCGCACCTGCAGGCGGAACGCCATTCAATTAAGCGGGATGCCCTTCTTCCTCTCTCTCTCTTCTTTTTCTTCCTCTGGCACTTTGGCAACTGTCGCTACACACTCATGTTCGTCTTCGTCCGAGAGGCGAATGAGCTTGACGCCTTGGGCAATTCTCCCTGTCCTGGAAATATCGCTGACAGCAATGCGGATCAGCACGCCGCCTGTCGTAATGACCATTAAATCTTCATTGCCGACGACTGTTGTCACTGCAACAACAGGACCGTTCCGTTCCGTGACATTGCATGTTTTCAACCCTTTTCCGCCCCGGCTTTGCACGCGATACTCCGAAGCTGGGGTACGTTTGCCGAACCCTTTTTTCGTCACAACAAGAACATCATGATGGTCTTCCAAGATTTCCATGCCAACGACTTCATCGCCGTCATCGAGTGAGATGGCCTTGACTCCCGTCGCACTGCGGCCCATTGTCCGCACATCCGTTTCTGGAAAACGGATGAGCATTCCTCTTTTCGTGCCGATAATCAAATGTTTTTTACCGTCCGTCAACTTGACGGAAATCAGCTCATCCCCCTCGCGCAAGTGAATGGCGATGAGCCCATTGTTGCGGATGTGGGCGAAAGCTGAGAGCGGAGAGCGCTTGGCGATCCCTTGCTTTGTCGCAAACACGAGATAAAGCTCATTATCAAACTCATTTTCAATGGGAATCATGGCGTTGATCCATTCATCCTTGTCGAGCTCAAGCAAGTTGATGATCGGCAACCCTTTGGCGGTGCGTCCGAATTCCGGAATTTCATAGCCTTTCGCCTGGTATACTTTACCTTTATTTGTAAAAAACAGCACGTTGTCATGAGTAGAAGTGACGAGCAAATGTTCGACAAAATCATCCTCGGCTGTATGCATGCCTTGCACGCCCCGGCCGCCGCGTTTCTGGCTTCGATACGTCGATAACGGCAGGCGCTTAATATATCCTTTATGAGTGAGCGTAATGACGACATGTTCGTGCGGGATTAAGTCTTCGTCGTCAAACTGTTCGACAGCCCCCGCAATGATCTCTGTGCGCCGCTCGTCGTTAAACCGCTCTTTGATTTCGGCCAGCTCATCGCGAATGATCTGCAATACTTTCTCTTCGTCAGCCAACACTGCTTTCAACTCAGCGATGAGGCGGAGAAGCTCTTGATACTCCTGTTCAATTTTTTCCCGCTCGAGGCCGGTCAGCCGTTGCAGGCGCATATCTAGGATCGCCTGCGCCTGCCGTTCGCTGAGCGAAAACCGCTCCATCAACCCTTCGCGCGCTATTTCTGTCGTTCGCGAACGACGGATGAGATCGATCACTTCATCCAAATGGTCAAGGGCAATGCGCAAGCCTTCAAGAATATGGGCGCGCGCTTCAGCCTTTTTCAGCTCAAAGGCAGTTCGCCGGCGGATGACCGTTTTCTGGTGGTTCAAATAGTGCTCCAAACATTCTTTTAAGTTCAACACTTTCGGCTCGCCATCCACCAAGGCGAGCATGTTGATTCCAAAACTCGTCTGCAAGGCGGTATGTTTGTATAAGTTGTTTAACACGACCTTCGCATTCGCATCGCGCCGCACTTCAATAACGATGCGCATTCCGCTCCGGTCCGATTCATCGCGCAAATCGGTGATGCCGTCGATTTTTCTCTCGCGCACCAATTCGGCGATCCGTTCAATCAGCTTTGCTTTGTTCACTTGATAGGGGAGTTCGCTTACAATAATCGTTTCCTTGCCATTGGCATGCTGCTCAATTTCAGCCTTGGCGCGCAACGTAATGGATCCCCGTCCCGTTTCGTACGCCTTGCGGATGCCGCTGCGGCCGATGATTTGTCCGGCCGTCGGGAAATCCGGACCAGGAATGTATTCCATCAAGTCGGCAACGGTCATCTCCGGGTTTCGGCTTAACGCCAACAGCGCATCGATGACCTCGCCAAGCTGATGCGGAGGGATGTTCGTCGCCATCCCAACGGCAATGCCTGACGAACCATTGACAAGCAAGTTTGGAAACCGTGACGGCAGCACAACCGGTTCTTTTTCTGAACCGTCGTAGTTATCTTGGTAATCGATCGTGTCTTTATTGATGTCGCGCAACAGCTCCATGGCGATTTTCGACATGCGGGCTTCCGTGTAACGCATGGCCGCTGCTGCATCACCGTCGATCGACCCGAAGTTGCCGTGCCCGTCAACGAGCATGTACCGGTAATTGAAGTCTTGCGCCATGCGCACCATCGTATCATACACGGCGGCGTCGCCGTGCGGGTGGTATTTCCCGATCACTTCGCCGACGATGCGGGCTGACTTTTTATACGGTTTATCAGCGGTCATGCCGAGGTCATGCATGGCATATAAAATGCGGCGGTGCACCGGTTTCAGCCCATCGCGCACATCCGGCAAGGCGCGGGAAACGATGACGCTCATGGCGTAGTCAAGGAACGACGAGCGCATTTCCTGGCTGATATTGACTTCGCGAATGCGCGATTGTTCATGTTCTGCCATTCATATAAACCTCCCTTTTGAGCCTTCTTCGGCCCGGTCTGCCTTTACAGGGAGCAGACATAGGCGGACGGCGGGCGCCGCTTCGTTTGCGCCCCGGTTGGCCCCGTCGGCAAAAAGAAGCGAGGAGGGCGGCCCCATCCCTCTCTTTTCATCCTAAATGTCCAAGTTTTTCACATAACGGGCGTTTTCTTCGATAAATTGGCGGCGTGGCTCGACTTTGTCGCCCATTAAAATTTCAAACGTTTCATCTGCGTCAATGGCATCTTGCAAGCTGACTTGAAGCAATGTTCGCTTTTCCGGGTTCATCGTCGTCTCCCAAAGTTGCTCTGGGTTCATCTCGCCCAACCCTTTGTAGCGTTGGATTGTCGGCTTCGGTTGTTCCGGCAGCTCAGCAAGAATTTTTTCGAGCTGGCGGTCGTTGTAAGCGTAGCGCACTTGTTTTCCTTGTTCGATTTTATAAAGGGGCGGTTGGGCGATGTACACATAGCCGTGCTCGATAAATTGACGCATGTAGCGATAAAAGAATGTCAAAAGAAGCGTGCGGATATGAGCGCCGTCGACGTCCGCATCGGTCATAATGATGACTTTATGATAACGCGCCTTTGAGATGTCGAACTCTTCGCCAATGCCGGTGCCAAGAGCGGTGATGATCGCCCGCACTTCGTTGTTGGACAAGATTTTGTCGATTCTTGCCTTCTCAACGTTGAGAATTTTCCCACGCAACGGCAAAATTGCCTGGAAATGGCGGTCGCGCCCTTGTTTCGCTGAACCGCCCGCCGAATCCCCCTCCACGATATACAGCTCGCTGATCGACGGATCTCTTGACGAGCAGTCGGCAAGTTTGCCCGGCAAATTGGAGACTTCAAGCGCGCTTTTGCGCCGCGTCAGTTCGCGCGCCTTTTTGGCCGCTAGGCGGGCGCGGGCGGCCATCATCCCTTTTTCGACAATTTTTCGGGCAATGGTCGGGTGTTCGAGCAAAAACGTTTCAAATTGTTCAGAAAAGACAGCGTCCGTCACCGTGCGCGCATCGCTGTTGCCGAGCTTTGTTTTCGTCTGCCCCTCAAATTGCGGGGAGGGGTGTTTGATTGACACAATGGCCGTCAGCCCTTCCCGCACATCTTCCCCCGTCAAATTGGCATCATTGTCCTTGAAAATTTGCTGTTTGCGGGCGTAGTCATTGATGATGCGCGTCAACGCCATTTTAAAGCCGGATTCATGCGTGCCGCCTTCGTGCGTATGGATATTATTCACGAATGAATAAATGTTGCTCGTATAGCCGTCGTTGTACTGCAAGGCGATTTCGACAGCGATGCCGTCGCGCTCGCCGGCAATGTAAATCGGCTCTTCGTGCAACACTTCCCGCGTCCGATTCAAATGGCGGACGTAAGAGCGGATGCCGCCTTCATAAAAGTATTCACTTTTCCGGTTGTCAACCCGTTCATCCGTCAAGGTGATTTTCAAGCCGCGGTTCAAAAAGGCGAGCTCGCGCAGCCGGGCGGCCAACGTTTCGTAATCAAACTCGGTCGTTTCTGTAAAAATTTCCGGATCCGGCTTAAAGCGGGTCGTCGTCCCGGTTCGGTCCGTCTCGCCGATGACTTGCAGATCGGTGCACGGATTGCCCCGCTCGTATTTTTGATAATGGATTTTCCCATCTCGGTATACGTAAACTTCCAGCCATTCCGACAAGGCGTTGACGACCGAGGCGCCGACGCCGTGCAAGCCGCCGGATACTTTATAACCGCCGCCGCCGAACTTCCCGCCGGCGTGCAGAACGGTCATGATGACCTCAACAGCCGGCCGTCCGGTTGCCTCATGCACATCGACTGGAATGCCGCGCCCGTTGTCAGCGACCGTGATGCTGTTATCCTTTCCGATCGTCACATGAATTTCCGTGCAATAGCCGGCTAATGCTTCGTCAATGCTGTTGTCGACGATTTCCCAAACGAGGTGGTGCAGCCCTTTAGGCCCCGTCGAGCCGATGTACATCCCCGGGCGCTTTCGAACTGCTTCAAGGCCTTCGAGCACTTGGATTTGGCTCGCGTCGTACGCTCGCTCAACCCGTTGTTCCATTGTCATGCCAGATCACCTACGCTTTC
Source organism: Geobacillus stearothermophilus ATCC 12980 (assembly GCF_030369615.1). Classification (NCBI taxonomy): domain Bacteria; kingdom Bacillati; phylum Bacillota; class Bacilli; order Caryophanales; family Anoxybacillaceae; genus Geobacillus; species Geobacillus stearothermophilus. Next base: position 4,216 of record NZ_CP128494.1, on the reverse strand, counting down.
TTTGCAAACGTTCAACGTTTTGCGGTCAAGAAGGAGCAGCTACCGAACCGGAGTGGACTCGATAAATAGCCGCTTCTTGAATGATATCGTGCTTAATGCCGTCAATGCTCGTTGTGGTCACGAAAGTTTGCACTTTTTTTCGGATCGCATCTAAGAGGTGGGTTTGCCGAAAGTCATCAAGTTCGGACAGCACATCATCGAGCAACAAAATGGGGTAATCACCTAACTCGGAAAAGATGAGCTCAATTTCCGCCAGTTTCACCGCCAGCGCGGTTGTGCGCTGTTGCCCTTGGGAACCGAACGTTTGGACGTTTTTTCCGTTGACGATAAACGCGATGTCATCGCGATGCGGGCCGGCAAGCGTCGTTCCCCGCTCGATTTCCCGTTTTCGCAAGGAAGCGAACGTTTCGCAGTATGCTTCTACTATTCTCGACAATTCTGCCTTTTCTGATACGTCGACCGACGGTTCATACCGAATGCCGAGTTGTTCAGCTCCGCGGCTGATTTCACGGTGGATCGGCATCGCCCACTGCTCAAGCAGCGATAAAAACTGGCGGCGCCGCAACGTAATCTTCGCCGCCAGCACGGCGAGCTGTTCGGTTAATACGTCAAGCACCGCCTCGCCGCCCCTCTCGCGCGTCTGCATCATCTTCAAGCAGTGGTTGCGCTGCTGCAACAGTTTTTGGTATTGCCCCAAATCATGTATATAAACGGGGGATACTTGTCCGATTTCCATATCGATAAACCGCCGCCGCACTTGCGGACTTCCTTTGACCAGATTCAAGTCTTCCGGAGCGAACATGACTACATTTAACTGCCCGACATATTGGCTGAGCCGTCGCTGCTCAATATGGTTGCATCTCGCTTTTTTCCCTTTTTTTGAGATAAGCAGTTCAAGGGCAAGAGAACCGCTTCGTTTTTCCGCTCTTCCTTCTATTTTAGCATACTCTTCATTCCAACGGATAAGGTCTTTATCGTTCGATGTGCGGTGCGATTTCGCCATGGCCAATACATAAATGGCCTCCATCATGTTTGTCTTCCCTTGGGCATTTTCCCCGAGAATGACGTTGACCCCTTGGCTGAAATTCACCATTTCATGTTCGTAGTTGCGGTAGTTCGTTAACACTAAGTCGGTTAAAAACACCCGATCTTCACCTACTCTGCCCGTACAACGACAAACGTGCCGATTTGCTCCACATCCACCCGGTCGCCGTCTTTTAACTTCCGCCCGCGCCGGGTCTCTCTTTCGCCATTGACGAGCACGTTGTATTCCTGCAAAAACCATTTCGCAGCGCCGCCTGTATCAATTAACTGCACAAGCTTCAACAGCTGTCCTAACGTGATCGTTTCCGTTTTAATCGTCACCGTTTGTTCCATCCGTTCATCGCTCGCTTTCCTCTAAGTCGCCTATTCCTTTATTTTATCGAAAACATCGCCCGCCCGCAAAGAAAGCCGATGAAGAGAATGGGACGCAATTGTCCCCATCCTCTCCATCGGAGGCATTGCGAAAAGGACGGCGTCCATGACTAGATCGCCTTTTATGCGTTTCCGACATACATCAATATGTTCTTACCGGCAAAATGAGCTGCAGCATCGAGTCGGTGTAAAGCGGACGCAGCACGAACGGGCGCATTGCCCCGGTGAAACTGATTTGAATATCGGTGCCATCAAGGGCCCGGAGTGCATCCATCATATATTTTGCGCTGAACGAGATGTTTAACTCTTCCCCTTCAAGTGATTCGGCCTGCAACTGTTCCGTCACTTTCCCGATTTCTGGAGAAACCGAGGAAATTTCCAACAGCCCTCCCGGGAGCGTCGTCAGTTTCACGACATTGTTTCTCCCTTCCCTTGCAAGCAGTGATGCCCGGTCAATCGCTTGCAAAAACTCTTTCGCATTGACGGTCATCGTTGTTTTGCTTTCTGTCGGAATCAGGCGGGCTGTTTCCGGATAGTTTCCGTCAAGCAGCCGGGAAAAGAAAAGAAGATGTTCCGCTTTAAACAACACTTGGTTGGCCGTTATGACAATATCAACCGGAGCGCTGCCGTCGTCCAAAATTTTGCTCAGCTCGTTTAGACTTTTCCCCGGAATGACGACGTTGTACGACACAGCATGTCCTGCTTCAATTTTTACCTTTCGCATCGCCAAACGATGGCTGTCTGTCGCCGTGCAGACGAGTTCGTTATTCTCCACTTTCCAGTTGACACCTGTCAAGATGGGGCGCGTTTCCGATGTTGAAACAGCAAAAACAGTTTGTCGGATGATTGTCTTCAATAGATCAGCCGGAATTTGAAAGACGTTTTCTTCCTCAATTTGCGGCAACCGCGGATATTCGTCGGCATTTAAGCCATTGAGACGGAATTCCGAGTGGCCTGAGCGGATGACAGTCAAAAAGTTGTCTTCCGTCTCGATCTCGACAGTTTGCTGCGGCAGCTTTTTGACAATTTCAGCAAAAAAGCGAGCTTGCAGCACGATGCTTCCCGGCCTTTTGACATCAACGAGCAGCCGACCTTCTTTTTCAAGCGGAATGAACGACTCGATCGAAATATCGGAGTCGCTGCCTGTCAATGTCACCCCAAGGGCCGTCGCTGTCAGTTTAATCCCTGTCAAAATCGGAATCGTCGTTCTCGTCGATACAGCTTTCATCACATCTTGGACACTTCTTGTCAGCGCTTCACGGTCAATCGAGATGTTCACTTGCTGTTCCTCCTCGTTTTAATGGTGATCGGAAATAAATTATAAAAATATAAAAAATAAAAACCGTAGTACTAGTAGTATGGCTTGTTGGTATGTGGATAACCAAGAAAAGCGAAGCAAGCACAGCTTGCCCACATGTGGATAAGCTGTGCGTAAGACGGCGGCGGTTATTCACAGTTGCTTCAGCTTTTCTTGGATTTCTTTCACATGTTTCTGCAGCTGCGTGTCGGTTTGCAAAAGCTTTGATATTTTTTCATGGGCGTGGATGACCGTCGTATGATCGCGGCCGCCAAATTCGTCGCCGATTTTCGGCAGCGAACAGTCGGTCAGTTCGCGGGAGAGATACATGGCGATTTGCCGGGGGAACGCGACCGATTTTGTCCGTTTTTTTGCCTTAAAGTCTTCAAGCTTAATATTGAAATGCTGTCCAACAACGCGCTGAATGTCTTGGATCGTGATCACTTTGGGCTTCGCGCTCGGAATGATATCCTTCAATGCTTCCGCTGCCAGGTCAGCCGTGATTTCTTTATTGATAAGCGATGAGTAGGCGACGACGCGGATGAGGGCGCCTTCGAGCTCACGGATGTTCGAATCGATTTGATTGGCGATATAAAGCATCACTTCGTTCGGAATGTCAAACCCTTCCGCTTTCGCTTTTTTTCGGAGGATGGCGATCCGCGTTTCCAAATCAGGCGGCGTGATGTCGGTGATCAGCCCCCATTCAAAGCGCGAACGCAAGCGGTCTTCAAGCGTCGGGATTTCTTTAGGCGGCCGGTCGCTTGAAATGACGATTTGCTTGCTTTCCTCGTGCAGCGTGTTAAACGTATGGAAAAATTCCTCCTGCGTTTGTTCTTTTCCAGCCAAGAACTGAATATCATCGATTAGCAGAACGTCAACGTTTCGATACTTGTTGCGAAAATCGTCCGGGCGGTTGTCGCGAATGGCGTTAATAAACTCGTTTGTAAACTTTTCTGAAGATAAATAGACAACTTTCGCGGACGGGTTATGTTCAATGACGTAATGGCCGATCGCGTGCATCAAATGCGTTTTTCCAAGTCCGACTCCGCCGTAAATGAAAAGCGGGTTGTACGCCTTGGCCGGGGCTTCGGCGACCGCGAGTGATGCAGCATGGGCGAACCGGTTGCCGGAGCCGATGACAAACGTGTCGAATGTATATTTCGGATTTAACATGCTTTGCGGGAAATCATTCGCTTCCTCGTACTGCTTCCGCTGTTTTTTGGCCGGTTGAAACTCGAGTTCTTCGTCAGCCTGGTTTGGCGGAATGATAAATTTGACGGCCAGCTCTTCGCCGGTAATGGCGTAGATCGTTTCCCCAATTAAATGGGAATAACGGGAATCAAGCCAGTCTCTAGCAAACTCGTTCGGGGCTACGATGACGAGCGTGTCACCACGCAAAGAGTGGGCTTTCGTTGACTTGAGCCAAGTCTCAAAGCTCGGCTTGCTGATTTTCCGTTCAATTTCCTGAAGCACGCGATCCCATAAATCATGGATATTTTCCAC